>CAYSDI010000071.1:0-11706 GCA_964429745.1 uncultured Chitinophagales bacterium | reverse complement strand
TCATCGCGCTCGGTCAGCGCGTCGGTTGAGCGATCGCGTTCCTGGATGCGCTTGCCGTTCACGAAGATGTTGATGTGCTGGCGAAGGGCCCCGTGGTCTTCAAGCAGGCAGCGGCGCAGGCCCGGGAATTGCGCTTCGGCGCCCTGGAGCAACTCCGCTACCGTGCCGCCTGGCAGGGTGGTCTGGCCCAAACGGGGGAAAAAATCGGCCAAGGGCTGAAGTGAAGCGGACCGCAGGCAATGGGGCAATTTGAACGAGAAAGGTAGCAAGGTGTCCCTGAACTGGCGCAAAACTTTAACATCGGGCTTAGGGGCTTAGCTTTGCAGAGGCATGTCTGTACAACCCCTTTTGGACCGTTTTGGCCGGGTGCACAACTACCTGCGCATTTCGCTGACGGAGCGCTGCAACCTGCGCTGCACGTATTGCATGCCGGAGGAAGGGGTTCCGTTGCTCGGTCGGCAGCACTACATGTCTGCCGAAGAAGTGCTGGCTCTGGCTCGCATTTTCGTTCATCTGGGGGTAAACAAAATTCGGCTGACGGGCGGTGAACCGCTGGTGCGAAAAGATTTTGCCGAGATCGCGCAAGGCCTCGCCGCCCTTCGAACCCTAACGCCCCATTTGAGCCTGAGCCTGACGACCAACGGCACGCTTTTGGAACCGCTTTGGGAGCTGCTGGAAGCCTGCGACATGCGGTCCATCAACATTAGCCTGGACACCCTGCAGCCCGCTAAATTTTTGGCCCTGACCAAACGCGATGATTTTGACGCCGTTCGAAGGGCCATTGACGTGGCGGTGCAACGCAAGTTCCGCGTCAAGGTCAACGCGGTGCTGCTCAAGGGCAAAAACGAGGACGAAATAGAAGACTTCATCGCCTGGAGCGCCCGCGAGCCGATTCACGTCCGTTTCATTGAATTCATGCCGTTTAACGGCAACGAGTGGGGCTGGGACCAGATTTTGCCCTTCCACACCGTCCTGGAGCGCGCCAGAGCGCATTTTACACTGGAAAAGGTACAAGATGACGTGCATGACACCGCACGCGCCTACCGCGTTCGGGGCGGGCTTGGCACTTTTGGCATCATTGCCTCCATGACGGCGCCTTTCTGCGATACCTGCAACCGCATCCGCCTGACCGCAGACGGTAAAATCCGCAACTGTCTGTTCAGCGACGATGAACTGGACCTGCTAACCCCGCTGCGCCAAGGCGAAAACGTGGAAATGCTCATTCGCCAGAGCATTCACGCCAAGCACGCCCGCCACGGAGGGGTAGAAGAAATTTCGCAGCTCTCGCGCGAAGACTTTACCCAGCGGAGCATGATCCGGATCGGGGGTTGAACAAATGTTCAGAACTGAAAGTAAATGAACTGCTCGCCGGCACTCTGTGCAATGGCCATCAGGAACAACATGGATGCCCATACCACCCCAAGTATCCAGGGGTGAATGTTCTTTGCCAGCATCATCAGCGTATGGTGCCGCATGTAGTAGTGCGAAGCAAACAACAAAGCACTGATGGTTAAGACCTTGATAATGTCGAAATGGCCCAGAATTTTGGCACCTTCCGGATGCCAATAAAGCATGGATTGGAGCATGATGCCCGCTGAGGCGAAGTCCTCCGCCCTGAAAAACACCCAGGTCAGGTTGACCAGAAAAAAGGTGAACAAGGCCAACAGGGCACCATTCCACCAGTTGATGTCAACCTTGACATACCTTTTAAGCAGTCGCTCAATCACCAGATAAATACCGTGCAAAAAGCCCCAGGCAACAAAGGTCCAGGCTGCACCGTGCCATAAACCGCCCAGCAACATGGTCAGCATCAGGGCAATGTACATGCGCGATGGGCCAAAACGGTTGCCGCCCAGCGGAATATAGAGGTAGTCTTTCAGCCAGGAGGACAGCGAGATGTGCCAGCGACGCCAGAACTCGGAAAAACCGATGGATCCATAAGGATATAAAAAGTTATCCCCGAGGGTGATGCCCAGCATCATAGCGATGCCAATGGCACAACTGGAATAGCCGGCAAAGTCAAAAAAGATTTGACCGGCAAAGGCCAGGGTACCTGTCCAGGCATCCAAAATGTGCAAAGGCTTTCCGGCGCTGAAAACGTCGTCAGATGCACCCGACAATAGCGTGTCTGCCAGCACCACTTTTTCGAACAACCCAAGCGTGAGCAAAAAAGCACCCCAGATAAACTGATTCACGGTAGCCTTCTTTTGCTCGTAAAACTGGCTGATTAAATCGTGGGCGCGCACAATCGGCCCGGCGACCAACTGCGGGAAAAAGGTGACGTAAAGGGCAAAATCCAAAAAAGTGCGAGCGGGCTCAATCTTTCTGCGGTACAGGTCAATGGTGTAAGACATAGTCTGGAACGTATAAAAAGATATGCCCATAGGCAGAATAATGTCCATGGGTCGGGGTTGATACTCCCAGCCCGCAAGACCTGCCAGCCACACGAAATTCTCCAGCAAAAAGTTGCCGTATTTAAAGAAGGCAAGAAAACCCAAATTAACCACCATGCTCAAAGCGAGCCATAGGTTGCGCCGTCTTTGGTTTTGCTCCACAGCCAATTTGTTGCCAGTGATCCAGTCCACCATGGTAGAGATCCACAAGAGCAAAATCAAGGGTGGATTCCACAGCCCGTAAAAGAGGTAACTGGTCAGCAGGAGCATCCGCTTTTTACTAATCCAGCTAAATACCGGAGTGTAGTAATACGCCAGCACCAGGGCGAAAAAGACCAAAAAGCCCAGCGAATTGAACAACATGATTATTGGGCTTTGGCGGTAATCAATGCGTTGTCCTGCTGGAGAATACTGACCCATTCGCGGGTAAACACATCGGCATCAGGCCCGGACAAGTGCGACCATTCCGGGCACTCAAAATGGCTCAAAGCATCATAATCTTTGTAATGGTAAGCGCGGGCGCCACTCTGACTGACCAATTCGTCCCAAAAGGCTTCGCGCGGAAAACCCATTGCCTCTCCCGCTGCAAGCATGCCAGATGACGGACAGCGCACTAAAATCAGGTTACCTCCCCGCGCTTTGAATTTTTGCGCATCTTCCAGAAAGTAGGCCATGGTAGCTTCCTTTTCCGGATCCCGGCGGGATCGTCCCATAGCCAACCAAACCCGCTGAACAGTACCCGCAAATGCGGTATCGTTGACGGTACGGGCTGACATTCGCGTGTTGCGGTTATTATCAGCACAAGCAAAGTTGTTGAACGGGGGAAAAGGCTCTTCGCCCGTGCGATTTCCGATCTGTATCCTGCCGAGGAGCGCCTTGAGGTTGGTGTCATCTGACCATTCCTCTTCATTGATGGAAACCAGTGCCAGGTTGTTTTGGAAAGGCAGCGACAGCGCAAAATTCAGGCGCTGGGCGTAGGTGCGGTCGCGATAGTGGTCTACCTTAGTTTGTGGCCTGGACCAGGGCCGTGCTTCCGGAAAGGTGGTGGAGAAAAACAAGCCTTCGGTAACGCCCACCACAATCGTTCCGGTGAAATCGGTGTTTCGAACAAGGTCACGAAAAATGGGCAATGGGCTGGAGCCCGGCGAAGCCAACTGAAGCGGCTGGCGGCCGGTCAGTTTTTCCCACTCATAGATCTGTACATCAAATAGAACTCGTGAAGATCCTGTCAGGATAACATCCTCTCTGCCCAACTGGTCAACTTTGGCCCGCTCGCGCGCCCACAGGTTTTTATCGTCGCTCAGGTCGGGAACGCGGCCTTGAGAGCGGAGGTAAACTTCCCAGGAAACCAGCGCGAGTAACGCCAGGACAAAGGCCAGCAACAGCGATGTTTTAAGCTGCATGGGTCATTTTTAGAAGGACAAAAGAAGATAAAACAAAGGTAAAACTTCCTAAATCGCAAATCGGCTAAAGAATCTACAACTTAAAATAGCGCTTGACCAAGTTCATCTGGATCGGGGCACCCAACCAGCGGCGAAGGCCCCAAAACTGTTTGGCATCATTGCCTGCCAGGTAGCGCAGGCGGCGGGAATTGTCTGAGCAGGCGCGGTAGATGACGCGGGCCACCAGGTCTGGCGAGGAGAAACTCCGCACCATTTTGGGATCGTTGATCCGGTTGGTGATAGTGGCGTGGTACTGGTTGTATTCCGGAAAGTTGCTGAGGTTAAAGGCGTCCATAGAGCGGCCGCTGAAGTCGGTTTTGATGGCTCCCGGCTCCACCACCTTGACGCCAATGCCCAGCGGTTGCAGGTCGTACCAGAGCCCTTCGCTCAAGCCTTCTATGGCCCACTTGCTGGAATTGTACAGCCCGAAAAGCGGTAGTGTCAACAGACCGCCGATGGAACTGATGTTGACAATCAGGCCCGATTTGTTGGCTTTGAAATGAGGCAGGATGGCTTTAATGCAATCAATGACCCCGAAGAAGTTGACGTCGTATTGGCGGCGGATTTCCTGGTCCGAGCCGGCTTCGAGTGGACCGTACGCGCCGTAACCGGCGTTATTTAACCACACGTCAATTCGCCCGTAATGGACGATGATGTCTTTGACGGCTTGCGCAACGGTGGCGTGATCCTGCACATCCAGCCGGCAAAGGAAAAGACGGTCGTCTGGTTTGAGGTCTTTTTCCGCTTGTGGGTTCCGCATGGTGGCGGCCACCTTCCAGCCTTTCGCGTGAAACAGTTGAGCGGTGGCCTTGCCGATGCCACTGCTGGCCCCGGTGATGACGATGGTCTTAATCATGGGTGATGGACTATTGGGTTTGCAAATGCCTTCGCGGCCACAAAAAACGTCAACTTTGGCTTAGCATTTGCTATGATCAACCCCATTCGCATCATCGGCCTGTTCCTCTACCCCATCAAGTCCTGCCGGGGCATTGAGGTAGAACAGGCGCAGGCAGCGGCACAGGGCTTTGTCCTGGACCGCCGCTGGATGCTGGTTGATGACCAAGGGCGTTTTATGTCGCAGCGCACGACGCCACAAATGTGCCGCATTCAACCAAGCCTGAACCACCGCGGGTTCTCTGTTGGCTACTTGCACGAAAGCATTCCCAGGTTGCATATTGCCCCAGAGACCGACAACGATGAAAAGCTCCAGGTAAGCGTCTGGGACGATACACTGACCGCCTATCGCGTCAGCGATCAGGCCGATGCCTGGTTCAGCCAGGTGCTTCAGACTCCTTGTCATTTGGTTTGGATGGGTCCCGACAGCCAGCGCCCCGTAGATCCGAGCTACGGGCAACCTGGCGACGAGGTCAGCTTTGCCGATGGCTATCCCTACCTGATCGCGGGGCAGGAAACGCTCGACGACCTGAACCAGCGCTTGGTGTTGGCCGGGGGGTCGCCGGTGCCGATGGAGCGTTTTCGCCCGAACATTGTCTTGAGCGGCCTGCCGCCGGGAGCCGAAGATCACGTGGGCAGCCTGCAATGCGGGGAGCTGACCTTTGAGCTGGTGAAACCCTGCACCCGCTGTGTGGTGACCACCCTTGACACCGCGACCGTGCATTTTAACCAGGAACCTTTGCGAACGTTGGCGAGTTACCGGCGCGGTGAAAAGGGAGTGCTCTTTGGTATGAACGCTCTGGTGCGCGGCCAAGGGGTTTTGCGGGTTGGGGATGAAGTGCGGGTGGTGCGCTGAGCATGAATAAGGACGGACTAGTAAACAAAACAAGGTTGACCGCTACTCCTCCAACGAAATTTCTTCCAATACTTCATTTGTCAGCCGCCAAGATGACTCAACTTTAGGCAAAACATCTTCCTCCTTAAAGTCGAAAAAATCTCCGTTATCTCCCTGCTGCCGCCACGGATTTCCGTGATGCAAATTGCCAGGTCCACTTTAGTTATGATCAATTTGGTCCCAATTTTTGCAATAATTTGGAACGAAAATGCAGGAGTTCATCTTAACACGGCGGAGTAAAAATCCGGACTCCGCTGCGCCGAAGCCAGTGCGAAAGAAGCCGAAAAAGAATGACCAATGATGACCCGATACCGGTTGGGGTGGTAGGCAGCCAATTGCGCATCCAAGTTTTCAGTGATGAAGCAATGAAACTGCAACTGCTCGTCCAGATCAATTAGGGCGAATTCCTCCTTGCGATTGACTTGCGAGGATCCCCTCCACGGCCAACGTAGCATAAACGACTTATTTGTAAGAAAAAACAAAAAAGGATTCAGGCATTTTGAATAAGGTTTATAATCTCGCGCTCTGCGGTTTCCATAGCGCCCTGGACGGTTTGGTGATGGCCATTGAGGTTCATGGCCTCACCCGCAAAGAACAATTTATTAGCAACGGCCTCTGCCGCCATGCTTCGGGAATTGCCCATGCCCACGGTGCTGAAGGAATAAGCACCCCGAATAAAAGGATTTCTGGTCCAGTTCTCCACCCGGGCATTGATGAACGTTGCATTGGCCTTGCCGGCATAGATGGTATCCAATTCATGAAGCAAGGCCTCGACAATGGCCTCATCGCTCTCCAAGGTATCGAGAAAGGCGGCCTGTTCACCCATAATAAAAGCTAGTAATACGTTATCAGGTATCGACTTTCCAATGCTATCATCGAGGTAAGCTGCACAAACAGCTCCTCCAAGGAGGTACTGGTCGTAAAATGGCTCACTAAAGCGCAAAAAGACCTTCATGCCTGGCCCCATGCCAATTTTGGAAAATGCTGCGGTCTTCTCGGCTGGCAATGGTGGGACGAATTCAATATCTGCATCTTTTAATACGGTGATGGGCACCGTCAAAATCACCTTGTCTGCATAGTAAACACCACCAGTGGCATCTGTAAGAATTATTTGATCGGTGGAATAGTCAATGCTGGTCACAACGGTGTTCAGTTTCAGTTGCCCCTGCACCTGCAAAGCAAACTGAGATTCAAAGAAATCGAAATATGTTTGCTCAAATTTATAATCACTGTTTCCAGAACTCCAATTGACCTCTTCCAGGTTGCTATAGTACACGGACAATTCAGAAGCAGCCGCTCCATAGTCACCCGCAAGGGCTTCAACCAGGTAGCGGTATTCAGAGCCAAAGCCGCGACTGACCGCATAATCCCAATAAGAAAGATCCGGTAAGCCGCCGCCTTCAAAGATAGATAAGTTGCGGGGCAGCTCTTCAACAACAGCTTCGTTGAACCAATAGACGGGCTCGCTATTGTCTTCAGTAATAACAACTCCCGCCTGCTTGATCAACTCTCCGGCCACGTTTCGCTTGCCGTGCAGCCATTGCGCCCCGGTATCAATGGGATAGTTTGCAAATCCCGAATTCTTACCGAGTCGGCCGCCGTAACGACCTGAAGCTTCTAAAATAGTGAAATCAATACCACGAGACTTTAAAAGCGACCCAGCATAAAGTCCTGCGGCGCCCGCGCCAATCACCATAACTTTTCCTCCGTAGCTCAAGTTGCCAGGAAGTCCGCCGTCTTTGCAACCTGAAAACACATTATGATTCAATAACAGCCCCCCAGCAGAAAAAAATGCGGAATTCTTGAGGAATTTTCTTCGATCCATAGTGCCTGTGCGTTTTGTGAAAACTGCTTAAAAATAGTCAATGGAAAGATCAGCTCCAACGGGCTCATTCCGGTAAATCTAACGGTTACCCGGAATCAATGCGCGGCCGCAAGGGGGACAGACCGCTTTGTTCCAAGCCCTCCCCCTAACTCCCCTGCCCAATATCGGACTTGCCGCCCCGCTTCTCGAGCAGGCGGATCTCGCGGATACAAATGCCCTTGTCCAGCGGTTTGAGCATGTCGTACATGGTCAGTGCCGCAATCGACGCGCCGTGCATAGCCTCTACTTCTACGCCGGTCTTGTACACTGTTTTTACCTCCACAAATATGTGGATTTCCATCTCGTGCTGGCCGTAGCTGACCGCTGCAAACTCAATGGGCAGCGGGTGGCAATCCGGGATCAACTCAGGCGTCTTTTTGATACCGAACAGCGCAGCAGCGCGTGCCATTTCGAAAATATCGCCCTTAGGAACGCGGCGTTCCCGAATAGCCGCCAAGACCTCCGGATTGCTCAGTTGAACGGTTGCCGTGGCTTTCGCGTAGCGCAGGGTCGGGTGTTTGCCGGTAATATCAACCACAAGTTTAATTATTTATTGTTCTCCTTAGTTCGAAAGGGCTCCGGTTCAAATTGCGGCGACACCGGGCCTTCCACCCATCGGGACTGACCCGAAGCAAACAGCTCCCGTTTCCAAACGGGCGCCTCTGCTTTGACTGCTTCCACCGCAGCCCGGAGCCCATCAAAGGCCTCTGCGCGATGGCCGGAGGCTGCCAACACCAGCATAGAACATTCGCCTGCACGGACCTGTCCCAGCGAATGCCAGATGCGAAGGTCAGCCAGCCAGTATTGCCTGGTGATGCGCTGTTCCATTTGCGCAAACAAACGCTCCGCAAGCGGAAGGTACGCGCTGTATTCAATGGCTTGCACGGTTTGGCCTTGCCAGGCGTCGGCGCGGATGATGCCCTGGAAACTGGCCAGGGCGCCGGTGGCAGCGGCTGCCACTTGACTGAACATCTGTTCATCCGGCTGTTCTCTACCGCAAAGGCTCATCTGCTCCTGAATCCAGCAAGGCAACAGCGGACCTTCTATGAAATGGCTGCGGTTCATATGCTGAATTAGCCCCCGGCATAGGGTGGAAGAAAAGCGATTTCGTCGCCATCGTGTAAGTCGTGCCCTTCGCCCGAAAACTCCTGGTTAATGGCCACGCGGTATGGTTTGCCGATCAAGCCAGGGTATAAGCCCTCCAGATGCATACGCAACTTGGCCAGATCGCTGAGCGCGCCGGCATCAGCGGCCAGTTCCACCCGCTCCATGTTGGTGAGCTCCGTCAAGACTCCGAAAAAAAGGACAGTGATGGGCATAGGGGGTGGAAGGGCGTTGGGGTGGTGACTCAGGGGTTGTTGATAAGGGGTGTTAACAAAAATAGTGCTTTGCTGTTATCGGTGGTCCCTCTGTCTGTCAATTAGGTTTTGTTTGTTTTTACAAATAACTCAACCACCAATTGTCTTTACGATTTTGTTTATAGGTGTCAAACTTTTTACATACTGGGTAAAGTAATGCAATTACCAAAATCCAAATCAGATAAACTGTCATTAAATTAAAACCATACCCTTTTAGCGCCTCTACTCTTGATATGAAATTAGGCAAAATCATGGACTGCCAGCCAAAGCCTGTTAATTCAGCGGCTAATAATGCCAATAAATGAATTAGATAAAGATGAATGATATAGTAGAAAAATGGAACTCGACCAAAAACACAAAAGAAGTCAATAATTTTTCCTTTTAGCCTTTCTGCGTTGGCAAGAAATAGAAACGCTCCACCCAATGTCACCAACAAAAACATCAATGAAGGAGGGTACTTACTCACATTGAAAATTGACATGACCGTCTTTAAGGTATACCCGTAGTTGGTCCACTTTACAGGGTCGCCGTAGGCATTGATTGCAATCAGAATAATGAAAAGTAAAAAGCTTCCTATACCCAAACCGTTCAAAATTCTCTTCCTTTTGAGGATGTCAAAAGTGCTGTCATACAATGACCCAAAGCAATAACCCAAAGACATGACTGCTATCCACGGAATCATGGGGTATCCAACACCGATAGAATGGGTTCCATCGCTAAAAAGAAGACCAGGTTGATGAAGAATCGACCAAAATATATTGTTATTTATATCAAATCCATCCAGTAAATTATGCCCAAAAATGAGAACGACGCTGAAAAGCAGGATGATTCTTTTTGGCAAATGAATCAGGCCAGCCAACACAATCATGCTTACTCCAAGCACCCAAATGACAATTAATGATGTACGTCTGAATTCCGGGTCAAAGTGCCACCCAAAAGATACGATAGTTATCTCAATTACAACCAACCAAAGTCCACGTTTGAGCAAGAATCCTGATAACTCAGAAGGCGATTTTCTTTTCCCAACCATAAAAGCCGAAAGCCCTGCCAAGAAACTAAACGCAGGTGCACAAAAATGAGTGATAAACCGAGTAAAGAAAATAGGCAAAGTGGTTTGTGTCAGGTCTGTCGGGCTAAACATAAATGCCGAATAATGGAAGAAATCTCTTGTGTGGTCAAGTGCCATTAGAACCATCACTATACCTTTTAATAGGTCAATGGATTCTATTCTTGGTTTAGATAATGATGCCACTATTGTGTCTTATGTTTTGTTGTCATGTTCGTTGTGTCGTCATAGGGTTGCCGATAACAACCGAGCAAAGAATCAAAGCCACGAGGTAAAGGCCCTCTTTTGCTGTGCGAGTAAAAATCTTCATGGCTAAGGGATCGCCTTGAAAAAAAGTCGACGCTGTTAAAATAGGCTAAATGGGCATATTGCAAGGGTTTCTACCACACACGTTAATCAAGACCAATTGTTAAATTGCCCATCGCCCCCCTCAAAACGGATACGCCAACCCCGCGCCCCCGTTGTAAAGCCCTTCCACCTCTTCCTTGTTTAAGGCTCTTCGCCAGATACATGCCTCATCAACTTTGCCTCGGAACCAACGCGCGGTGTTATAAGCCCCTTCGAAGAGCCGCGCCGCTGATGCGAGTCATCGGACCTGACCAGCCGTTCTCGGTATGGTAAGAGGCCACCAGATTATTGCCGGCACTCAGGTAAATCTTAACCTCTGCCGCACACGCATTGGACGCGGGAGCCCCGTTATGGAGCCCCATGTTCATCTTGGCATCCGACGACCCGTCCACCAGGTTATCCAAAAACGGGCTCACGCTCTCTGTGCTGAAACTCTCCTGCTGCCCGTAGGCAGTTCCCGCACTCTTCGTGGCATAAGCGCGCACATAGTACAACTGTCCCGCCGTTAATTCGCTCAGGCTGGACCCAAAAGTGCCGACACCGGTTCCGTCCAGCGTTTTTGCATCGGCGGTAGTAGGCTCCGGGGAAGTGCTCCAGCACACCCCGCGACTGACGACCGGATCCCCACCGTCCTGCAGCACCTCACCCCCAGACACGGCTGCATCCAGGGCAATCATGGATACTGGCGCTGTGGTAACCTCTGGCAGCTCTACTACCGGATCGGGTGGCGGCGGTGTTTCATCCTTCTCGCAGGAAGGGATAAGTGGGGCCGAGAGGAACAGGAAAAGGAATAGCAATGTGGTTGAAGGTATTCGCATGGCAATATTCCTTTAGGGCTGAAGACATCGGGAATTATCAAAGATAGATAAGAGAACAAGTCACTGATTCAATAGAATAATATTTCAGAAACCAGGGCAGCTGCGATCGCCACCATAAAGTTGCTGAGCTTAACGTACCGTTCCAAAAACTGTGGCACTCCCACCTAACTATTTGCCTATAAAAGGTACTAACAGCTACTCACAACCGATGCACCGTCACCCATTCCCCAGCCTGGTATTCCACCGGCCCTTCGGGTAGCACGAGCAGCGCATTCGCGTTGGCGAGGGAGCGCAAGTGGTAACTGTCCTGACCCTCCATGGGATAGACCACACCCCCCTGCACAAGGGCGCGTTCAAAGGCGGCACGCGGTGCAGTTTTTCGCAAGCCATGCGCCAAAGGGAGTTGCTCAGTCAACAAACCTGGTCTTTCAAAGCCCATCATCACGCGCAAAGCCGTTTGGGCGTATTCCCAGAAGCAAACCAAGGTACTAGCCGGGTTGCCAGGCAAGCCAAAGACGAGGACTTCGCGGTTATGTGTGCTATGTAGCGGAGCTCCAGACAGCGCCGGGGAGTCGCGGTCAGTAGCATCGTTTGGCGAGGTAGCCACAAGGCCGAAGGGCTCTCCGCC
>CAYSDI010000070.1:16829-18484 GCA_964429745.1 uncultured Chitinophagales bacterium | reverse complement strand
TCAGCGGGATGTGCCAGGCTGACTTCAGCGGGCTATCGCCACTTTTAAACCCACCCTGTTGTTTTCGCGTTCCAGAACAAGGGTATACAAACCATTTGGCCGATCGGAGAAATCGAGCAGGGCGGGTGGATGGCAATGCCCTTGGGCAACAACACGTCCGCTCAAATCAAACATCTGGTACGTCCAATGGCCAAAAAGGGAAGGATCATCCAGACGAACCTGGACGGGACCAGGGGTAAGCGTTGGATAGAGGTACATTCCGATTTCTTCGGGGGCGTCCAACCCTTCATAGTAGGAGCGGGCGGTATAGACTTTTCCGTCTACCTGACGCCCTGGTCCCATACCGCCAACCAAAACCACTTGGTCCAACCAGGCATCTTCGCCTCCCCACGGATCATCGGTGAGATGAACCCCAACGCCGCGGTAATCCATGCGACCGTTGGGGATTCTTCCGTCAACGCCAAAAGGTATCATGAGTCCAAAACAATTGCCTTCCACGTCGCTTCCAGAGATTGGCTCAACGATTCCGCTGCCAGCGTAGGCGATTGCGTCGAAATTGTAGGTAACCGAAGAACCTCCAACCAGCCTTAATGCATCTGGGCGATCGTAGTTTACGATTGGAGCTGCACGATACCGCGCAGCCAGCGTGTCCTCTATGAAGGACCAGACAATTTGCGTGGGGTCGGAAGGATCGATTTCCCCGCAGCGAATGTAGGGGGCGATGGGAAAGTTGATCCCCATGCGGGCACCCCCAGCATAGATGATTTTATCCCCTACAATGCCACCTGCTGCTCCGAAAGCCCGGTACTGTGAGGTAGCCGGAACCGGTGTACCGATCTGCCAGGTGTCCGCAGCAGGATTGTAAATCTGCACGTTGGAGACGCTGCTTGTATTGCTCCAGCCGGTAACAACATAGATAAGGGAATCCCGGTATACCCCTTGAACATGATCATCAATAGGTACAGGCACCGGAACTCCGTCCGGAAGCCAGGTATTGCTCACCGGATCAAAAACATGAACGCGATTTGAACTGATTTCTGAACCGTCCTCCAGCACGTGATACCCACCGATTAGGTAGATTTTTCCCTTAACGGTGCTTGCGGCAGAAGCGATTTTACCCAACGTATCGGGTATGGAAGGCAGGATGGTCCAACCTGTGTTTACATTTAACCGAAACGCGTCCTGGCGAATGCCCGACCAGCGAAGCGAACTGTCTATGCCCCCGAACGTGTAGGTATAATAAAGCCCGGCGACCTTTGCACTGGTTACTGCGTTGTTGGTTAAGGCTATGGGCATCTGGAATTCAGGTCGCTCCATCCAGGGGTCAAAATCATTCAACTGGCTGTAGAGGTTCTGCGGACACAGCCAGGCCAGGGCAAGGAAAAAGCCTGCTTTGAGGTTCAAAGCCATATTCAGCGTGGCATCGTTTCTTTGCATGGTCATGATAAGCGGTTTTTTGACTGAAGGGCGGCGGAAGGGATGCTCCGGAAAAGCTCACCGCAGAGGAATTAGTTGCAGTATGTTTAAAAATAAAGACATTTCCTCAGCATTTCAATTGCTCGGCCAGTTAATGGAACTGCACGGTGAAAATGCCTTCAAGGCAAAGTCATACGAGACCGCTGCGTTCCGACTTAAAAAACTGGATGCACCCTTGG
>CAYSDI010000070.1:0-16729 GCA_964429745.1 uncultured Chitinophagales bacterium | reverse complement strand
CATCTCCGGAAAAACACAAAACGGCATTCCGCTGAGCATCCTCGTAGCCCGGGAGCAGGATGCCGATGCCGTTTGGTTTCAAACCACCAGCAGCGAAGCGCACCTGCAAGCCCTTCGCCCGGAAACTGACTTTTTTGCCGGAGACGAAACAGCCATATACGCCAGCGCAGGGTTGTCCTGGATTGCCCCGGAAATGCGCGAAGGGCTGGACGAGATCGCGCAAGCGACCAAGGAAACCACGCCTCGGTTGCTGGAATTCAGCGACCTGCGCGGAGCCGTGCACAACCACAGCACTTGGAGCGACGGTGGGGCGACGATTGAGGCAATGGCCCGCCAATGCATTGCCATGGGGTTGGAGTACCTGGTCATGAGCGACCACAGCCGAACGGCAGTTTACGCGGGAGGACTGAGCATAGAGAGGGTTGAAGCGCAAGGTCGCGAAATTGACCAACTCAATCAGAAACTGGCCCCGTTTAAGATTTTCAAGTCCATTGAGTCGGACATTCTGGGGGACGGCAGCCTGGACTATCCGGACGATGTGTTGGCGCAATTTGATTTGGTCATTGCGTCTGTGCACAGCGGGCTAAAAATGGACGAAACACGGGCGACGGAGCGCCTGCTTCGCGCAATTGCCAACCCCTACACCACCGTGCTGGGCCATCCAACTGGGCGGCTGCTGCTTTCCCGCCCCGGCTATCCGATTGACCATGCGCGCATAATCAGGGCCTGTGCCGAGCACGGAGTGGTGATGGAGATCAACGCCAATCCATGGCGACTGGACCTGGACTGGAGCTGGATTCCGTTGGCACGAAAGCAGGGGGTGCTCCTTTCGATCAACCCCGATGCCCACGCTCTGGGCGGCCTGCAGGACATGCACTTTGGCGTCCTGGCGGCGCGCAAAGGTGGGCTCACTGCAGACGGCACGTTGAATGCGATGAACCTGGGTGAGTTTGAAGCATGGCTTCTGCAACCAAAAGCCACACGCCGATGAAGTCTTATTTAAGTCTGGTCAAATTCAGCCACACCATTTTTGCGCTTCCTTTTGCGCTGATTGGGTTTTTCCTGGCGGTACAGCGGGATGGCTATGGTTTTGAATGGTCGCTGTTTGGGTTGGTGCTGGTGTGCATGATTACGGCGCGCAATGCCGCAATGGCTTTTAACCGATGGGCGGATCGGACCATTGACGCCGGCAATCCGAGAACGGCCATCCGGGAGATTCCCGCTGGCCTGATCCGGGCTGAGCGCGTCCTGGGTTTTGTCTTGTTAAATTGCGGGTTGTTTGTGGCGGCTGCCGGGCTGATCAATCCGCTTTGTCTGGCGCTATCGCCGGTGGCGCTGGCGGTGGTGCTCGGGTACAGTTACACCAAGCGCTTCACGCCGCTTTGTCACCTGGTCCTCGGTCTCGGATTGGCAATCGCGCCGACCGCGGGTTACCTGGCCGTCGCAGGGCATTTTGACGCCCTTCCCCTGATTTTCTCTGCGGCCGTGCTCACCTGGGTCAGCGGGTTTGACATCATCTATGCGTTGCAGGACGAGCAGTTTGACCGCCAACACGGGCTCCGATCTATTCCGGCCTGGCTGGGCAAAAAACGCGCATTGGCCGTCAGCTCCGGCCTCCATGCGTTGAGCGCGTTGTGCCTGATCGGGGCCGGGCTTTTTGCCGGGTTTGGCGGCTGGTATTGGGCTGGAACTGCCGTATTCATTGGTCTGCTGATTTACCAGCACACCCTGGTTCGCCCTGAAGACCTGAGCAGGGTCAACCTGGCTTTTTTTGCCACAAACGGAGTGGCCTCGGTGCTTTTCTTCGGCTTCGTGTTGCTGGAGCTTTTCCTCGGGGCAAGGGCCCCTGCTTAGCCTGCAACGGAAAGGCGTAATTTTGCAGTATGGGGAGGATTATGGCCTTCGATTACGGAACAAAACGCACCGGCATTGCCGTGACCGACCCAGGGCGACTGATTGCTACCGGTCTGGCTGGCATCAACACGCCAGCGCTCTTTACCTTCATTGCCGATTTCGTGAAGCGCGAGCCGGTCACGCTCTTTTTGGTGGGCTACCCGCTCGGTCTGGATGGAAAACCCACGCATGCCACGGAGCCCGTCGAGGTGTTCCTTCGCGGACTCGCCAAGCGCTGGCCGGCCATTCCCCGGGAAACAGCGGATGAACGCTTCAGCTCCCGCGAAGCTGTGCGGGCGCTGGTGCTAAGCGGAGTCCGGAAAAAAGCCCGCCGGGACAAACACCTGGTGGATGAAGTCAGCGCCACCTTAATTTTGCAGGAATACCTCGAAAACCACGCACGATGATTTTGCCGATTGTTGCTTATGGCACGCAAGTGTTGCGCCGCAAGGCAGATGACATCGCGCGCGAATACCCGGAGCTCCGCGCGCTTGTGGCCAACATGTGGGACACCATGTACAATGCGAATGGCGTTGGACTTGCGGCCCCGCAGATTGGGTTGAGCTTTCGCTTATTTGTAGTTGACTCCGTGCAGCTGGAAGACGATGAGGATCGCGAAATGACGCAAAGCGGCATTAAAAAAGTATTTATTAATGCCGAGATTCTGCACCAGGACGGGACGCCGTGGATGTACGAGGAAGGCTGCTTGTCCATTCCTGACATCCGCGCAGAGGTGTCCCGCCCCGACCTGATTCGCATTCGCTATTTGGACGAGGACTTTGTGGAACACACCGAAGAATATGACGGGCTCAACGGCCGGATCATTCAACACGAATACGACCACATTGAAGGCAAACTATTCACCGACCGAATCGGTGCCTTGAAAAAGCGGCTGTTAAAAAACCGATTAGAAGACATCAGCAAAGGCAAGGTGGACGTGCGCTACAAAATGAAATTCCCGCTGAGGTGAGAGGGCGGTAAGGGGTGCGAGAAGGGGGCCTTAAGCAAGGCTCAAACAACGTCAAAACCTGATGCGAAAAGCCAGCGATTCAGGAACCAGGCGCAAGGTTTAGCCGCTATCGGACCTTTTTAAAGTCGCCGCGCTTCCAGGCCTGGATGAATTCTTGCCAGGCAAAAACGTTAAACAGTTGAATGGGCGGAGGCTGGCCAGCCCAGTAGTATTTGCGCGCCTCCTGCCGAAAAAAGAAGTCGTTCGCTTCGTTGCCATCCATGGGCAACATGAGCCCCATTTCACGGAGTCGCTCCCGCTCCAGGTTGGCCCGCGCCCGATCCATGTAATCATCAGGCACTTCTAGCGCCAGAAAAGCGTCTTTGAATTCCTCCCTTGTGGGCCAGGGATAAATGATGGTTGCCGCCAGGTGAATGGTATCCGTGGTGAGCAGCTGTACGATGGAATAGCGATTGGCCTCCAGGTTTCCGGGAATGCGGTACCCGCGGGTTTTGAATCCTACACACGAAAACTGAATGGTGTCGCCAGGTTCGGCAACCAGCGAGAAAAAACCTTGAAAATTGGTAATGCTGCCTCGCCCGTTGCGAAGGTTGTAAACGGTGACATAAGGAATAGCGCGAAGGCTGTCAGACGACATGACCACCCCACTGAATTGAATCAGGCTGGAACGGTTAGTTTGTCCAGCCAGCGACGCGCTGAACAGGAGCAGCAGAGCAATGCTGAGGGTCCGAAACACTGCGGCTAAAATACGCGAAATCCGGGCTTTGGCGGCCGCGGCTTCTTTTGGTAAGATCTTGCCAGCCTGGCACTACAAACTCGCCATGCTAAAAAAAAAGAAACCGGCCGTGGTGGGCCGGTTTCCTGACTGAACAACCATCAAGGTTGGGTGGGTATCGGAGATTCGCTTGATAGCGCGGATCCCGGAATGGAGGCTCGAAAAGGGTCCGTTGCCAAGGCGTCCTGCGCCAGGGCAATGATTTCAGTCGGGTGAAGGGCGGCGCTGGTAAGCCTAGTGGCAGGGGCTTGTTCACTGCTTCCATAGGCAAACAAGCCCGGGAAGAAGACCTTAACCCCGACGTGCAGGAAGAGGATAACCGGAAAGGCGGAGGAAAGAAGGATCTTTTTCATGGCCAGGAATTGATTGATGCTTCTAAACTATCCGACAATTCATGGTTGAAAAAAGACAGATTACAGCCTTTGCCGAAGATTGCCACGGCCTGCTGCATCCGCACAATTGGATAAAACGAGCCAAAAACGCTCTTAGAAGATCAATGGCTGTTGCAAACCGCCTCGCCACAGCTTCTATTTTCGTGACAGAAAAAGGACTTTGCCACGTTGCCCGGATCAAAATCCTTTGAATTAGCGCAAAAAAACAGCCGCTCCTGAGTAGGTGCGGCTGGAAAAGACGAACTATAAAAGGTGTTTTGTTGATTACTCAGCTGCCTGAGCATCGAGGGTCGGGCAAACCATACAACAGAATTAAGGAGTTACCCTTACCTTTTTAACGATGCGCTCCGAATCGGTGAAGGCCGTTACGAAGTAGATGCCAGGATTGAACACGTCTAGTTCAATTCGGTGGGATTTGAGCTTGCCTGCGAAGCGGTAAACTTCTTTACCAACCAGGTTGTGCAGAGTAAGAATAACCTCGGTTTCTGCACCGAGATTGATTTGCAGGAAGTCGGAGGCCGGGTTGGGGAAAACATCCGCGGTGAGCAACGGTTTTTCACGCCCGGTAGCTAAGCGATTGGGGCTAGCATGAGTTGACGTTTCGATTTCATCGGCTTCGCCTCCGCCCTCTGAGGAACTTCCCCCAAGCGTGGTAGCAAATTGAAGCAACGACGGATCGTCGCGGGAACCGGAAATATTGTCTTCTTCAGGCCGCCCACCATCGTCATCTCTGGAACGCTGTTCGATTTGCGCCTGTGCACTGCCGAGGCCTAAAGCCAACACGGCAATCAGGGCAAACAAGAAGCGGAAAAATGCGTTCATAGGGCAATCATTTAAAGAGGAAACCGACATAGCTCTTAGGAAGATAGACAAATTCCGGTCGGAAAAAGTTTCCTCCAGCCTAAGATAGAGCAAATCTCAAGCCAGTTCTAACCATTGCGGAAACAAATTTAGCGATTTGCCGGAGGCCGTTTGACGACTACAAGGGAGAAAGCTGACAATATAGCATTGATTATCAAAACTTTAGATGACAATTTTTTAACTCATTTTTGGCATTTGCCGATAAAATCGTGACGGGTCTCTTCTGCTTCGAATCACTAAATGTGTACGTTTGGGCAATAACCGCAGTGCTTGCAATCCAGCAAACCCTTTCAAATCCTTCAGACCTTCGCGACCGGCGAATGGAAAAAGTTGGCCGATTATCTGGCTTCCCCCGCGTTGAACCGCAACGAAAAGGTGGCCGAATTCTTCAACCTGCTCCTTCCCTATCGCAATAATTTGGATGCTGCTGCCTTGGATAGGGAGCACTTTTATCCTAAGCTCTTTCCCGGCGAAGCGTTTGACGACAAAAAACTGCGCTACCTGCTCAGCGACCTGGCCAAAGTGCTGGAAGAGTTTTTGGTTTGGACTGCCTTCCGCGACGAAGAGTTTCAACACGATCGGTTGCTTTTAAAAAGTTACCAGCAACGCAAGCTGGACAAATACTTCAACGCCGCTTTCCAGTTGATGGAAAAAAGGTTGGAAGATCACCCCTATCGCGATGCGGAGTACCAGAGCATGGTCTTTTTTAAAGAAGAAGCCCGCTTTCAATTCAACAGTACCCGAAAAAGCCGCCAGACCGAAACCAACTTGCAAAAGGTGGTGGATTCTCTGGACGTTTACTTTCTGGCCAACAAGCTTCGTTACAGTTGCGAAATCCTGAACAACAAAGGGGTAGTGAATGTGGCCTACGACCTGTTCTTGCTCGATGAAATTCAACATTTCCTCCGAAATAGGAATTTGGAGCAACACCCGGTCATTGCTATTTACCACCAAATTCTGCGCACACTGCGGGAACCGGATGAGCCCGAACATTACGAGCGGCTGTTGCGGTTGTTAGAGGAGCACCGCGCCTTATTCAAACCACAGGAAGTTTTTGATATGTATGTTTATGCCAAGAACTATTGCATCATCAAAATCAATAAGGGACACGTTGCCTACACACGCAAACTCTTTGATTTCTACCAGCTAATGCTCAGCGGCGGCATCCTTTTTCGCGAGGGAAAGCTGACGCAATGGGACTTTAAAAACCTGGTGTCGCTCGGGCTGCGGCTGGAAGAATTCGACTGGACCAAACAGTTCATGGAGCAATACAGCGATAGGCTGGCCCCGGAACACCGGGACAACGTGCGCTCCTTTAACCAGGCCAACCTGGAATTTCACCTGGGCAATTTTGACCGGACCTTGAGCCTGCTGCAGGAAGTGGAATTCACCGATGTGTATTATCACCTGGATTCCAAGGCGCTGTTGCTGAAAACATATTACCAAACCGGCGAATGGGACAGTTTGCAATCGCTGATTGAGGCGTTTAAAGTGTACCTGAAACGCAACCGTTCTATATCGGAATACCAGCGGACAGTTTACGGCAATTTGGTGCGCTTCACCGCTACCCTGCTGCGCTACAAGCGCGGCCGAAACGTGAGCCTGGACGACCTTGCCCAACAGATTGATTCCTGCAAGGAAATCGCCAACATTGCCTGGCTGAAAGCAACGGTGGAAAGGGAAACACTGCAAAAAACGACGAAACGACCAAAAAGATAGATATAGCTATGTTCTAATGACCGCAATCCGGTCTTTTTCGAGGTACAACCGATTGTCCACATCAGCTTTGGAGAATACTTCAGGCCGTCCGAACAACCGCTGGTGTAGCGTAATTTTACGGCCTCAATTCTACCTTTCATGCCACTTCCGCAAACGGATCTTTTCGCTGCTCGTCACCTTGGCCCCCGAGACGTTGATCAAGCTGCCATGCTGCGGCAGATTGGTGTTGGCAGTTTAGAAGAACTCATGGATCAGACGGTTCCCCCGGCCATCCGCCTGAGGCGTCCCCTGGAGCTGCCTGCCCCGCTACCGGAGCATGAATACCTTGCTCATATTCGTCAGGTTGCGTCTATGAACCACGTGGCCAAGAGCTATATAGGGCTGGGATATCACCCTACCGTAGTCCCGGCGGTTATCCGCCGAAATGTACTTGAAAACCCGGGGTGGTATACCCAGTACACTCCATACCAGGCTGAGATTGCCCAAGGCAGGTTGGAGGCACTCCTCAATTTTCAAACGGCCATCTCCGATTTGACCGGCATGGAGATTGCCAATGCTTCGCTTTTGGATGAAGGCACAGCCGCTGCTGAAGCGATGCTGATGTTCTTCCACGAAGCCAACAAACGCAAGGTAGAGCGGACCATTTTTTGGGTAGAAGACCATTGCTTGCCGCAAACCATCGAGGTAGTGCGCACCCGTGCAGAACCGCTGGGCATTGAGGTTAAGGTGGCCGCTTTAGCGCAGATTGCCCCGGATGCCCATTCGTTTGGCGTGCTTCTGCAATACCCCGGCCAGGACGGCCAGATCCGCGATCCTCAAGCCTTGATCAATAAAGCCCACGAAGTTGGCGCTTTTGCCGCCATGGCTTGCGATTTACTGGCCCTCGCGCTGCTTAAAGCACCCGGTGAACTTGGTGCAGATGTCGCTTTGGGAAGTGCTCAGCGCTTTGGCGTTCCTATGGGGTTTGGTGGACCACATGCGGCCTTTTTCGCCACGACATCCACCTTCAAACGCTTGCTTCCAGGCAGGATCATAGGCGTTTCTGTAGACCGCCACGGCAAAGCTGCCTTGCGCATGGCGTTGCAAACCCGCGAACAGCACATTCGCCGCGAAAAAGCCACGTCTAACATTTGCACGGCGCAGGCTTTGTTGGCGATCATGAGCGGTTTGTACGCCGCCTACCACGGCGAGCACGGCATCCGCAGCATCGCGGGAAAGGTTCACGAAGCCGCCATCCGGCTTGAGGCCTCGCTCACGGCTATGGGTTTTGAACAGCGCAATACCGCATATTTTGACACGCTTCGCATTGGTCCTGGGCGCGCGGGCAAAGACTTGGAAACGCTGGCTGAACGCGCTGAAGAGGCACACATTAACTTCCGCTATTTTGACGATGGCGATGTCGGCATCAGCCTAAACGAAGCGGTCACAGAGGCCGATTTGGGCGAAATTGTTCGGTTGTTTCACAACGCCCGACAGCGCGATGCCGAGCCTGTGCTTGCCTCCGTTCCTGTTGCCGCCCGAGTGCTGGTCAAACTGACCCGGGAGAGCCGATTTTTGACGCATCCGGTATTTTCCAGCTACCATTCTGAAACGGAAATGATGCGCTACATCAAGCGGCTCGAGAACCGGGATCTTTCGCTTGCACACAGCATGATTGCGCTGGGTTCCTGCACCATGAAACTCAATTCAGCGGTGGAATTGGAACCCGTCAGTTGGCCGGAGTTTGGCGGAATTCATCCTTTTGCTCCGGAATCGCAAACGGCAGGCTATCGCCAGATGATCCTGGCCCTTGAAAATTACCTCTGCGAAATCACGCGATTCAGCGCCTGTTCCCTGCAACCGAATTCAGGTGCCCAGGGCGAGTATGCGGGGTTGATGGTCATCCGGGCCTACCACCAGGACCGGGGCGATCAGCACCGGACGATCGTGCTTATTCCCTCATCGGCCCATGGTACCAATCCAGCAAGTGCAGTGATGGCAGGGTTAGAAGTGGTGGTGGTTTCCTGCGATGAACTCGGCAACATTGAGGTGGATGACCTCCGCGCCAAGGCTATCGCTCACCGCGATCGGCTCGCCGGCTTAATGGTCACCTATCCCTCCACGCACGGTGTTTACGAATCGGCGATTGCTGAGATCTGCGAGATCGTGCACGAAAACGGCGGTTTGGTGTACATGGATGGTGCCAACATGAATGCCCAGGTGGGGTTGACCAGCCCGGCCCATATCGGGGCTGATGTCTGCCACCTGAACCTGCACAAAACTTTCGCCATTCCGCACGGCGGGGGTGGTCCCGGTATGGGCCCCATCTGCGTCAACGACAAGCTGGCCCCATACCTTCCCGGGCACCCGCTGGTAGCCACGGGCGGTGAAAAGGCCATCGGTCCGATCAATGCTGCTCCCTGGGGCAGTGCCTCGATCCTGTTGATCTCCTACGCCTACATTCGCTTGTTGGGCGGACAGGGTTGCACCGACGCAAGCCGCGTGGCCATCCTCAATGCCAATTATCTGGCCAGTCGCTTAGCCGATTACTATCCCGTGCTCTACCGCGGAGAGAACGGTCGGGTGGCGCATGAATTCATCCTGGATACCCGCCCCTTCAAAGCTTTGGGTGTTGAAGTCGAAGACCTGGCCAAGCGCCTGATCGACTACGGGTTCCACGCGCCGACCATGTCCTTCCCGGTTGCCGGCACCATCATGATTGAGCCCACAGAAAGCGAATCAAAAGAGGAATTGGATCGCTTCTGCGACGCCATGATCGCTATACGCGCCGAGATTCAGGATGTGGCTGATGGCCGCGTTGATGCCCTGGATAACCCGCTCAAAAACGCCCCACATACCTTAGAAGAAGTGACGGCAGATGCCTGGAACCACGCCTACAGCCGGACCCAGGCCGCGCAGCCACTTTCCTGGATTCGCGATCGCAAGTTCTGGCCCTATGTGGCCCGAATTGACAACAGCTATGGCGACCGAAACCTGGTCTGCACCTGCCCACCCATGAGCGATTACGCGGAGTCAGCCCCCGCGGAGGCAGCGGCAATGGCCTGACCCCTCATTGCCTTGATGGGCCTCATCACCTTGACTGCCCTAATAGCTTTGGCAAGGGGAGGCAGTTAGTGTGCAGGTTTATCGGGTGATGACTGCTGGTTGGGCATACCGGGAACCGTCTGCTCCTTGCCAAAGCATGGTGTAGATTCCCGCTGACCAGTTTTGCGTCTGCCAGGCTAATACCTGTTCGGTTCCTGCTCCCGCTACGGGTTGCCATGCTGCTATCCTGCCCTGAGCGTCAAAAACTGTCATGGTGCCTCCTTCATTCCCCGGGAGTAAACGGGTGAACAATTGTTCTTGCGCAGGCTGAGGGTAAATGGACCAGGAGGCGGGAAAGCCAGGGGTAGAAATGCCATCACAAATACCGAGCGAAACGGGACCTAAAATAGCGGGGCAACCTGATTCAGAAACGTAGGATAGCCAGACATGGGAGACTCCGATCTCGTTGATTTCGCCAACAGCGATGGAAGCTGAACCGAGGAATACATCCTCAACAGGACAATCTTCGAATCCACCGTACCAGGCATAGCTGCCTGGTGGTGTACCAACGATGGAGACATTGTAAAGGCAGGCTCCTCCGTCTACTTCGTATTGCAAGGTTAACGCTGATGCAGCTTCGGAGCATGCTTCTACCACACGGTATACCTGGCCAGTGGCCAGGTTAGCGCAAAACAACTCGCCATTGGAACTCTCGCCAAAGGTGGAAATCAGGGACTGGACCACACCGAGCGGGTGAACGATCAGCGTATCGGGATGGCAGACATCTTGCTGAATCGTCCACCAGCGACCCGTAACATAGTCAGCGAGCAGGTAATGTCCTTGCAGGTTGCGCTGGGTTTTTCCCCGGTAAACGGTACCTCCAGTAACAGAAAAACCGCCAGTTATATGGTCGTAGACAAACAGCGGCGGATCATAGGCGGATTCCGGACTGCAACCGCTGGTGTTGAACGGGTCATTGCCTTCGTAACAGCGCCAGCCCCAGTTTTCTCCTCCAGGACTTGACGCAGGTTGAACGTTGATTTCCTCCCATTCGTTTTGGCCGACGTCGCCGATCCATAGGTCGCCGGTGAGGCGGTCAAAGTGGTAGCGCCAGGGGTTTCGCAACCCCATGTGCCAAATTTCCGGCAGAGTGTCGGGGTTAGTAGCGAAGGGGTTGTCCGGGGGAATGGTGTAACCGCTCGCTGTGCGAACGTCGATGCGCAACATCTTGCCGAGCAGGGTGGTCGGGGTTTGTGAGCGGTCGCCTGGATCGCCGCCGGATCCGCCGTCGCCGAGCCCGATGTACAGCAGACTATCCGGCCCAAAACGGACACACCCGCCATTGTGGTTGGTAAAAGGCTGATCAATAAGCAGGAGAACTTCCTCCGATAATGGATCGGCAACGTTGCGGTCTGCGGTTACGCTGAAGCGCGAAATGCGGGTATCGCCATCATTGCCGGTGTAGTTGACATAAAAACGACCATCCGCGGCGTAATCCAGAGGAAAGGCCAAACCGAGCAAGCCCTGCTCCGAGCCCGAAGACCCAACGCGGGGATTGATGTCCAGAAAGGGCAAAGAAACAGGCACACCCGCGGTGTCGATGATGCGAATGGTGCCGTCTTGCTCTAAAATGAACAAACGTTCATCTCCGGCATTCGCGATATCAACGGGACTGTTGTAACCGCTGCCGAAGACTTCCAGTTCAATATCTGGAGGAGCAAGTGGAACGGGTGAGGATTGGGCAAGCAGGGTACTTGACCAAATAAACAAAAATAAAAGTATACTTGTTTTCATAAGAGGTTTCAGCCATGGCATTGCGTGCCGCCTTGGGAAGGACGAAAATCGGTATTTTTTAAATGGCCAGGGCCCTCGTGACGAATGGGTAACGTTCCTGAAAAAGCCAGGTTAAAACAAAATCCACGCTAACGTTTAGCCAGTAAAAATTTACAATGAACTGACAAACAACGAGATAGCTAAATTCTCCAAAGCTTTGCCGTTTGAAATGAATTTGCTAGATTTATGCTTTATTCGAACCTCAACACATTCATGAAAAGGTTAACCCTCATCGGAGCCTTTGGCTTCACGCTCCTCGCCTTCACTTCCTGCGAGCAGGACAACCGGGTTCAAGGTTGCGCTGACCCTTTCGCCATCAATTTTAGCCCGAACATTTTGGTTTCGGATGATGACGGAACCTGTGTTTATCCCCCGGAAGAGCGCAAAGCGCTGCTTTATAAAGTCACGGCAACCTGGTGCCCTCCTTGTGGCGAATGGGGCTCAGAAGTTTTCGGTGAAGCCGTTGATACCACCAAAGGTGATGCCGTCGTCATGGCCATCCACGCATCCGGCGACCCGATGCACAACCCGATGACCGATAACTTTGAAACAGATTATGGAGTTACCGGTTACCCAACCATAGTCGTTAACCACGAATCCGATTACAGCTCGGCTGGCGGCATTGTTACTGCGGTTAAATCCTTTGTAACCGAGGAGCCAACCGTTAGCGCAATCAGCATTCTTGAGATCAAAAACAACAAGGCCATCATCACCGCCCAAACCCGCTGGTTTAGCGAAATGACAGGCCAGGTCTATTGCGCTATTTACCTGTTGGAAGACGGAATCAAGGAGCCACAAGCCAGCCCGGCTGGCTATATCGCTGACTATGTTCACAATTATGTTTTCCGTACCTCTGCTGATGGCAACATGTTCGGTGAAGCCGTACTAAACGGTGATGCCTGGATCGGCAAAACAGAAAACCTGAACTACGAAGTGGAGTTGGATCCTTCCTGGAACCAAAACAACCTTTATGCTGTAACGGTGCTCTGGCGCGTTGGTGTAGACGGTTACGAATTCTTGAACGCCTATTACAGCGTAAAACGCTGATTCCTGTTCATGACGATAAAAAAAAACCCGGCTGCAAGGCCGGGTTTTTTTTATGCGGGCAGGCCTGCTATCCCTGAAAGCCTTTGGCTATGGATCGCAGGTATAGCCTGATGGTATTTTCCAAACCATAATACAAAGCATCTACCCAAAGCGCATGGCCAACAGAGACCTCGAGGGTTTCCGGGATATTTCGGCACCAATACTCCAGGTTAAGCAGGTTTAAATCGTGGCCGGCGTTGATGCCTAATCCGTTGGCGATAGCAACACTGGCCGCTGCCCGGTAAGGCGAAATGGCCTTCTCCGGCTTTGCCGGAAATTGTTCTGCATAAGGGCCTGTGTAAAATTCAATTCGATCCGCTCCGATCGATGCTGCGCCTTCAACCATTTTGCTATTCGGCACGACAAAGAGCGAAACCCGACAACCGGCTTGCTGCAACCGGGACACCGCGGCACGAAGCAAGGCAGCTTGCACTACTGTATCCCAGCCTTCGCTGGAGGTAAGGGCATCCGGTGGGTCAGGCACCAGCGTAACCTGATGGGGCTTGACGGATTCCATCAGTAGGATAAAGGCCTCCGTAGGATACCCTTCGATATTGTACTCTGTGGTAACGAGCTTGCTCAAGGACATAACATCACCGGTTCGAATATGGCGCTGGTCTGGTCGCGGGTGAATAGTTATGCCCTGGGCACCGAAACGCTCACAGTCACGGACCACCTGCTCCAGATCGGGGAAATTTCCGCCGCGGGCGTTCCTCCAAAGCGCAATTTTGTTCACATTGACACTCAGTCTGGTCATGGCTTTGCCGGGATTGTGTTCCGGCTGCACAAAGCTAAGCGCAGTTAGGCAATGGTTCGAAAGGACAATAGCCCTAATGTTCCAGACAGGTGAATCGTTGATTGTATCTAAGTTTATTTATTAATTTAATTTTTCCTTTTTACTTAGTATTACAGAAAAGGATTAATTTAACTGCTTAATTCATTACTCCCCTTTTTGACGATTTTAACGCTATGATAACACCATGAAGAAAGACCTACAAAAACGACTCGCCTCTTATTCCCGTTTGGCTGGCGCGGCTGCAGCCATTGCCCCGCTCGTTGCTACAGGAGAAATTGTCTACACCGATGTTGATCCCGACCAGACCCTCGCTCTTGCGGATGTCTTTGAAGTGGATTTCAACGATGACGGTGTTATTGACATGTTCCTCGGAATTGGAACTGCCACAGGGAATACATCCGGTGGTGCTGCCGTTTATTTCCAAGCTGCATTTGCCAGCGGATCTGGCGCAGGTTCCTTCGCCGGTTCCATACAGGTGTTTGGTGGCAACAATTTCTACTTCCCAGAAGCCTACAACGCAGGGATCAACCTCGACTCCACGCTAGAATGGCAGAGCCCTTCGGCTTTTGGTTCGCTCAACTACATTACCTCCGTAGGAGCAGTGCCTTCTGCCAGCGGTGGAAACTTCGAGAGCCAAACCAACAAATACCTTGCAGTCCGCTTTACCCTGGGTGCCGCTCAGCATTATGGCTGGGTTAGACTCTCTGCGGGTATTGCAGGACCCACCAATTTTCTCACGGTGAGCGGCTTCGCATTTGAAGCTGTTGCCGATGAAGGCATCGAAGCCGGTGCGGAAACGGGTGGTGTTGTGCCGTCCGGTTTTGCTTTGCCCGATTACAGCGATGTGGTGAGCGTGTACAGCTTTGGCCAAAACGTCATCATCCAAACTTCTCAAACCGATCTCCAGACCGGGACAGTGGAAGTCATGGACCTACAAGGTCGTTTGGTCTACGCCGGTACCTTGAACCAGGGCAACGCCAACATTCAGGTTGACGAAGCCGACGGTTTGCACCTGGTGCGCATTCGCGTAGCCGATGGGGTGGTCAACCGCAAGGTTTACCTCAGCGACAATCGCTGATCCAACCGCCATTTAGTAGAACGTTCAGACAGCTCCCGCCTTCGGCGGGAGCTGTTTTTTATGGTCAAGCCCAACAGTAGAAAAATAGCAAAAGGGCATCACTAAAAAAAAGCCGGCCTGCAACATGGTGCAGGCCGGCTGTAAAGGATTCGCAAAAACTGACAGATCAGTAGCGGTAGTACTCAGGCTTGTAAGGACCTTCAACGGATACGCCTATGTAGCTGGCCTGATCCGGGCGAAGGGTTTCCAGCTCTACTCCGATTTTGGCGAGGTGCAGGCGGGCTACTTTCTCGTCCAAATGCTTGGGCAGGGTGAACACCTTGTTGGGGTAGTTGTCGGCATTGGTCCACAGTTCAATCTGGGCCAAGGTCTGGTTGGTGAACGAGTTTGACATCACAAAGCTAGGGTGACCCGTAGCGCAACCCAGGTTGACCAGACGACCTTCAGCCAACAACAACAAGTCTTTGCCGTTGATGGTGTATTTGTCTACTTGGGGCTTGATGGTCTCTTTGGTCTCGCCGTAATTCTCGTTTAACCATGCGACATCAATCTCGTTGTCAAAGTGGCCGATGTTGCAGACGATGGTTTTGTCTTTGAGCAGGCGAAAATGCTCGGCCGTGATGATCTGCTTGTTTCCTGTAGCAGTGACCACGATGTCGGCAAGCGGAATAGCTTTGGCCATGGTGGTGACCTGGTATCCGTCCATGGCGGCCTGAAGCGCACAGATGGGATCAATCTCCGTGACTATGACACGAGCACCAGCACCGCTGAGAGAAGCGGCAGAGCCCTTGCCCACATCACCGTAACCGGCAACAACGGCGACTTTACCGGCCATCATAATGTCGGTGGCACGGCGAATGGCATCCACCAGCGACTCCTTGCAACCGTACTTGTTGTCAAACTTTGACTTGGTGACCGAGTCGTTGACGTTGATGGCTGGCATGGTTAGCGAACCGTTTTTCTCGCGCTCGTAAAGGCGAAGCACACCTGTGGTGGTCTCCTCGGAGATGCCGCGAATGCCCCCAGCCAGTTCGGGATAGCGATCCAAAACAACATTGGTGAGGTCACCGCCGTCGTCAAGAATCATGTTCAGGGGCTTGGATTCGTCGCCGAAGAACAGCGTCTGCTCAATGCACCATTCGTATTCGGACTCAGTCATGCCTTTCCAGGCAAAAACCGGAATACCAGCAGCGGCAATGGCGGCGGCCGCATGGTCCTGCGTGGAGAAAATGTTGCAGGAAGACCAGCGCACTTCGGCACCCAGTTCCTTTAACGTCTCAATAAGCACGGCTGTTTGAATGGTCATGTGCAGGCATCCGGCAACCCGAGCGCCTTTCAGCGGCTTGGAAGCACCGAACTCTTCGCGCAGAGCCATCAGACCCGGCATTTCAGCCTCGGCCAGACGTATTTCTTTCCGACCCCAATCGGCCAGAGTCAGATCTTTTACTTTGTAAGGAATCGTTACATCCACCTGAAGCATGGTAGGTTTTTCGTTTGAATGATTGATGGGGCAAAGTTACCCATATTGAACGCCTAATTCAACAAAAAGCTCCCGCCTTGGTTCATCCATGTGGGTAACTCGGAGGAAGGGCATTCGCGCATATAAGCAGGAAATGCTCCGCATTCGGGCGATTTTTGCTCTGCCAGACGTAGTTTTGTGGAAAGTTTTTTACGAATGTACCCACCAGAATTAGTTGCTCCGATGAAAAACGACCTGGTTCAGGTCGGATTTGAAGAATTGACCACTCCGGAATCTGTAGACCAAGCCATTCGCGACGCAGAAGGATCCACCCTGCTGGTGGTTAACTCGGTTTGCGGCTGTGCCGCTGGAAACGCCCGTCCTGCCGTGAAGGCCGCCGTTCAACAGGGTAAAACCCCCACCCGGATGGTCACGGTTTTTGCCGGTGTAGACACCGCCGCGACGGCTCAGGCACGCAAATACTTGCAACCCTACCCGCCTTCTTCGCCAGCCATTGCCCTGTTCAAGGACGGAAAATTGGTGCATTTTATTGAGCGTCATCACATTGAAGGTCGCCCTGCACACATGATTGCCGACAATTTGGTAGCTGCTTTTGAAGCCTACTGCTGAGCGCCACCCTTTGGGTTTTGTTAACGCCGATCCCGGGCTTGCACGCGCAGGTCCGGGATTGTTTTGTCCGAGAAAATAGGGCAGAAGCGTCACGCTTGTTGGGCCGAAAAGCGACGGAGAAAGATGAGGCTGCAGAGTTGGGCAGAAGCGTCAGGCTGGTTGGGCCGAAAAGCGACGGAGAAAGATGAGGCTGCAGAGTTGGGCAGAAGCGTC
>CAYSDI010000069.1:0-18767 GCA_964429745.1 uncultured Chitinophagales bacterium | reverse complement strand
CGCCTTGCGGCGCGCCCTGGCTTGCACCAGCAACCCCGTTCCATCCCAAACGAAAGCAACCTGAAGACGGATTCGGCCATACCATTATGTTTGTTATGGCAGGGCCAGGACCTGCGCCGAGACCAGGACCAAAGCCTTGGTCAGGCCCCGTCTCAAGCCCAACGGCTGCACCAACACCGCGAAAATGCATCAGTCCACCAGCGAAATTCCCCTGCACCAGGTCGGGCAGACCATCGCCGTTGAAGTCGGCCAGGGCGGGGGTGCTGCGCTCGCCATCTGCCTGGCCGGTAAAGGCGGTGTCCCAAGGCAGGAAAGGCTCCGGGGTGAACGCATCCACGTTGCGGTAGGCAATGACCCTTCCCTTGAGCGAGCCGACGAACATATCATGGCCGCCGTCCGGTCGCGGATAAAAACCGGGGGCGCTGAAGCCAATGCTCAGCAGGCTGGCTCCGCTGACGTTGACCTGGCCCCAAAAATCGCTGACCAACGAAAATGCAGGCGTCAGCGCCGAGCCGCTGTTGCGGTAGTAATTGAGGTTGCCATTGCGCTCGCCGATGACCAGATCCACCAGGCCGTCTGCATCCAAATCGGCTAAAGCGGGCATGGCAAAAGAGCCGACGTCTATGCCCTGGTAAAAGTTATCCCCGTAGATAAAAAAAGCCGGGCTTCCCGCCGCCGCCGTGTTCTCAAAATGGCGAAGTTGGCCCTCGTCATCGCCCAAAAGCATGTCAAAATCACCGTCGCCGTCCAGGTCCGCGAAAGTAGGGCAGGCAAAGGTCCAGTCGCCGGGCAAGGTGCTCAGATTAGCGTAATCCAGGTCCGCGACGCGAAACACAACTGGATCACCCCCAAGGTTTTCAAGCAGCGCAAGGCGGGTCCTGCGCTCCCCGGACGGGCCGCTGTACCCGGCATTGCCCACCACCAGATCCAGGTCCCCGTCGCCATCGGCATCCAGAACGGCAGGGCAGGAGCCTTCGCCAAAGTCGAGCATGTCGCGTTGCAAGAAGGCGTTTTCGGCCAGGACGTAGGCGGGAATTCCGCTGCTGGCCGTGTCCAGGTACAGCAGCAGGTTTTGGAAATTGCCCGAAAAGCCGCGGTCTTGCGGCGACACCGCGAGGTCAGTTCTGCCGTCGCCATTTGCGTCCAGGGCGAAAGCGGCCGGGAACAATGGCGCGGCAACGGGCACATCGCCGGACGGCCAGTTTGGCTCGTGCAGTGCCATAAAGGCATTGGTGTTGTCGCCGCCATTGTAGAGTGCACCGAGCCGGGTTCCCCCGTTGTCTCCCAGCAACAGGTCCAGCACCCCGTCGTTGTCCAGATCGGCCAGACAGAGCGTAGAGCCTACGTGCACCGGCGGCCGGGCCGGCGCGCTCGGTCTTTCGTGCGGAGCCCCGGAGAGGCAACTGTCCAGCAAAATGCCGTCGTTAGACGGGTTTTCGCGGAAACGGCCCCAGCAATCCGAAGCCAGCTCAAAAACCAGGCTGTCGCGGTGGCCAAAGCGTTCGAACGATTGGTTGGCGTGAAGTTCAACAGAGGCCCCGGATGCGTCTACCATCAGGATATCCCAATCACCGTCGCCGTCCAGGTCAGCCAGACCGGGGACGTCGCCGCCGGTCATTCGGAGGTCTTGCTCCACGCCGCTGCGCTCCGTGCGCAATGCGAGGCCGTCGCGGTAAGGAGTGAACGCCCATTCCCCCGTTTCCTGCCATTGATTTTGCCAGGCCGAAAGGGCAGTGCCGGTGTAGGTCAGGATATCGGGATCGCCATCACCGTCGTAATCAAAGAGCAGACCCAACACCGACGCAGGCGGCATGCCCGCAACCCATTCCGGTGCGTAGCGAAAATGCAGCGCAGCGCCATCCATCTGGCCAAGGAAGGGCAGCCAGCGGTTGCCGGCTTTTTCAAAGACCATGAGGTCGGGCAAGGCATCGGCGTTCAAATCAATTGTAGAGAACTGGGCGTTGTTCAGGCCCCCGGCCCAGGGGTTCAAAAAAGAAAGTCCGGTGGTGTCAAGCACCACCGGACTTTGATCGCGAATCATTGCGTATTGTGCTTGCACGGCGTGCCCCCCGAAAAAGCCGAAGAGTCCCAGCAGCAGCATTGTTGCCCCTATGGGCAGGGGATAGCACCGAAACGCCATTAATCCGCCAGCAGCCATTTGCGAATGGCCTGGCTGCCGTTGGCCTGGAGCACGACGGTGTACATTCCGGCGGGATGATTGGTGGGATTCAACACGGCATTGTGCTGTCCAGCCGGGAGCATGCCTTGCAGCGGAACACTGACCAGGCGGCCCAAGGCGTCGAACACCTGAACCGAAACATCCGCGCTCTCGGGCAATTGGAAACTGAGTTCAGCCTGACCACGGGAAGGATTCGGGAAAAGGCTGATCTGCTGCAAAGGTTCAGGCGCAGTTTCACCGATGGCCGAAATTTCCGGCAGCGGTTCGTTGGTGTACTGGATGAAAAACAACATCATTTCATCCGTGGTTCGGTCCCCCCAAAGGATAGTGCTCCCGGTGTTGTTAATGTACTTGGCCGTGTGGCGTAAACCACCCAAAAGCCCCATGTTGACAGGGTAGAGGTCCTCAAAAATGCGCACCGGTGGGTGTTCCCAGTCGTAAAAACCCTGGTTGAAGGTGTAATCGATGTCAAAGAAACCTTCGAAGATCTGTTCGCCAGTGGCTCGGTTGTAAATGTCGTAGTCTACGCCGCGCGAGTGGGTATGGCTGCTCAAGTACCACAAATGCCAGGTGGGCGCATCCGGGATAGGAAAGACCAGATCGTCTGTGAACGTGTACTCTGCGCCGTCACCGGGAACGATAAGCGATTGCCCAACAAAGCCGGTACCGGAAATCGCTTCCAGAATGTCAATGGGAATAATTTGGCTGAACATTTCTACCGTTGGCTGGCTGGCATCGCGAGGGCGTGTGTATATATTCACGTATACGTCGCAAGGAAGTACCGAGTCCATATTGGCGTTGTACAAGTGAAAGTTCATGTCCAGGATCTCGCTATCCTGCCAGAAGTAGGCGGCCCCTTCAGGAAGAGCAATGTCGTAGGCATCCTGCCAGGCGGCCACAATGCTGACGTCCGCATCGGGCGCTGCGCCTGGCTCCAGAATTTCGCGCAAGCCAAAGCGATAAGCCGAAGCGGCTCCCGCACTGGGGTATCGGTAGAGGATGAAGTGGTGGCTGATTTCGTTGAAAAATAGTTCGGTCCGGGTTACTTCTACCTGGCCGTCAAACGATACTGGCCGCTTGTAGAAGTACTCCACTTCCTGGCCAGGCGCCAGGAAGAATGGGCCGAGGCGAATTTGCGTACCCTCACCGGCTGCGGGGGCGGGGGGAGGAGTTACGCCTTCCAAACCGAGGCCCGCGACGTAAAAGTCAGCCAACACATCCGGGTTAACCACCTGTGTAGTTGCCGGCGCACCGTAGAGAATCCACTGGCGCAAGAGTTCAATTTCCTCTGATTCCAAATCGTCACTGGTGGGCATTTGTCCTCCCTCGCCAGCGACTAATCCGTAATCGTCATCCCAGGAGTCACGCCCCACTTTGTGGAGCAGAAAGGAATTTTCTGGAAAGCCCGGATCAACGCGTTTGTATCCTTTAGCCACAGCCGCAGGATTGGTAGGGTTGACGTTAACCAACGCATTGTAAATGTCGGTGGTGCTGCCCGTCAGGTTCATGCCTGCGGCAGGAGAAGTGGCGTCGTGGCAACTGGAAAACGCGCAATTGGTGCTGAACAAAACCTGAATTTCCTCAAGCGTAGACTGGCTTTGCGCCTGATTCACGCAAAACAATCCCGCCGCAGCCATAAAAAACCGCAGGGGAGGAAAGGAGAAATGCCTCATGGGAAAAGGAATGGGGAATAAAGTTTGGTTCAAGATACAGCAATCTTGGATACGATGGTACGGGCAAAAGGACCAAACGTTTCAATTTAAGGTTTGTGGCACTCTCAACCTTCACAGCGGCTGCCGCGCTGGATCGAAGCGTTTTTCGACCCGATACGGGAAAACGGTCAGGATATCGCCATTTCGAATGCGGGACTGCATGTCTTTCCAGTAATCGGCCTCAAACAAATCGCCGTGCAGGCGAAAAAACAACGCCCGAATGTCTGCGCGGCCTATGAGAAAGCGGGTAAATTCCTCTGGAAAAATATCGTTGGGTCCCACCGAATACCAGGCCTCGGCTGCAAGTTCATCTTCTTCATTTCGCGCTTCCGGAATGCGGCGGAAGTGGCAGTCCGTCAAAAACGTGATTTCATCGTAGTCGTAAAACACCACGCGCTGGTGGCGAGTGACACCAAAGTTTTTCAAAAGCATATCGCCTGGAAATATATTAGCTGATGCTAACTGTCGAATGGCATTTCCGTATTCATCAACGGCGTGTTCTGCTTCGGGTCCATTGGCGCTTTCCAGGTAGAGGTTGAGCGGAACCATACGGCGCTCCGTGTACAAGTGTCGGATCAGCACTTCCTGGTCGGTAATCTGCACAATGGAAGCGCAATCGCGGAGCAATTCTTCCAACAGCGAATCCGAAAATCGGGCGCGCGGAAAGCGAAAGTCCACGAATTCGTGGGTGTCGGCCATGCGCCCCACGCGGTCGTGTTGTGACACCAGCCGGTACTTGGCTTTGACTTCGTCGCGGGTAATGTTTTTGGGCGGTTCAAAGCGGTCTTTGATCAGCTTGAACACGAAATTGAAACTGGGCAGAGTGAACACCGTCATCACCATGCCCCGAATGCCCGGCGCGGTGACAAAAGCGTCGCTGGTTTGCTCCAGGTGCCGAGCAAAGTCTCGGTACCACTCGGTTTTGCCGTGTTTGTTAAACCCGATGGAGTTGTACAGTTCGCCGGTGTTTTTCTGCGGAATGATCGATTTTAGAAAGCGAACCAGCTCGGAGGGAATAGCCGTTTCCACCAGAAAATAGGAGCGCGTAAAACTGAAAATGACCGATACATCATCCGGGTCGTCAATGAACGCATCCACGAAAAGCCCTTTAGGACTGTGCATGATGGGCAGCACAAAAGGGTAGTAGGTTCCGCCCAGCACCGCCCGCCCTACCACGTAAGCGCCTTTGTTGCGGTAAAACACGGAGCGCAACACTTCAACGCGCGATTCGCGATCCAGCACTTGGCCCGGCAGCAGACGCTGCGTGAGCGCCGCTGCAATTTGCGCTACATCGCGGTCTAAATCGTCCCAGGGCGCGGCCAATTCGGCATCGCGCAAAATGCGGCGAATAATTTGCTCAGCGGGCCGCACCGCCCAGTAGCGGCGGAAAATGGGCCGCTCGCTCTGCACCTGGGGTGGCTGGGTTTCCACAAACAGCACATCAAACGAGTGCTTCTGCAACGGCACTTTTCGGTAAACAGAATTAAAGTAGGTCTGTGCCAGTTCGTGTGCGGGCTTGTCGGCAATGCGAATGGCATAGGTCTCGCGGATGGAGCGCCATAACTCTTCCTCTGCTACGCGATCCGCCAGCTTTTGCGCCACCCAAGCAGAAACCTTGCGCACACTGTCTTTGTAGAGCGTGAGGCGGTACTTGGTATCGCCCTGAATGGCGTGAAAATCAGCTTGGCCAAAATTGGCACGCGCCATTCCGGTTACTTCCCGGAATCGCTGAATAAAGCCGTCGAAACCGGCTTCCAGAATGCGCGCGCAGTCTTGAATCAAAGGGTGTCGGTGCGTTGGTGAGGGAACGCAGACCGTTTAGCAATAATAGGCCAAAGTGCCGTGATTGGTCACGCTCTCCCTTCGCCCGAAATTACCAACCGCTGGCGCAGAGGTAGCCTTCTGTACTGCGGGCACTGAGCCAGGGAATTTCCTCCTGCGGTAAATGCCCAACGCCAGGATACACCAGCAGTTCGGAGCCGGCTATGGCCTGTTCAAAGCGCTCGCCGTGTTTTGCTGGGATCCAGCGGTCCTCGCCGCCCCATAAAATCAGCGTGGGAATGGCCAATTGGCTAAGTTCGGGGATGCGTTTGGACGAAGGGGTGTTGACGCGGTCTACAAAGGCCTGGCGGTTGCCTTGGCGCAACATGCTTTGGAAGTAAAGGTCTACGAGGCTGTCCGTTACCAGATCGGGCTCGGCGTACACTTCCAACAGCGATTTTCGGAACAGCGATTTGGGCGTAACCCGTGTCATGAGCTGCTTGACCAGCGGGGTTTTGGCCATCTTGAAGCCCAGGCTCGGCTGACCGTTCAGCGGAAAGCCCGACGCGTCGATCAACACCAGCCGGCGCACACGATCCGGGCGGTCCAGGGCGTAGTGCCAGGCAATAGCGCCTCCAAGCGAATTGCCGGCAACAGCGCAGGAATCCACGCCCAGGGCGTCGAGGAAAGCGTCCAAAAATGTGCTGTACGCGGCCATGCTGTAGTCGCGGTCGGGCGAAGGGCCACTGAGCCCGAACGCCGGCAAGTCGGGGCGAATGACGCGGTAGCGCTTTTGAAGCGTATCGGTCCAGCCTTGCCAGGTGTGCAAATTGGAGCCCGTGCCGTGCAAAAGAAGCAAGACAGCCCCTTGACCTTCGTCGCGGTAATGGATGTTCTGCCCGTTGACCTGGATGAATTTAGACGGAGCGCCGCCCAGCGATTCCTTGAGCTTTTGCACCGGAATTTCCGGGTGCCAGAAGTACACGGTGAGCGCCAGGGGCAGCGCTAAAACCATCAACATAACAATCCATATTCTTCGTCTAATCCTTCGGCTAATCATACTAATTGTTATGCTGTTGATTGAGGTTTTGGTTAAACTCTTAGGCTTTCGGTAAGAACAAACGGTGACTCAGGCTGGACTGCCTGGTATCTTCCAAACCGGAGCACCAACCTGATCAACGGGAAACAAATGCGGATAATGTTCGCGCAAAGCGGCTTCAAATTCGTCGACCGGCCATTCAGCATAAGTTCCCCTATCCATAACATAAGTCATGAATAGTTCGCCGCCAGGCTCGTAGGGCTGGAACAGCGAATCGTGAATGCCATCAAACTCCAGGGGTACAACACCGATTTTTTCGCACAGTTCACGGTTGAATGCCGGGGTGGCTTTTACCCAACGGCCCTCCAGAAAAAGCTCGGTATAGCCGTGAAAGACCATGCGGTCCGTGCCCAGCCACTGAGCCAGTTTTTCGGTGCCTATGTGGTTCACTACGTCGCCGAATCCCAACCGAGCCGGGATGCCCAGCGCACGCGCCGCAGCACCCAAAAGGTTCGCTTTTTCAATACAATAACCTTTGTTACGGTGCATAAATGCGCTGGCCCGCATGTGGTTGCGATCCAGGTTCACGCAATAGGGATCGTAGCGGTAGCCATCGCGAATGGCGTAGTAGAGCGACACGGCAGCCTCCCGTTCGCTGGCGGCGTTGCGCGCATGCGCTTCGGCCAACGCCACGATGTCCGGGTTTAGGCTGTCCATGATCGGACCAGGCACCAGAAAGGGCCGGAAGTCGGTGGTTAAAGGAGCATTCGGGTCCATAGAAAAACAATCCAGATGCTGATGCCCAATTTGAGCAGAGTACCCGCCACAAATCCGGCGAGCGAACCGATGCCGGATCGAATCGCTAAAGTAAAGGTTTGGCCGCTGGCTATTTCAAAGCTGAAGGCTCCCAAAAAGGGACCGATCAGGATGCCCAGGGGGCCCATAAAAAGCAGCCCGATCAACAATCCGATAAAAGCTCCCCACGTACCCGCTTTGCTGCCACCAGTCAATTTGGTGCCCCAGATGGCCAGGAGGTTATCCATAAAGGTAGAAGCCACGGCAATAACCAGCCACAACAAAAGAAACCCTGTCCAACCGAAATCGGGAACCTCGACGCCCGGATGCCAGCGAAGGAGCAGCAAGGCGCCCCAGGCTATGGGAGGGCCGGGGAGGGGGGGCAAAATGCTGAAAACCAGCCCTGTGAGCAGCAACAAAATAGCTCCGGCAATCAAGGCAATCTCCATGCTGACAAAGCTAGGGCTTGCTATGCAAAAGGGCCCCCGGATTGGGAGCCCTTTTGGTGGAATCAATGGGTTGAAAGTTTCGCTGTTCTTAGCGAACAATTTGCAACATCTCGCGATGTTCGGTGGCACCGGCAACTGCGTGGAAGAAGTACTGGCCGTTGTCCAGATTGCTCAGATCCAGTTGCAGCACGTTGGTGCCAGCGACTACGTCGGCATTTTGCTCAAACACTACGCGGCCCGTCAGGTCATAGACGCTCAGCATAACCTGGCCGTCCATGTCGCTTTGGTAGCGAACGCTGGCCACAGAAGCAGCCGGGTTCGGGAACAGGCTAACCTGCCCTTCGACCATAGCCAAGCGCGCACCGGGCGCAGCTGGGGTAGTAAAGTTGGCCGGTGGACCGAAAGGAGAAATGTCCAGCGGAGTAATGCTGCAGGCACAACGAGCGCGGAGGTCATACGTTGTCGCCGCATCGAGATTGCTCAGCATGTTTATCTGGAAATCTCCGGGTGCGCGGCGAGCTTTTTTCCAGTTGGTATCGCCAACAGCGCGAACCTGGTACTCGCATTGCAACCATGCTGGATTCGGCGTACCTAAGGAAATGGTCAGCAAAAAGCTGCCGAGATCCTGTGAAGTGGTCACGGACGCTGGGGGAGGGCAGGTTTGTGCGTGAAGACCCTGGCTGGCAAAAATGCTGAAGATCAGCATCAGGGGCAGTAAATAGATTTTTTTCATAACAGTAAAAGTGTAGTTAAATGATGGAGGTAAGGGTGTGGTTAATTTGATTCGTGAATTCCGTAGAAACCATCTTGGCAATGCTTTCAACCCTCAATGTAGGGCAATAAAGCCGCACGCCGCAGCCTTTGTTGAAAAAAATTGCTGGTCTATTCGTTGACCAACTCACCCCTAAATTTACCTAAATCTGTAAGGCAAGGGTTATCAGGGAGCATACACATGCACCGGAACCGCGATCGGTGTTCCATTGAATTCGCCAACTACGTACACAATACCTGATGTGCCATTCGGTAGGGCAAAGGAACCGTGGGTCTCCGTCCCGGCAGGGAGCTGTATCGCTGGCGCAATGCTGCGCCCCAGCAGGTCCATTACGCGGACCATTCCCCCGGAAATTGGGCAATTGGAGCAGGACCAAGTCAACCCTGATCCATTCTGCCAGGCTTTTAAAGTAGGTTGGGTTGAAAGGGCCGGGGCTTCCTCCCGCAACGTTAAGGTCGTGAACCCCGAAAGCGGTGACCAAATCGTGATAGCATCGGTGCCTGTGCAAAGCGCCCGAACCTGCCATTCGTAGGAACTGCCCGGGCTAAGTCCGGTGATGTTGACACTTGTACTTGTGGTGGAGCGCTTGCGAAAGGAGGTACCCCCAACCGGGCGCCCCTGGACCTGATAAATTTGAGTGTTGGGTAAAAAGTTCCAGGAAACTACGGCACTGGTGGTAGAAGGAACGGTGGTTAATCCCGTTGGTGGACTGACAGGACCGCAGGGAGGAGTAGAACTGACGACGGTAATGGTCCCGACCATGCCCAGCCCGCTGTGAATGGTGCACACATAAGGATACGACCCCACTGAAGTGGGAATGAAATCGTAAACGGTCAACGAAGCATTCAGGGTAAACGTTGGCCAGGCGCCGGTAGAGGATTCCGTAGGGTGCGTTCCGGCTATTCGCACAAAACGAACCGTGTCCCCAAGGTCAACCGCTAACGTTGCAGGGGCATAGAAAAAGTTTCGCGCTTCCACCACAAAAACAGTGGCCTGGGCTGGAAAAAATGGCAGGAGAAACAGTGCAGTAAGGAGGTAAATCGGGTTTTTCATAAGGGCTGATTGGGCGAGTTGAAGAAGGAAACTTTGTATGCAGAAGCTATCGGGCAGGCTAAAGGTCTCTTTAGCACCGAAAAGTAAGCTTTTATCCACACGTGATGAAATGACTTGCAAAATGCTCCTTAACTTCAAGCGTTGTTTTCACCCATAATCTTTATTGCAACATGAGATGCATTACGCTGTCCAGACTGGTTTTTTCTACCCTGACCATCCTATTGTTGGGCTTAGCTGGTTCTTCTTTTGCGCAGACCTCCATCATTGGCCCAAACCAATATGCTTTTCAGTACCAACCAGGGGGATCCCCAACGTTGTTGGGGCTCTTCTTTAACTCTACAGACACCCGCTTTGAGTTCCGGGATTTGGCCGCCGCAGCAGAGTTGTCCATCAACCCCATTGGCCAGATTTCCAATTTCCGGGGTAAACTGGGCGTCGGTGCTCCTAATCCGGCTTCGTCTTTTCAGGTTATCGGCAATGCCCGCATAGGCACTGCGGCAAACTACGCCGAAGTAGATGCCAGTGGAAACTTGCGCTTCTTCGGCACTTCCCGCTACATCGTGCCCGGCAATACCTATGCTTTCCAGGCATTAAGCAGCAGCATCGGGCTCTTTTTTAACCAAAGTCTGAATCGCTTTGAATTCCTCAACAGCAGCGGAACCCCGGCATGGACCCTGGGCGCAACCGGTACAGGGGTAGGCGACATGACGGTAACCGGAGAAATAAGGGCTGGAGGAACCTCCGGCCAGGCCAGAATTAATGCCGCAACTACGGCCACATCCCAACAGGCCGCAGTCCGCGGTAGGGGCATTAACGACTTCACAGGAGGCTACCTTGGCGTTCTGGGCAGCACTGCTTTTGACGGCTCTGCGTTGAGCATTGGCAACAATGAAATTGGCGCGCTGGGTATTTCCACCGGCAGCACCTCGTCTGTTAACGACAATTACGGGCTATATGGTTACTCAGACAATGTCGCTGTGCGAGGCTTACACACCGGCGGCAACTTTGCCGATTTGGGCCGGTCCGATTTCGGACTTTTTGTATCCGGCCCCAGCCGTCTTGCAGGCGCTCTCACCGCTGATGCCGTAAGCGCGGCGTCTATGACAGTCAACAACGGGCTGGACCCTGCACCTGGGCTGGACGGACCCTTGCTGGTGGGCGTTCCCGGCGGTTTTCGGATGTCAGTTTTTAAAAGTGCCATCCAAACCGCTAATGCCGGCGGCCCTGCCGCGCTGGAGATTAACCCTTACGGCGGCAACGTGAATATCGGGCAGGGGGGGGGATCGGTCAACATTGCCACCCTGGGAAGTGGAAACGTAGCTATTGCTACGGGGGGGGGCGATATCAACCTCGGCAGCGTGCTTTACACCGATTTTAGCATCAATCGGGTCGGGGTGCGCGACATCACGCCAGAATACACCCTAACCGTGCGCCACCCAACGGGCACGCTGACCCGCAACGGTATTGCCATCGTAAACGAATTGAACAACACCACCTGGCACTTGTACAGCTTTATCGACGGCGATTTCGGGCTCTTCAACTCCGATTCGCTCAAAGGCAAATTCGATAATGTATCCGGGTTGTACTTGGCCACTTCAGACTTGCGGCTAAAAGCCGGCATCCGCACACCCGATGCAGTGAGTACTCGATTAGCTAAGTTGCAACCGCGCCAATACACCTACCGCAGTGACCCTGACCAGCACACTTACTACGGTTTCATTGCTCAGGAACTTGAGCAAGTGTTTCCCGAACTGGTGCACCAGGACCAGGAAACCGGCTTGAGAACAGTTTCTTATACGGAACTCATCCCGCTGCTGGTGTCTGTTTGGCAGGAAGGCCAGGCCGAACAGCGCACAAACAAGGCGCAATTATTAGACCTTCAAGACAATCTTGCACAGGCCATTCGCCGGATTGAATCGCTGGAATCGGCACTCAGCGTCTGCTGCCAGGGATCAACGGGTCAGCAGAACAAAGCCTTGGAGACGCCAGCCGGAGCCGCTACGCTGGGCCAGAACATTCCGAATCCATTTCAGGCCAGCACCACCATCCCATACTTTCTGCCACCGGCTGCCGGTGCCGCTGAAATTCGAATCATGGATCTGCAAGGCAAAGTCCGGGAGCGGTTGACCATTGCTCAGGAAGGTGCCGGAACCGCAGTTTTTCAGCACCAGGGCTGGGAACAGGGTACCTATTTCTATGGATTGTTCATCCAAGGCAAGCCTGTCCAGGTCCGCGAAATGATTCTTCAGTAACCGGAAACTCTATCAGGGAACTAACAAAAACCCCAGAGACAAGGCTTGCCCAATTTTTAACACCGGAGTTTACTCCTGTAAATGAGGATGTTGAAAATTGGGCGTAACGCAGTATCTGGAGTATCTGTTAGTTCCCGACTAACAAAAACCCCGGGCTGCATGAGCAGCTCGGGGTTTCTTAATTAGGGGGAAGTAGGTATCGCGCGCTTTGCAGCGGGCGGTTGTCGATCAATTAGTGAAGTACGGTCAATTTGCCGGTGCTGGAATATTCCCCTGCTTCTAGACGGAAAATGTAAGCGCCGTTAGGCAGGTCCTGGAGCGAAGCATCCATTTCGTGCGTACCAGCGGCCAATTCACCTGGAGTCCATTCGCGGACTACGCGGCCCATGGCATCAAACATGCGCAGGTGAGCATTGCCGGCTTCCGGGAGGAAGAAACGGAACTTGGTTGCGTCCTGCACTACGTTTGGCATGGCAATAGCAAAAGGGGTTTGCAAGGCTGCCGTTTCACCGCGAAGGAACACGGCTGCGGGAACTTGCAACAAACTCAATTTCTGGTGAAAGCTGTTGGCCTCGTTCATGTGCATCACGACGTGGATGGTATTCCTGATGGCATCCAGGTAATAATTGGTTTGATCAAAGCGCAGTTCACCAAAACTGCTCACCGAAGGCACAAAATTATCGTATTCATCCAAGATGTATCCGCCGTTGCCGGCATCCAGCGGGATGCGCAGCGCCACGTAGCCTTCAGCGATGCCATTAATCTCCAGGTAGAACAGGCCGGGCAACAATCCCAATGGAGGAGCTAGGAAATTGATTCGGTAGCGGCTGTTTACAGGCAGGTACTGGTACTGCTCGTAGAATTCCGGGCTTTCATAAGTGTAAAACATGTTGCGCTGCCCGCCAGAGCGTCTCGCTTCTATTTCACCAAGGGGCTTGGCCGCACCGTATTCGGAGAAAAGTCGGACAAAAGCGAATTCATCCAATGGACAAGTCGTGGTGGAATTGGCTTCATCCGTAACACAGTTCAGGTTCTTGAAGTTATAGGTATTGTGAAACACGAGGCTTGGCTCGCCAGTTCCGGTCAGGCTTCCGTCTTCATCGCGGATGGCACCTTCCATGATGGGATCAGCAGTCATTTTCACACGCGGTCCGGTGGAACCGAAAACGCCCACATTCCGCACCACCACATTCGGTCCCGCCACGGAATCGTCGTAGCTGTAAATGGCATCCGGGAATCCATAGAAATTAACATTCTCCAACAAATGGTCTTTCTTGTTCCCAAAGGTTGGAACAGTGTTGAAGGCCCCGTAACGCTTGGCGGGAGGAGAATTCGTATTGTTGCTCTGGTAGATGACCGTGCTGTTGGTTAGTGCTGCCCGCATGAGCATAGCGCCAGACCCGTTATCGGCCAGCATGGCATTATTGGCTACCTGCCCATAATCTTCCAGCCACACCCCACTCACAGAATTCTTGTAGGCGGTCAGTCCTTCAAAACTGTACGTTTTTCCAGGAATGGCATCCGTGCGAATGAACAAACCATGGCCGCGGGTAAGCGGAGGGTAGCGTTCGTTCACGGTAACGGTAAAGAAGGAATAATTGGAGTGGGCAATATTGTCCTGGAAGAAATCCGGGCGAATGGAGGTTGCGGTACCCACGCCGTCGTAGAAAAATCCGATGCCGTCAACGCTGCCTGCTGCGTGGTTGCCCTGCACAACCTGGTTTGGGTTCTTGAGCCAGAAAACCCCTGGGCGGGACTCGCTTTGGGACGAATTGCCAACAAATGAATAATTAATGAACGCGTAGTCCTCCTGGCGCAGGATTTGGCGGACCAACACGCCCAGGTTGTTCAGGATGATGTTGTCTTCTTCGTCACCGTCTTCAGCAATAACGAACGCGTGTGAACGGATGTCGTAGGCCACATTGCCTTGGAGCGTAACCCCATCGGTGCCGTGGATAACCATGGCCCGGTGGAAGGAATGGTGCACGCTGTTGTAGCGGGCATAGTTGTCATAGCGCTGACCGCTCAGGTGCCAATGGCAAGGATAACGGCCTTGTTTGGTTAACTGGCCCATGTGAAAGAATTCCACGCCTTCAATGTAGCCATTGCCACCATTCATGATCATCATGTGCCCCCCAAATGAGGTGGCCACCGAAGCTTCATTTCCTTCGATCAGGATGTTGCGGGTCAGCAAGCCCACTTCGGCCCGCATGTCCAACTCTTTGCCGTCAACGATCTGGATCTCTCCAAAATGCTTGAATTGCAAAGCAGGTGTAAAGGTTATTGTGCGGCCTGCCGAAGAGACCACTGTCAGCTCTTCTGCCTCCCGCGGATCAACTCCAGAAGGGGCCAACACAATTTTGTCGCCGGCGCTCCACGTGCTGGTTTCAACCATGGTAAGGCTGGTGGCCCCAGGAAATACCGTGCCATCTAAAACGGACCAAGACAGCTCGTCGCGGCTTGCGCCGTGCAATTCTAACGTGCCGCCATCCATAACAGAAAGGAACTTACCTCCCATGCCCAGACCCTGGACGTCCACATCTGCCCCGGTCAGGGTAATGCGGGCGGAGTTTAAGTGAGGAGCCGCAGCCGTGCCAATTTCCAACACGCCACCCATCATGACCATGATCCATTCGGTATTCAGGTGAAGGGGAACTTCTGCAAAACGAAGTGTGCCCCTAACCCTTACACCGGAAAGCGCAGGAGGGTTGACATCCAGAATGATGGTTCTTCCCGTGGGAATAGTAACCTGAGTTCCGGCTTGCGGCACAACACCGCCAGGCCAGGTGGCTGGGTTGCTCCAAAGGTCATCTGCTCTTAATGACGTGGAGGTAAGGAGAAGAATCAGGAAGGAAACCAGAAAGCTTTTGTGCTGCCAGGCAGCTTGGACCGTCGTTTTATACATACCGAGGAAAGTTGGGATAGCGGAAGTGAAGAATGATCAAACGTTGACGAAGGGAAACAAAGATTTAGAGGCACTATCAAGGTAACTTGGAAGAACTAGGGCATTGCTAGCAGTTAGAGGGTTTTAGGAAGTGACGAATTCGCATAGTCCAGAAGAGGAATACCATGCGTTGTGCTATCGTACAAAATCAATTATCCATGGCAAGATTAGCGAATGTTCTCCCAAAAGTTCATTGAATTGCAAATTTTGTGACCGGAGCAGAAAAATAGAATTGATACTTTTAAGTCAATAAATTTTGTCTTTGTGACAAGGTAAATTGACAGTTATTTGTCGGTAAAACGTCAAGGAAGCCCTGATAGAAAACACTAGTTCTCCCATGATGAAGCATATAATACCCCATTATTTTCCATTTAGTGAATCCATAAATTGATTCAGTGTTTAAGAAATAATGTGGGTAAGCTTGTGGAAATATTTTTCCACAAGCTCAAATTACCTTGAAGCGGGACATCACTTTTGGCCAGAACAGCTCACAAAAGCGTCAGGACTCGCAGTGGAGCGCAGGTTCCGAGGTTACAAAAACGGCGTACTTATAACCGAAAGCATGCTTCAGCATTTTTTTTGGATCCCAGTCAGCGGTTTTGGGGCACCGAAGGCCGGACCAAAAGGCCATGCTCGTCAATCAGGTAGATCAACGAGGTCAATGTGGCCGCACCTAGCTCTAATTCCCGCTTGTTAACGGCATCAAAACGGTCGTTGGCAGCGTGGTGGTAGTCGAAATAGCGCTGGGAATCGGGCACAAACCCGAACAGCGCGACGTTCTGCGCCTTGAGGTGTGAAATGTCCACACCGGCCCCACCAAAATCGGCAAAGTGAATGCCATAAGGAGCCAAGAGCCCTATCCAGTCGCGGAGGCGGGCTAAAGCGGTCTCGCGAACGCCGTCCACGCCGTCTACGGAAAAGCCTCTTGGCGTAAAGCCCCCGCGGTCCGACTCAATAGCCGCCACGTGAACCTCGCCCCTTTCCCCCGAAAGGCGGGCGTATTCTATAGCGCCCTTTTGCCCGTTCTCTTCATTCATAAACAGTACACAACGCACGGTGCGTTCCGGCTGCAGGCCCGTTTGGCGATAACCTTCCAAAACAGCCATGGACTGCACGCAGCCTGCGCCATCATCGTGGGCCCCTTCGCCCAGGTCCCAACTGTCCAGGTGCCCGCCCACCAGAATGATCTCGTCGGGCAGACGACTTCCCGTGACCTGACCGATCACGTTATAAGAAAGCGCATCGGGGAAGTTGCGGCAGGAGAGCTCCAGGCTGACCTCCAGGTTGGGGTCATCGCGCAGCGCACGGCTCAGGGCTGCAGCCGCATTGGTGCTAATGGCCGCAGCCGGAATGCTGTCCAACCCCGCGCGGTAGCTCATGGTGCCCGTATGCGGCAAATCGTCCATGCGCAGGTTCATGGAGCGCACCAGCACCCCTACAGCACCGTAAGCCGCGGCTTCTGCGGCCCCGGAGGCGCGCTGGTCCACACAACCGCTGTACGCTTCAAAAGTGTTGATCAGGATGGGCTCCATCGGCCGGTTGTACAACACAATTTTGCCGGCAATTTTTTCCCGGCCCAGTTTGGCCAGGTCTGTGAGCCTGAAAACCTCCACTACCCCTGCGCGGATTCCCCCTTTGGATGTTCCCACCGACCCACCAAGCGCGCAAATCGGCAGGTTCTCAACCGGTTTTCCAGGGCGGTGAAGCTGTCCCTGCTCTGTATTTCCCCGCACCCAATGCGGCACCATGACCGGTTGAAGCCAGACCGAATCCGCCCCTAATGTCCGCATTTTCTGCTCCGCCCATTGAACTGCCTGCTCCGCGCCGGCGCTGCCACTCAGCCGCGGCCCGATCCCCTGGCAGAGTTCGCGCAGGTTTTCATAGGTGCTTGACTGCGTCAAGGCCAGGTCGAACAAGCGCCGGAGTTGCACGGAATCAGCGATTTCGGAGGCTTCGGAGCTATTGGCGCTAGGTTGCGCAGAGGTAGAGGGGATAAAACAGGCTACCCAAAGGCATACAATCAAAAAATATACTCTTACGTGCCATGAATTTTCGGCTGTTGCCCATCTGTACCATACCATAGGAAATCTTTTGTCGGGGGAAGGGGGATGGTAGCTTTTTGCAAGAGCTTTCCGGGGTCGCTGGCTTTAGGTGCTTTTCTTAGGCGTATTCCTTAGGCGGATTCCTTAGGCCCATACCGGAACCAGTTTCCGGGCCGCTAGACTCAGGTGCTTTCGTTAGGCGCATACCGGAGCCGCTTTCGTGAATGTTCAGCTTTAAAGCGTCCTTTCCCCCTTCTACAAATTAACAGAACTTTCAGAATCAATGGTTTTAGGAGTACCCAAATGGCAAAAATTCTGCATGGAATCTTTTCTGGTTGTATTTTCGAAGGCTGACAAGGAAACCTACCGTGGAACAGACCCTGGATTTACGCCCATTTTTCAACAGCGCAGTTTCTGGAAATTGCGTGGTTTTTGGATTTGACGGCCATTTTCTGAACGTCCTGGTCATTGACCGGGTGCGCGAGCCGCACAAAGGGTCCAAGGCTTTGCCTGGCCGTTTGATGCTGCCCGACGAAGACGTGGAGGAAGTGGCTTTGGTGGCCGTCAAGGCCATTACCGGTCTGGAGAAGCTCTACCACAAGCAGGTTCGGGCCTTTGGCAGCACGGCGCGGCATCCTGCTGGTCGGGTCATCTCCATTGCCTACTACGCGCTGGTGCGCATGGAAAGCCTGACGTTGCAGGAAGCCACTTTTGCCCACAACCCGCAATGGTATCGGGTGGACGATTTGCCCAAACTGGCCTTTGATCACAACGACATCGTGTCTTCGGCCCTGCGACGCCTGCGCAAACGCCTGCAACAAAAGCCTGTTGCGTTGGAAATGCTGCCGGAGAAGTTCACCCTGCCGCAACTGCACCGCCTCTACGAGGACTTGTTCAGGACCAGCTTCGACAAACGCAACTTTCGCCGCAAAATTCTGGCTTCCGGCTTGTTCATACCGCTTGAAGAATTCCAGGAAAACGGGCAAAACCGCCCCCCCCGGCTTTACCGGGCCGATGAAGAGCGCTACCTGGAACTGCGGGCCAACGGCAATCAATTCGCCCCGGATCTCTGAGCGTGGAAAACGAAAGTGCTGTTCCCAACGCGCGTTCCAGCGAGCGATCCGTTGATCGGGTTGTTGCCCGCCTTATTCCCCGACCCGTCACCCCCCCCGCCGACCTGAATCGGTTGCTTATAGGCTTGTTCCCCGAGCTGAACACCGGTGTTGTTTATTGGTACCACGGCCTTCCCTGGTTTATGCGACCCTTTGAATGGGTCAGTGGCATCACGCTGCCGTGCACCTTTTCTCGCGGCACAATCTGCATCTACCTGCGCCCTTGGGAGCCCGCCGATCCGGATTGGGTGGCCCTGGCTGTTCACGAAGCCTACCACGCCCTGCAAATGCAGGAGGCCTCGCAGGCCTTCCGTTGGCACGCCAGCACCTGGCACCCCTTTTTGTGGCATTACCTGGCCTCCTGGATGCGACACGGCTACCGCCGTCACCCACTGGAAATGCCGGCCTTCTTATATGAAGCTGACTTTCGAGATGCCTTCGAGGACCGTGAAAACCCCAACGCCTGGGAAGACCCGGAGTTATTGGCTGTGCGCGCCAGCCCCGTCCCCAAGAGGATGGTGCGACGCCAGGCGGGATACACCTACCGCGATCCGCTGTGGTTGCTGCTTCCCGCGGCCTTTCTGCTGATCCCAGCTGGCCTGGTCCGGTTGGCCGGAGACGGGCTGTTGTCGCTTTTGCCACGGAGGTAGGGGGGGG
>CAYSDI010000068.1:0-18895 GCA_964429745.1 uncultured Chitinophagales bacterium | reverse complement strand
GTAACCTCATTGCCTCGTAACCGCATTGCCTTGTAACCTCATTGCCTCGTAACCGCATTGCCAGGTTTCGGCGCTGCCAGAAGGTTGCTTACTCCAACCCCTTGACCAGCGCTTCGAGTTCGCTGATAATCATGGCGGTGGCCCCCCAAACCATGCGATCGTGAACCGCGTAGTACGGCGCGTTCAACCGGATTCCGTTCCCGACCGTGATCTCCGTTTCGTCTTTGGCGCTATCGTTAAACAGTGCAGATATGCTGGTGACAAGCAGGTCCTGCACTTCGCGGGGATCGGGCCGAAAAATGGGCTCTTGGTGCACAAATCCTACAAAAGGTTGGATGTGGCTGTGGCTTACCGGCACGTACAATCCTGAAAGTGGACCGAGTACCTCTACCGAGCCGGATGCCACCCCGATTTCCTCCTCCATTTCGCGCAGCGCAGTCTGTTGCAAGTCCGTATCCCAGGGCTCCAGGCGGCCGCCTGGAAAGCTGATTTGGCCGGAATGTGCCCCTTCGTAAACCGGTCGCTGCATCAGGACGGTGTGCAGCATCTGTGCTTGGCTTGGTTTGTTTTCTTGCGCGCGCTGCCCGCCGCTGCCTGCGCCCTGTCTTCCGCCACCGGTATGGTTAAAGATCGTGCCTTGCCCGCCGCTGCCAACATCTTGCTCATCCCGGGGAAACAACAAAATGAAAACGGCACTTTCCCGGACCCCCTGGCGCGTCCAGGAATCGGGAATTTGTTGGCGGCGCAAAGCCGGTGCCATGCGGTACTGGGCCTCTTCGCCCGGCAGGTTCAAAAGTGCCTGTCGCAGACGCGGCAAATCGAGAAAAAGCACGGGCCAAAGCTACACCAAACCCCAATGCCCAAGCAGACAGCTTGCCAAGCAGATAGCCAGACAGCTTGCCATCCAAATAGCTTGGCAAACAGACACCCGGCCAAACAGAAACCAGCCTATGCAAATAGCTTGCCACGGAGTCCTTAACTTGGCTATGCCAAGAGCACCTTAACGCTCTGGCAACCCTCCACCTGGAATCCTTTTCGTTCTTCAATCTTTCATTTTATATTATAATCTATATGAAAGCTGTTTTTTCCGCTTTTCTTTTTCCTGCTTTAAGTCGGCGGCAAGCACCGCTTGCGACGCTCGCAGTACTCTTTCTGCCTGTTCTGCTGAACGCACAAAGCCCGAACGGTCCGGCCTTTGTGCCCAACGGCGGTCAATGGCCCGACCCGGTACAATATCGGGCCGAAGTGCAAGGCGGGGCGCTTTTTGTGCAAGACGATGCCTTGGTCTGGAACTTTCTGGACTGGCCCAACCGCCACGGGCACGCCGAAGCAGCCGCGCAGGGAACCGGACGCCCTTCGCCCGAAACCCTGATCCAGTATGACAGCCCCGCAGAAGGGTTGCCGCTGCGCGGACACGCGTACCGCATCAGTCTGGAAGGCCGCTCAGGTCCGCTGCGTTTTCAAGGCTCGGAACCTTTCGGGGGAAGGGTCAATTACCTGGTCGGCAACGACCCGTCGCGGTGGGCCACTAACCTGCGCACCTATCGGCGACTGGAGGCCCGTTACGCGGAAGGAATGACCCTGGCCTTGTACGAGCAGGGAGGAAACATAAAGTATGATATGATTATCCAGCCGGGCGCAGACCCTGCTGATTTTTCGTTGCGCTACCAGGGGCAGGACGGTCTGGAACTCCGCGATGGCGAATTGCACTTGCGCACGTCGCTCAACCGCATTGTGGAAGGACGGCCTTACGCCTACCAGGAAATCAACGGAAAGCGCGTCACGGTGCCTTGCCGCTATCGGCTAAAAGGCGAGCAACTTATGTTTGAATTCCCCGAAGGATACGACCAAAGCCGCACGCTGGTGCTGGACCCGGTCACGTGGATTTTTGGATCGTACAGCGGCTCTACCTCCGACAACTGGGGCTACACGGCCACCTTTGACGCGGATGGAAACCTCTACGGCGGCGGCATCGTCTTTGGCACGGGCTATCCGGTCACGATCGGCGCTTACCAGACCACCTGGGGCAGCGGCTCCTCCGGTTTGGGCTGCGATGTGGGCATTACCAAGTTCTCCGCTGACGGGAGCACCAACCTCTGGAGCACGTATTTGGGCGGTACCGGAAACGAATTCCCGCATTCCATGATCGCAAATGATGCGGGCGAATTGTGGGTGTATGGAACCACGGGTTCCAGCAATTTCCCGGTCAGTGCGGGGGCCTATGACGTGGGCTTTTCCGCGGGTCCGTCGGTGGCGGTTACCGGGGTCAACTTTCCGTTGGGTTCGGACATCTTTGTCACGCACCTCAGTGCTGATGGGGCCAGTTTGCTCGGGGGAACTTACGTTGGTGGGGTCAGCAACGATGGGCTCAACCTCGGCGCATCCACCTCTTTTAACTACGGCGACCACGCCCGCGGTGAGATCATTCTGGACGCTGCCGGGCAACCGGTCATTGCGTCTTGCACGGTTTCTTCGGATTTCCCGACTACGGCCGGTGTTTTTCAACCCAGCCCGGGCGGCGGTCAGGACGGTGTGCTGTTCAGCCTTTCCGAAGACCTGACAACGCTCTTGTGGAGCACGTATTTCGGGGGGGGAGGTTCTGACGGCGTGTATTCGGTTAAGGTTCAGGCAGACGGCTCGCTCGTGGCGGGGGGGGGCAGTACCAGCAACGACCTGCCCACGACACCCGGCGTTATCCTTCCATCCTACGGCGGTTCCGCCGATGGCTTTGTGCTGCGAAGCAGCGCAGACGGAAGCACCATTGAAACGCTGACCTATCTGGGCACACCCAACTATGACCAGGTGTATTTCGCGGCGCTAGACGCTGACGGCGATGTCTACGTGACGGGACAAACCCGCGGTTCGGCATTTCCCATTTCGCCCGGCGTTTACAGCGTGCCGGGATCTGGTCAGTTTGTGGTTAAGTTGTTTCCCGATTTTTCAGCGTACGAGTTTTCCACGCAGTACGGCAGCGGCAGCGGAGAGATTAATATTTCGCCCACGGCTTTTCTGGTGGACATCTGCGAGAACATCTACGTAAGCGGTTGGGGAGGCATCACCAACACCTTTGGCACCACCACAGGATTGCCCGTTACCGCTGATGCACTGAAGCCCTCTACTGATGGCAGCGATTTTTACTTTACCGTTTTTAGCGCCGGCATGACAGGGCTGGAATTTGCCAGTTTTTACGGCGGCAACTTCAGCCGCGAGCACGTGGACGGCGGCACCAGCCGCTTTGACAACAACGGCGTCATTTACCAGGCGGTGTGCGCGGGCTGCGGCGGCAGCGACGATTTTCCAACCACGGTTGGTGCTGTTTCACAGACTAACAACAGCAGCAACTGCAATTTAGGCGTGGCTAAAATTGCGCTGGATTTTACTGGCGTCAATGCTGCGCTGGACGTGGAGCCAGCGCTGATCGGCTGCTTGCCGCTCACTGCCAACTTCATCAACAATTCGTCTGTCGGGGTCAGTTATGTTTGGGATTTTGGGGACGGAACCGGCATTTCCACGGCTTTTGAACCCAGCCATGTGTACACGACACCAGGCGTTTTTACCGTGCAGTTGATTGCGAGCGATCCGGCGAGTTGCAACTTTGCGGATACGGCCTACCTGACCGTGACCGTGCACGAAGACAGCACGCTGGCTTCGTTTGACCTGCTGGAAACCGACTACTGCGATTCGCTGGTGGTTGCCCTCACCAATACTTCATTTACGGTGGGCACAGCTTCCTACGCTTGGGATTTCGGTGACGGCACCTTCAGCAGCGGCAGCAATCCCACGCACACTTACACGCTGCCTGGCATGTACCAATTGCAGTTGATTGTCAGCGACCCGGTCAGTTGCAACGGAGGAGACACCTTAACAGCCACGATAACCGTAGCGCCGCGTGCGATAGCTGGGGTGGGGGGGGGCGAAGGCTGCGCACCGCTGTTGCTGGAGCCGCTGAATACTTCCATCGGCATCAGCCCGAGCTACACCTGGGACTTTGGCGATGGATCAACCGCTACTGGAGCTACAACCAGCTATACCTACAGCACGGCCGGAACATACACGCTTTCATTGTATATGAATGATCCTGCTTCTTGCAACAATGGAGATACAGCAACAGCTACGGTCCAGGTCTTTGAAAATCCAGTGGCAAGCATCAGTGCCACCCCTGAAACCGGATCGTTTTATCAGGTGATTGAATTTGCCGGAGGCAGTCCGGTGGCGGATGAAATCAATTGGGACCTGGGCAACGGAGTCACGGCCTTCGGACCGCTGGTGAGCTACCAATACCCGGAACCAGGCGAATACACCGTCTGCGTCACTGCCCTGACGGCCGCAGGTTGCCAAGACACGGCCTGTATCACAGTGCGGCTGGATGCGGACAGTGAACTCGCATTCCCCAATGCTTTTTCGCCCAATGCAGACGGCATAAACGACGTGGTCTTGCCGTTTTATTGGGGCCTGGAGGGGTACCTCCTTCGCATTTTCAACCGCTGGGGCCAAGTGGTCTTTGAAAGCAACAACACCGGGCTGGGCTGGGACGGAACCTATTTGGGCGAGCCGCAGGAAGTGGGCATGTACAAACTCACCGCCACCGGAAAAGGGCTCGATGGTTTGGACTACACCATTGTCAGCGATCTGTTTTTAGTGCGGTAAAGGGCACTCCTAAAAAAACCAGATCCTGCGTTGTGCCCAATTTTTAACCGCTACCTTTACAAGAGTAAACTTCGGATATAAAAATTTGGCAAGCTTTTTTTACCCAATGCTGTAGCCGTTGGCTCAGTCGCTCTTTGTGGTCCAGTGTTCCAACTGCAGGTCATCCACCCAAAGCGTTTGTCCCGCCCTGTTCCAGACGCCGACTTCCAGGATCATGCCTTGTTGCAAAGATTCTGTTACGGGAACAAAAAACGACACCTCATCCCATACCCCGGCCTTGCCTGAAAAAAGATTGGCTCGGCAGCCATCGGTTGGGTCTGACCAACCTAGTTTGTTGTTGATCCGGCAGCCGTACCATTCAACGGCTTTGTCCTGGCCGTCCCTTCTTATTTGCAGGGTTAGGAGCTGTTGCGTGTAAAGATCTGAATTTTCTGAGGGCGCATAAAAACGGCCACTGCAACGCAACCATTGCTTGTCGTATGATTCATTACGGTATGCTGCAGTATCTTTCCAGACTTTTCGCAAGCTGAACGAAAGAAATTCGTCCGAGGGCTTGAGCACCAAAGTGCCCGCAGGTCTTGCATTTTGATAATTAGAATTAGATTTCACAGTATTTGTTGTGGTAAAAGACTCCTCGGCCAACACGTCAAGCCGCTGAAGCTGGTCCGGGTTGGGTTGTGCGAAGCATAAATCCTGGCGCACTAAATCCGGGTAACACAGACCCCGCTTAAAAAGCGTGGAATAGGCAAAGCCCGCATTGCTCTGTTCGGAGAACAAATTTCCCCGGGCTTGCTGAACCTGGAACGCCAGGCTCAATACCACCGTGCCACCCGCGGTGCAGACCAGCCCAATTCGCCATAGGGTGCCTGCCTTCCAGGTTTTTTCAAGCAAAAGGGTGAGCGGAAAAGCCAAAAGCGGGTAAACATGGATCATTGGTCGGGCACCAAAACCATTCATGTAATAAAAACACCACCAAGAAAAGGTTATGTACAAGTACACGGGCAGGAACCATCGGCTAAGGCGGATCCATGACTCAGCAGACCCTGCAGATGCGGCAGACCCGGTTGAGGTAACAGAAATTGCGGACCCACCAGACCCTGTAAACTCAGTAGACCCGGTTGAGGTAACAGAAATTTCGGACCCACCAGACCCTGTAAACTCAGCAGACCCGGTTGCCGCGTAAATCCCGGAAGGCTGACAGCGCAAAATAGTTCGTCTAAAAGTATATAAAATAATACCTATTATAGAAAACATCATCAAAGGGGAGTAGGCCAACCATCCATTGTTAAACTCAAAAATTCCTTGCAGCAGATGCGGCTTTCCCCAATCAAAGCCTTGTCCGATATAGCTGTAGTAGACCCATTGGCCAGCGTATTTTTTCCAAAACAACAACTGGGGAAGGAGGACCGCACCAAACGCAAGGGCCGCACCAGCAACGGCTTTTGGGTTTTGCCAAAGCAGCGCAATGCGTTGCCTCCCATGGGCCGTGTTGCTAACTCCAACCATCAGCGGAAACAACAAAAAAACCAAATCTGTAGGCCGCATCAGCGTCAAAAGCCCCAGGCAAGCCCCAATGCCTGCAAAAACGACCATGCCCGGACGCTGCAAACCTAGTGGGATTAGGGTCATTAGAGCAGCCACCAAAAAGAAGGCTGGGGGGTGGGCCATACCTGCTTGATGCAGGGCAAACCACCAGAGGTTGGTGCCCACTGCCAGGAGTGCTGTTGTGGTGGCTGCTGTGACAGGCGAAAAAATCCGGCGAAGCATCCGGAAAACCAACCACAGGCCCAACCATGCATACACAAAACTGCTGCATTTCACTGCTGCGGCATACGGCGCCGAGTAGCCATTTGCAGGCTGGGCCGTTGCCTTGGCCCATGCATGCGCTGCGCCAAAGAAAGGAAGCTGCATCAGCGCAACGCCACAGGTGTATTGCGTGATGGCAAAACCGTTGGGCGACAAGGGTTGCTGGCTTAGCGTTTCAAAGTATCCCTGAACGGATGAAGGCAGATTTGTTCCTGCAGGTGTTTCGTGCATCCGGCCCGCATTCTTGTGCAGCAGCAAAGCGGGCAGGTAGCTGTAGTAGCCCAACGAATCCGAGTAGTAAACCGGAGCCTTTCGCCCGAATTGTGCATAAAAAAAGAATGCGCCAAAAAGCACCAACCCTAAAATTGGCCAGACAGGAATACCTGAATAGCTAAGTCGGCTCAAAGCGCCTTGACCTCCGCCACCAGTTTTTCCAGGCTGCTCTTTGCATCCCCAAAGAGCATGCGCGTGTTTTTGCCAAAGAACAACTGGTTCTCAATGCCGGCGTAGCCTTTGCCCATGGAGCGCTTCATTACAATGACGTTGCGCGCTTTGTCCACGTTAATGATGGGCATGCCGTAAATGGGCGAAGAAGGATCGTTTTCTGCGGCCGGGTTGACCACGTCATTGGCGCCGATCACGATGACCACATCGGTGTTGGGCATCTGCGGATTGGCGTCATCCATCTCCAGCATTTTCGGATAGGCTACATCGGCCTCAGCCAACAACACGTTCATGTGACCGGGCATGCGCCCGGCAACCGGGTGAATGGCGTAGGTAACATCCACGCCTTTTTCGGTGAGTTGCCTTTCAAATTCGTGGCAGGTATGCTGGGCCTGGGCCACGGCCAGGCCATAACCGGGTACAATGCTGACCCGCTGCGCATACGCGCACAAGATGGCCGCATCGGTAGCGCTAATCTCCTTGACCACCTGCTCGCCTGTGGCTCCGGCTGCGCCGCCCTTTCCCCCGAATGATCCGATGAGCACGTTGAGCAACGAGCGGTTCATGGCTTTGCACATCAAAATGGTCAGGATCGTTCCCGCCGAACCCACCAGAATACCGCCGGTGAGCATAACCTGGTTGTTGTAGAGAAAACCCCCCAACGCAGCGGCGATGCCGGTAAACGAGTTGAGCAGCGAGATCACCACGGGCATGTCTGCGCCGCCGATAGGCAGCACAAAGAGCACGCCGTACAAAAGCGAACCGGCGGCTACGATCCAGGGCAGCGCGGGGATGGCATCCGGGCGGGCAATGCCAAAGGCCATTGCCCCGATCAACGAGGCTAAAAACAACAGGTTGACTATCTGCAGCGAACGCCCGCCAAAGTCGCGAATGCGCTCTTCGAGTTTGCCGTAGGCAATCATGGAGCCGGCAAACGAAACGCTGCCGATCCAAACACCGAGATAAATAATCAGCAAAAAGCCGGCATCGGCAACTCCCCCGTGGGCGGCGAGCCCGCGGTATTCAATGAGCCCGATCAACGCGGCGCAAGCGCCCCCCATACCGTTGAAGAAACTGACCATTTGGGGCATGGTGGTCATTTTGACCCGCATAGCCATCGTCCAGCCCACAACGGTGCCCAGGCCGATAGCACCGAAGATGTAGATCAGGTTGCCGATGGGGCGAAATCCTTCGCTGCCGTCAGGCGAAATGGGTGTGCGGTGCAGAAAAATGGTGCCTAAAATGGCCAACCCCATACCCGCAGCAGCGAGTAAATTGCCTTTTCGGGCGCTGTCCGGGCTGGACAGTCCTTTTAGCCCAATAATAAATGTTATGGAGGAAAACAGGTAGATGATCTGAAGCGCGAAATTCCCGGGCCAGATGTCGATAAAGTGCTGTATGGATTCCATGGAAGGGAAGGAGGGGGCGCGTTAACGGGTCTTTTTGCGGAACATTTCCAACATGCGGTTGGTCACGACAAAGCCGCCGACCACGTTCAGGGTACCGAGCACCACCGCCAGAAAGCCAAGTCCCAACGAGAGGTAGTCACCGGGCTCGGCATGGCCCATCACGATGATAGAACCGATAATCACGACACCGTGAATGGCGTTCGCTCCACTCATCAGCGGCGTGTGCAACACCGCAGGCACATTGGCAATGACTTCCACGCCCAAAAAAACCGCCAAAACCAGCAGGAAGATGAAGTTTTGGTGTTCCAGAAAAAAGGAAGCTAGGGATTCCATATTAAAAGTTATGTTATGGATAGTATTTTATCGGATTGATCAATTAATTAATTAATAGACGCAGCAGCAAGCGCGCGGACCCGTTCATGCACCAATTCGCCGTTGCGGCAAACGCAGGTTCCCGCAACGAGTTCATCGTCAAAGTTGAGTTGGTCATCTTTGAAGAGGATTTTCAAAAAGTTCACCATGTTTTTGCCGAACATTCGGCTCGCATCGGCAGGCATACCAGCGGCCAGGTTGCTGTCGCCAATGATGGTCACGCCGCCAGAGAGAATGGTCTCACCATTTTTAGTCAGTTCGCAATTGCCGCCCGAAGAAGCGGCCAGGTCTATGATGACCGAACCCGGTTTCATGCTGGCCACCGCTGAAGCGGGAATAATCACCGGGGCTTTGCGGCCTGGAATCTGGGCCGTGCAGAGGATAACGTCAGCCTGAGCAGCGCGCTTTTCGACTTCGGCTTGCTGCCGCTTTTTGAAATCATCCGTCTGTTCCACAGCGTATCCACCGGCTGCGGCATCTTCGCGAGCCCCTTCCACCTCCACAAACTTGGCACCCAGGCTGAGCACCTCCTCTTTAGCTGCTGCCCGCACGTCAGAGGCTTCCACCACCGCGCCCAGCCTTCGCGCCGTGGCAATGGCCTGTAATCCGGCTACCCCCGCGCCAATGACCAGCACTTTGGCGGGCTTGATGCTGCCCGCAGCGGTCATAAACATGGGAAAAAAGCGCGCCAAGTGCGTTGCCGCGAGAAGGACCGCGCGGTACCCGGCCACCGTAGCCATCGACGAAAGAATGTCCATAGCCTGCGCCCGGGTAGTCCGGGGAATGATGTCCAGGCTAAACGCGGCGACTCCGCAACTTGCCAGTTGCCGGGCTGCGGAAGGATCGCCGAGCGGGTTAAATCCGCCCACCAGAACCTTACCGGAAAGCGCAGCCGAAGACCCATCCGAAAGCACTTCAGATGGCCGATTGACCGACACTAAGACATCTGCCTTTGCCAGCACGTCAGCGCGCGACGCCACCAAAGCCCCGGCGGCTACGTAGTCTGCATCAGAAAAAAAGGCCCGCAATCCGGCGCCCTTTTCCAGCAAAACAGGCTCTTTGCTCAACGCTGCCAGGGCAGCCATGTTCTCCGGGGTGAGGGCCACACGATTTTCCGGGGCGGCATCTGCCAATATTCCGATGGTCATACGCAATTTGAAAAGTAAATGCTGGCCCAAAGCTACCCAACGCCTGCGGATATGCGGGAATCACCCTCATTATCCTGGAATAAACGAAGGTCAACTTTAAAAACTCCAGATCCCGCCTTCCGCCTAATTTAAGCGAACTTGCTCCGCTGAATTCCTGTGCATTTCGCGTTTCCCTATTTTTTGATCCTCGCCTTTCTCGCAAGCCTTGCGCTTGGGTTGCGCGCCTTCTGGGTAGCCGAGCGTTTATTACCGGCCGCAATGCAGGCTGGATATCAGGGCTTCAACCGCACCTGGTCGCTCAGCGTGCTGCCTTGGCGCTGGCCTGTTCGCTTGTTGGTCACGGGGGAATGGCTCTTGCTCATTGGGCTGCTTTCGCTGAACACCTTCGCTTTTGCAAGTCTTACGCTGCTGGAAGGTGGTGCGCTGCTGGCTTTAACGCAAGGCCAAGCCGCCAGCCAGCGCCTGAAATTGTCGTTTCACCGGACAGCCTGGAAAAATTTTCGGCGTTCCTGGCGAACGGCAGGGGCTCTTTGGTTGTTAAAGGCTGGCGTACTGTGTATGTTGGCCTTTAGAATACTTGCTCAAGAGCTGTCCTAAATGCCCCGATTTTGCTCGGAGCTATACACTCCTTCGCCAGAAAACAGCCTATATTCCCCGCTTTACCCCATTGTATGAAAGGTTTTCGTTTTACGCAGTTTTTTGATCCGGGCGAAACAGGAACGCCCTTTGAGCGGCTGCTGAAGTTGTTTAAAGAGCTGTTGTTGCACACTTCGGGCGACGTGGCTGAGGCCCTCAGCTGGCTCACCGAGTTGGACAAGCAGTACAAGCTCACGGACGAGAAATACGGCATCGCCGACTTTATCCAGGAATTGCGCGACAAAGGCTACATCCAGGGCGAAGCAGAAACCCCTGCTGGCATGACCCCGACCGGTAAAATGGACCAGCTCATTCGCCAGAGCAGCCTCGAGGAAATCTTCGGCAAGCTCAAAAAAGGCGCGCGCGGCGGGCACCGGACCAATCGCTCTGGGCTAGGCGAGGACCAGAGTTCTGACATCAGGCCTTACCAATTTGGCGACAACCTGGATCAGATCGATTTTGGCGAGTCCATCCGCAACGCGCACATCCACCACGGCCCCGAGCAATTTAATATGGAGCCGGAAGATTTAGTGGTCCGCGAGCAGGATTACCAGACGCAGACCAGCACGGTGCTGATGATCGATGTGTCGCACTCCATGATATTGTACGGCGAGGACCGCATCACGCCGGCCAAAAAAGTGGCGATGGCGCTGGCGGAACTCATCACTACGCGTTACCCTAAAGACACGCTCGATGTCATTGCCTTTGGCAACGACGCCTGGCCCATAGAAATCCGCGACCTTCCTTACTTGCAGGTGGGACCTTTCCACACCAACACGGTAGCGGGGCTCGAATTGGCCATGAACTTGTTGCGGCGGCGCAAAAACCCCAACCGGCAGATCTTTATGATCACCGACGGCAAACCCACCTGCATCAAGCAAAGCGACGGGCAGTACTACAAGAATAGTTTTGGTCTGGATCGAAAAATCATCAACCGCACCCTGAATTTGGGTGCGCAATGCCGCAGGTTGGGCATTCCCATCACCACCTTTATGATTGCCGAAGACCCCTGGCTGCAAAAATTCGTGGAGGACTTTACCGAAGTCAACCACGGAAAGGCTTTTTACACCAGCCTGAAAGGGCTCGGAGAATACATTTTTGAAGACTACGAGCGCAACCGGAGACGTCGGTTGCGATAGCTCACGGAGCCACGACACTCGTGTTACACTGCACCCAGCCGCTCAACGAGGCAACATCCTTTCCCCCGAAAAACGACCAGTTAGGATCACCAACCAAGCTTCATGAACCAACACCCCCACGCCCGGATCACCACCCTCGGCGAATTGCTAAAGACCAGCTACCGGCCCCGCACGGTCAAAGACGAAATGCGCGACAACCTGGTGGCGCTGTTGAAAAGCGGCAAACGGCGTTTCCCCGGTATTCACGGGTTCGAAGATACCGTGTTGCCCGATCTGGAGCGCGCCATTTTAAGCCGGCACAACATCATTCTACTGGGGCTGCGCGGGCAGGCCAAAACCCGAATTGCCCGCCTGCTGCTGGACTTGCTGGACGAATGGGTTCCGGCGGTGGACGGCACCGAGTTGATGGATGACCCCCTGCAGCCCATTAGCCGCGAAGCGCGCGACTTGCTCGCCGCCCATGGCAATGAAACGCCCATTCGCTGGGTGCACCGCTCCGAGCGCTATACCGAAAAACTGGCTACCCCCGATGTGTCGGTAGCTGACCTGATCGGCGATGTGGATCCTATTAAAGCGGCCAACCGTAAGCTTTCATATTCTGACGAACGCGTCATCCATTTTGGCCTTGTGCCCCGGGCGCATCGGGGCTTGTTTGTGATCAACGAATTGCCCGATTTGCAACCGCGCATCCAGGTGGCGCTGTTCAACATTCTGCAGGAAGGCGATATCCAGATCCGGGGTTTCAAATTGCGGCTTCCGCTGGACGTGCAGTTTGTGTTTACCGCCAATCCGGAAGACTACACCAACCGGGGCTCTATCGTCACTCCGCTCAAAGACCGCATTGAGTCGCAAATTTTGACGCATTACCCCAAATCGCTGGAGACCTCGCGCCTGATTTCGGACCAGGAGGCTAACCCAGCGGCGGCGCAATTGGAACGCGTAGCCCTTCACCCGATAGCGCTGGACCTCATTGAGCAAATTGCGCTCGAAGCCCGCGAGAGCGAACTGGTGGACGCCAAAAGCGGCGTGTCAGCGCGCATGACCATCAGTGCCCGCGAGAACCTCATTAGTGCGGCAGAGCGCCGAGCCTTGCTGTCTGGCGAAACCAATACCATGGTGCGCGTGGCCGATTTCTGGGGCGTTATCCCAGCCATTACCGGCAAGGTGGAATTGGTGTACGAAGGCGAGCAAGAGGGTCCCTACCTGGTGGCGCTTACTCTTTTGGGCAAGGCCATTCGCAAGCAATTCATTCAGTATTTTCCCAACCCGGAAAACCTGAAAAAAATCCGCAAAAAGGAGGGCAAACAAGCCGATCCTTATGCCGGAGTGGCCGCCTGGTTTGGCGAGGGAAACACAGTGGATGTCTTTCACGACATGGACGACAAAGCCTACCGAGCCTCCATTGACGCGGTGCCTGGCCTGGACGATATCCTGGACCGCTATTTTCATCAGGCCAGCAACGGCAGTGATCGGTATTTTCTCAAGGAGTTTTTGTTGCACGGTTTGGCTGAGTATAGCTTGGTCAGCAAGCATCTGGTTGAAAGTGGCACCCGCTTCAGCGACTTGCTCAGCAGCATGTTAAGCGGCAAAACCGTGGACGAAGAGGACTATTAGGGTGAACGTCTAAAAACCCAATCAACTTCGGCTCCTGTGGTATCTTCGTGGTGGCGACGCGAAAGTATTCCCCCGTTTTCATGCTCAAGTCCGCAGCACCGATTGATCGTTTTCAGGATGCCACCCACCGTCAAAAAGAGGCGGGCGGAGCAGCGCGCGAATGGTTCCTCATCGTGAACCCGGCGTCCGGCAGCGGTAAAGGCAAGCGCCTTCAGCCCAAAGTGGAGCGCGCCATGCGCCAGGCCGGCATTTTTGGCGGGGTGTCTGTTTCCAGAGGGCCCGGAGACCTTGCCCGGATAGCCGCTGAAGCTATCGGCCTCGGCCATCGCCGGCTAGCACTGCTGGGGGGTGACGGCACCGCCAACGAGGTGCTCAACGGGGTCTTTTCGCAGGAAGAAATTCCAACTACGGACATTGCCCTAGGCATGCTTTCCGTCGGTACAGGCAATGATTGGATGCGAACCATTGGCATGCCCAAATCGCTTGAAGAAGGCATCAAAGCCCTCGCCCGGGGCAACACCCGGCTCCACGATGTCGGCCAGGTCTGGTACGGCGCCCCGGAGCAGAAACTGCGCTACTTCCTGAACATTACCGGCGCCGGATTTGATGGCGAGGTAACCCGCAGGGTGCAAGGGTGGAAAGGCTGGCTCGCCGGACGGAAACTGTCCTACTGGGTAACCATCGTGCGCACCCTCTTTGACTACAAACATACCCAGGTGGCTATCCAATTGGAAGGCAAAGAGCATCAGATCACAGCCCTTAGTCTGGCGGTCGGCATATGCCGCTACAATGGCGGGGGAATGATGCAGTTGCCCGAAGCAGCATTTGATGATGGATTGCTGGATGTCACCGTGGTCGGCAAAATGAGCACCCTGGAGATGGTTTTTCGGCTTCCCCTCATGCTCGATGGAAGCTTTACCCGATTGTCCAGTGTCCACACTTTCCGGACCAAAGAACTACGTATTCGTTCAGAGCCGGGTATATGGTTGGAAGCCGACGGCGAAGTGCTGGGATGCACCCCGGCAAGGGTAACCTGCCTGCAGGAGGCTATCTGGGTGGTGGTTCCCTGAGTGGGTCACCATTTATGGCGATTTTAGGCAATCAAGTTGCAAATGCCCCCTATGTTCTTGCATGTTTGTTTCCTATAATCTGTTGGTTTTGAGGCTTTTGGCGTAAAAAAGGGGAAAAACACTTAAAGTTGTCCACTTTTTGTGCTTATCCACCGAAACATTATTGGATTTGACAATCCCGCTCTACCTTTAACCTTCGGTGCTCACGCATCCCTTTGATTTGAAACATTCCCTAAACCAAACTGAATTACATGAAAAGATTTTATGCACTGTTCTCAGCCATCGCGCTGATGACTACTGCAGCCATGGCTCAGATTCCGGCAGAAACATGCGGCGCAGCCGTAACGTTCACCGGTGCTGCTCCTTGGACTGCAACTGGCTCCACAGTAGGTGCCATTGACAACTACAATGAGACTTGTCCTTACACCGTAACCGGTGCCCTTGACGAGGTCGTCGCCTGGAACCCGCCCTCCAGCGGCTACTACGACATCAGCCTTTGTCAGGGTACTACCAATTACGACTCCAAACTGTATGTGTATTCGGGTTCTTGCCCCGCTCCTACCAGCGGTTTGCAAATTGCTTGCAGCGATGACCAGTGTGCTAATGCACCTACCTACACCCTTCCTTACATCTCCAGCGTGGTTAACGTTTTCATGACCACAGGTACCGTTTACTACATCATTATAGATGGTTATGGTACTGGGGATGTGGGAAACTTTACCCTGTTGGTGTCGCCTGCTGCATCTCCTCCTACGGGTAGCGTGCTGGCCATTGGCGAGGGTCGCATCTATGACTACTCCTTCATTCCCGAGTACAACCTCGCAGCTGGCACCTTTGCCGCTGTAGTGGGTAACCTGGGTGCTACCACGTTTAACAGCGTGCGTGTGCAGATGCGGGTATTCACGAGTGCAGATGCTTTCACCACTCCACTGGGATCGATTTTCTCCAACGTCATTCCATCACTGACTCCGACGGCTATTCAAGTGGTTACCGGCGTTAGCGGTTTCACGCCTCCAGATACCGCAACTTACATTTTCGAGTATGTAGTGCAAAGCCCCGGTGGAACGGGCTCAACCGCGCTGGATGACACCAGCTTTAGCTTCCTGGTGGTTGACGAAACCTCACAGGAGCGTTCCTACGCATTCTTAGGTGCTCCTATCAGCGCCGTTCGCCTTGCCACATTGGGCGACGCCGAATACGGTGTGGTTCAGAGCTACGGCGTAGGTGTTAACGTAACCGGTGCAACGCTGCTTGTTTCTGTTGATCCTATTTATGCAGCCGAGCCGATCACGGCTAACCTGTACGAAATTCTTGGCGGCAACATTGACAGCCTCCTCTTGCTTGCTACGGGTTCGGTACCCGCTGATACGGGCGTGCTCGTTTACGACATCGCTTTGAGCTCCAGCCTGAGTGCCGGTGATTACCTCCTGTCTTATTCTGGTAACAACTTCCCCGTCCGCACAGACGACATCTACAGCACAGGTTCGTCTGACCTGGTTCGCGGTGTTGTAACCGGTGGCTTCTGGGGCTTCTTTGCCGGTCCTTACGCCTGGAGCCAGGTGTTGTTGACCGACGAAGCTTCCGCAGCATGTAACTCTGCTATTGCTCCCACTAACCAGTCACACACGACGTTGTCCAACCGCGTTCGCCTCGACTGGACTCCGATCGCAGGTGCTGTTGGTTGCCAGGTTGGCGGCAAGCGCCTGCCTACCGGTCCTCAGCCCAGCGTGAACGTGCTGACTGCTCCTTACAACACCACCAACGTTCCGTTTGCCGTTGCCGGTGCCGGAACCACTTGGACCTGGCGTGTACGTTGCGCTTGCAGCATCACCCCGCTTGACCTTTCTCCCTTCACCGCCTTTGGTGACACGTTCTCCATCCCAGTTGCCCGCGAAGGCGAAATCCTGGACGTGACGTTGTTCCCCAACCCAGCTGACAACATGCTGATGGTTGCTTACAGCGGCAAAGGTGGCGAAGTGAACCTTACCATCGTTGACATGTTGGGTCGCGTTGTTCTGAACCGCACCGAACTGTCGGTGGAAGGCATGAACAATACCTCCTTTGATGTAGCTGGTTTGGAAAACGGTAACTACTTCATCAACATGGAAGAAGCAGGCCAAGTGAATACCGAGAGCTTCTCGGTGGCTCACTAATCCGAGCTTTCTTCTGAGTAATCGCTAAAACCGGTTGCTAAATACTTGCAGGGCGGACCAAAGGTCCGCCCTGCTTTTTTGTGGGCTGCCTTGACCAAAAAGCGGGCTTACCTTTGTGGAGAAGGGAGGAGTATGGACGTTATTAAATTTGTTTTTTACATGGGTGTTATCCAGATCGTCTTCAGTACGCTCTGGAAATTTATTGCCACGTTTGCATCCAGCCTTTTTCAGAGCATCGGCCTGAACAAGGATTTGTCCTTTTTGGGGTTTAAAGCGGCCGGCTACTACATTCTGGTCTCTGTATCCGCGCTGGTAACCTGGGACATGATGGTTAAAGGCAGCACCGTTACTGCGGCAATAGTGGGAGTTGCAGGCACTTTTATCATATACACAACGATTGCGGGCAACCTGGAGCGCAACCGCTGGCGGGCAGTCATGAATTTTGAACGAAAGCGCGTGCAGGTCATGCGTTTTGACGGCTACCTGCTGATTGGATCTGTTGCACTTTTTTTGGTTACCCTCGCCTTGCCGGAGATTGCCACTAACCCGGTCAACAACGGTTTTAGAACCTTTATTGACAACGTTTACAAAACCCCGGTCATTGGATGGATCGTGGGCCTTGGGGCGCTTTTTTACATGCTCCACATCATCTTTAAAGGCATGCGGACCACCGACTACCTGATCAATTTACTTTTTTATCCCAATCGGGTTCGAAGGGGCTCTCCCGCTATGGCAGGCCAGGAGGACGACACCGAGTACGTGGACTATGAAGAGGTAAATGATGAAGAAAGCAAGCGCTGATGAGAAGGTTGCAAGCCCTTTTCTTCGCCTGTTTACTCAGTCTCTTTCCAGTTTTTTCGCTCACCCTAACGGCTCAACCGACGGTGCAATGGGCCAGCAGCCTGATTGGTTTTTCAACGGAATACAGCCGCAAAGCCTCGTCGGCCAGCCAAGTGCTCGGCGCCCCTGACGTATGGCCGGGTTTTGGTGCCAGCGACGTAGCCTGGGCCCCTTCGCGACCTAACAGCGCCATTGACGAGTTTGTGAGGGTCGGTTTTCAAAGCCCCATGTCCATCCGGCAAGTGGCCATTGCGGAATCACTCAACCCTGGATGCATATACAAAATAATTGCCTACGACGAGCAAGGCGGTAAGCACGAACTGTTTCAAGACCGCATGCAGGCGCAGCGGTCGTTTTATCCCGGTTCCAGGCTGTTCACTGTGCGGTTAGATGAGCCTACCCTTTACCGGGTTACCGAAGTAAAACTCGTGCTGCGCACCTCGCGGGTTGAAGGCATGTGCCAGATTGATGCCATCGCTGTTTCGGATTCGCCGGACGAAATCCGGCCAGCCATTCGCATGGTCGAAGCGGACCTGTTCCCGGAGCAAGCGGAGAACCTGGGGCCCAATGTTAATTCAGCAAGCCCCGACATGTTGCCGATGATCAGTCCGGACGGACGCACCTTGTACTTTGCCCGCAAACTTCACCCGGAAAACACCGGCACCGAGCTTAGAGACGACATCTGGATGGCTACCCTGGATGATAGCGGACAATGGTCAGCGGCGGTAAACCTCGGCGCTCCCTTGAACAACGAGCACCACAACTTCGTTTCCTGGATCAGTCCTGACGGTAGGCAAATAGTGCTTCCCCATGACTACAGCCGCCGGGAAATCGGAACAGAATTTCGCATTTCCAGCAGCTTGCTTCGGCAAGCCAACTGGTCCTTCCCCAAGGCTATGGACGTGCCGGATTTGTACAACCGAAACCCCTTCACCTGCCTGCACCTCAATCCAGAGGGCACGGTGTTGCTGCTGGCCATTGAGCGCGACGATGGTTTAGGCGGCCTGGACCTCTATGTGTCGTTTGCCCGCGGCGAAAACACCTGGACCGTTCCCAAGAGCCTTGGCGCCAGTATCAATACCGCTGGAATGGAAGGCAGCGTCTTTATAGCCGCCGATGGAAAAAGCCTGTACTTCGCCTCCAACGGCCATCCCGGATTTGGCGGCTACGACATGTTTCTCAGCCGGAGGCTGGACGATACCTGGACCCATTGGTCGCCGCCGCTCAACCTCGGACCCCGCATTAACTCAGAGCGCGACGAGTATTATTACACCTTGCCCGCTTCCGGTGAGTACGCCTACTTTTCGTCGGAGCTGGGAGGCTTCGGGGGTGCAGACCTGTTCCGCATTCGCCTGCCGCTATCGGCCCGGCCTGACCCCGTGACCCTGCTGCATGCCACGGTCATCAACCAGCAAACCGGAGCGCCTATTTCCGCCCGCCTGCGTTTCAACAACGCCCAAGTGCAGGCTGAACCGGGCGAAGGGTCCAGTACCCTCGTGCAACCTCGCAAAGATTCCCCCGACATTTTGATCGCTGAAGCGGATGGGTACTTTCCTCAAGGAATTGATTTAGACGCCGGACCGGGCGAAGACCCCACCTGGATGGACGGGGCTCCGG
>CAYSDI010000067.1:0-18998 GCA_964429745.1 uncultured Chitinophagales bacterium | reverse complement strand
GCGCTGTGTCGGGGGGAGGTGTGTGGAAGAGTGCTGTGCCGGGGATAGATCTGCCGGAGAGAGTCGTGCCTTAACATGGGCGGTATTCGCTGTTTTCCTGCTCGGCTCTGCAAGCAGCCTTTTTGGCCAACTGGACAATGCCCGGACCCGCTATTTTGCTCCCGGCGCGGATTCGCTGCGCCTGGATACGCTTTCGCTGATTCCGGGGTCGCTTCAGTTGTGGGCTGTTTCGGGTTATAAGACTGCGAGCGGGCGAACGGACAGCGCCGCTGCTGTGTCTCCCCCGGGACTTGTTTCCGATTCGGTCCTGCTGGTAGAAGGGGTGGATTATCGCGTTAATGTTGCGTCGGGTACGGTCCATTTTAACCCGGGCAAAAAACCGGACAGCCTCGGAGCGGCCTACCGGGTTTTCCCGTTTGACTTTAGCCGGCGTTACGCGCATAAAGACCGCATAGCACTGGACACGCTGGACCTGTTTCAGGCACCTTTTACGTATACGGCTCCTCGCTATGGAGAGCGCAGTTACCTGGACATGGGCGGGCTGGATTACAGCGGCAGTTTTTCGCGAGGTCTGAGTTTTGGCAACCGGCAGGACGTGGTGCTCAATTCCAGTTTGAACCTGCAGTTGAGCGGCATGCTGCGTGATGTGGAAATTGAAGCGGCAATAACGGACAACAACATTCCCGTGCAGCCGGAGGGCAACACGCAGCAATTGCAGGAATTTGACAAGGTGTTTATTCGTCTGCGCCGCGATCCGAATGAGCTCACCGTTGGCGATTTTGAGTTGCGACGGCCAGACAGCTACTTTATGAACCTGTTTCGGCGCTTGCAGGGAGCGCAATACCGCGGTGCTGTGTTGCCGGACAAGGGCGGGCAGCTTTCGTTTGGCGCCAGTGCGGCGGTAGCCCGCGGGCAGTACCGCCGGCAGTTTTTGATTCCGGTCGAAGGGAACCAGGGCCCATATCTGCTGCGGGGCAACAACAACGAGCGCTTCATCATTGTGTTGGCGGGCTCAGAGCGCGTCTACATTGATGGGGAGTTGTTGCAGCGCGGAGCGGAGAACGATTACGTCATCGACTACAATGCGGGCGAGCTCATTTTTATGCCGTCGAGGATCATCACCAAAGACTTGCGCGTTCAGGTGGAGTTTGAATACTCCGAGCGCAGCTATTTTCGGTCGCTGGCCTTTGGCCAGATGGGCTACAGCAGTGCCGACAGCAAACTCGATCTGCGCCTGAACGCATTCACGGAACAAGATGGCCGCAACCAAACACTCGATGCGCCGCTGAGTTCGAATGATCGAAACATCCTTCGCGATGTCGGCGACAGCATTCAACTTGCGTTGGCCCCAGCCTACGACACGGCATCGTTTGATCCGGGCCGAATTCTGTACCGTGTCGTGGATAGTTTAGGTTATGATACGGTTTTCGTTTATACAACCTCTTCATCTGAAAATTTATACCAGGTCGGTTTTAGCCAGGTGGGTCAGGGTTTGGGTAACTATCGTTTAGCCAACTCGCTGGCCAACGGTCGCGTTTATGAATGGGTCGCCCCGGCGGGGGGTATTTTACAGGGTGAATTTGAACCAGTTCGCCTGCTCCCAGCGCCGTTGTCGCGGCAATTGGTGGTACTGGGTGCCGATTGGCGGCCTTTTAAGGAGGGCGAATGGATGGCGGAGGCTGCCTTCAGCCAGCGGGACGTGAACACTTTTTCCGCCATCAATGGTGCCGATGATGCAGGGCTCGGGCTGGTGTTGGGCCTGCGGCAGGCTATTCCGCTGGGCGGGGATAAAGCGATCGGCGATTCCAGCTCAGTCAAGGGTGCATGGAAGCTGGTGGCCGACGCGCGCTACGAGTTTGCGGATGATCGCCTGGAGCCCATTGAGAATTACCGGCCGGTGGAGTTTGGCCGCGACTGGAACCTGGGCGCGACAACGGCGGCCACCGATGAACATTGGTTCACCGGGGGTTTGGAGGTGCAGCGCGGCAGCGATCGGTCTGTTGGGTACCGGTTGGATCACTACCGACAGACGGATGCCTATACCGGCTGGAGGCAGGGGGGGAACCTGATGCTGCGCGAAGGGGGTTTCCGTGCATTGGTCAGCGGCAGTTACCTCAAAGCCAGCACGGATTCCTCGGCGTCATCGTTCCTCCGGCCTCGGGCGGACCTGAGCCAGACCTGGAAGGGCTGGTCGCTTCGCGTGTACAGCGAGATGGACGACATCCGTTTTCGGGGGGGTGGGGGAGACACGCTAACCACAGAAACGATTTATTACGATTTGTTGCAAACCACCATCGGCACAGCAGATTCCGGCCGCAACAGCTACAGCCTGACGCACCGGGTGCGCCGTGACAAAGGAGCATTAGGCGAGGAGTTGGCGCTGTCGGCGGTGGCCAACGAAATTTTGGTCAATGGCCGCTTGTCAAGCTGGAAGAACCAGCGCCTGAGTTGGACATTTACCTGGCGCGACCTGGACGTCCTGGACACTTCGCTGATTTCGGCAGAAGCCGAACAGGGCTACTTGGGGCGCTTGGAGTACGGCGGCCAATGGTGGTCTGGATTTGTAAGCGGAGATTTGTTGTACGAACTGGGCACGGCCAGCGAACCGCGCCGCAGCTTTGCATATGTGCAAGTGCCGCCGGGCGAAGGGCAGTTCTCCTGGAACGATTACAACGGCAACGGCGTAGCGGAATTGGATGAGTTTGAACTGGCCGCTTTTGCCGACCAGGCCAACTACATTCGGGTGTTCACGCCCACGGATGAGTACATCCGCGCCGATGTGCTCAATACGCAGTATTCCGTTAGTCTGCAGCCCAAAGCGCTCTGGCCGTCGGCACAGGGGTTTGGGGGTTTTCTGACGCGCCTCTCGGGCCAGTCTATCTGGCAGCTCAATCGCAAGGTGTTGGAGGGTGCAGGTTCTGCTGCCTATGTTCCGCTGGAGAACAATTTGGAGGATACTTCGCTGGTCAGCGTCGGAAAGCTCTTTCGAAATACATTGTGGTTTAATCGAAGCCGCCCGGAGTTTGCGCTGGAGTATACCTACCAGGACAACCGGAGCGTTGGGTTACTAACGGGCGGCGCTGAGGAGCGCATCAACCGCGACCACGAGTTCATTGTGCGGGCTGCGCTGAGCAAAAAGTTTAACCTCCGGGGCGAAGGGCGGTTGGGCAGAAGGCTGCTGGAGTCTGAAGCCTTTGCCACCCGGGACTATGCCCTTCCCTTTCAGGAAGGCCAGCTTCAATTGAATTACCAAAACAGTACCGCCTACCGAATTGGGTTGCGCTACGGTTTGGGCGGCAGCCGGAATGAATCAGGAATTGAACAATTGTTCAGTCAGGAGGCGGGGATCGAAGGGCGATACAACCTGGTGGGCAAAAGTAGCCTTGACCTGGAGGCTTCCGTTGTGTTGGTGGAATTTACCGGCGAAAGCGCCAGCCCTGTGGCGTTTGCCATGCTGGAAGGTTTGCAAAACGGCACCAACCTGTTGTGGAATTTGGGCTACGACCGCAAGTTGTCGCGCTTTTTACAACTGGCTTTGAATTACGAAGGGCGCAAAACGGGGACGGCACCGATAGCGCATATCGGACGGGCTCAGTTGCGGGCCATTTTTTAACAGGTCTGCCTAAGGGAGCGGGGCAGTGTTGGGCAAAGTGGGACAGCGTTGGCCGGAGCTGGTTATCTGGCAGCAGCGAGGTTCAAGCGGCCTCCGGTGTCACTTCAGCCGCCGTTACTTCAGCCAGGGTCATTTCAGCCGGCGTTACTTCAGCCAGGGTCATTTCAGCCGGCGTTACTTCAGCCGCCGTTACTTCAGCCAGGGTCATTTCAGCCGGCGTCACTTCAGCCAGGGTCATTTCAGCCAGGGTCATTTCAGCCGGCGTTACTTCAACTCAAAATCAGCGGTGCCGATGAGGTAACCCTTGTGATAGACTTCGGCCTTGTAGCGACCCGAGGCGAACTCTGCGGCTTGTTCCCAGTAGGTGCAGAAACGCTGGGAGGGATCGTTTAAGAAGTCGAACGTAAAGCGGTTGGTGTACATGGATTCTTCGCCGTTTTCGCGGTTTATGAACACATTTTCACCTTGGGCAAGCGTCAAACCGCCGGGACCGATAATTTTCAGGTAGAGCGTTTGGCTTCCTTTGCCAACGAGGCGGCTCTCCAGCAGGTCAAAGCAAATCTTGAGCTGTTCGGCGCGCTTGGCGCGGTCGGTTTCGCTTTCTTCACCACTTTTGCGGCCGCGAACCCCGGTGCCCACTGCATTCACTGCCTGGAGGATACTGCCCAGTGTGGCGATGGAATCGCGCTGGGTGCGCATGGTTTTAGACTCCTCGGCCGTTTGGGTATAACGCTGATTTAACGTGTCGTAGTTGTAGAGCAATTCGTCCATAGCGCTGGAGACGGAGTCCAGCCGGGCGATGAAGCGATTTTTATCCACCTTTAAAGCATCGATCTGAATTCGGGCACCATCCAGCATTTTCTGAATTTCAGCCAGTTTAGATGCAGAAAAATTCTTGTCGTGAAGGGCTTTTTGGATTTCCTTTTGTTTAGAAAGCACCACTTGTTTTAGGCTGTCCCTAATGCCCATCAGGTCTTCATTATCGGTCCGATAGGTTTCTAAACGCAGCAGGTAGTCATTTACTTCTGCATTCAGTTCCTGGATCATTCGGTCGGCTTCTTCCTTCTGTTCGGTCAGTTTGTTGTTCTTCTCTTTGTTTTGGAAGGTACTGTAGAACAGGCCTCCGTTGATGAGCAAGAGCAACAAGACCAGGATGATGTACATGAAAGGACCTCTGTCCTTCTTTTTTTCTTCGCCTTTGAGATCACTCATGGTGGATAAATTGTTTCGCGATGCAGCCGACACGAAAGATCCTTCGTTCGCGAAATTAACAGAAATTGGCTTGGTGAACGGGAAGCGCGATTCCCTACGCCGGGTTGCTGATTGATAGCCCTTTGTCAGATGCGACGCTAAGAACGACAAATTCAGGTTGAACGAATTTTTTCCGCCGGTCAGCATTTCGTTATACGGATAACACGAACTTATGTTAAACAAGGAATTCTGGGAAGAGCGCTACGCATTGGGCCAAACCGGATGGGACCTCGGGGAAATTTCGCTGCCATTGCGCAATTTTTTCGAAGGGCTCGAAGTTGGCAATCAGCGCATTTTGATTCCTGGTTGCGGCCGCGCTTACGAAGCCGAATTCCTCTGGCGCCTCGGTTTTGAGCAGGTGCATGTGCTGGATTGGTCTGAGCGGGCCCTGGCAGACTTTTCGCAAAGGGTGCCCGGTTTTCCGGCAGCTCATCTGCATGCAGGCGACTTTTTCACCCACAGCGGGCCATACGATCTCGTGATTGAACAGACGTTTTTCTGTGCGCTCGATCCAGTATTCCGGAGCCGTTACGTCCAAAAGATGCACGAACTGTTGCGACCATCAGGGCTGCTGGTCGGGCTGTTGTTCAATGACCCGTTGAATGCCGATCGGCCGCCCTTCGGGGGCAGCGAAACGGAGTACCGGGCGCTTTTTTCCCGTTACTTTCACCTGGAGAAGCTAGAAACAGCCCCGGATAGCATCGCCCCGAGGGCGGAACGGGAACTTTTCCTGATGGCCAGAAAAGCGGACCTTTCAGCTAAATCTAGCTGAATCCGAGCCGCAATTGGCTAAATCAAGCTGAATCCGAGCCGCAACTGGCTAAATCAAGCTGAATCCGAGCCGCAATTGGCTAAATCTAGCTGAATCCGAGCCGCAACTGGCTAAGGCAAGCTGAATCCGAGCATTATGTCGGTCTTTTGTAGCCCGCACAGGTGGGGTGCAATCGTCCCGCTGCTCCTGAACCTTAAGCCCTTCGCCCGATATGCGCAGCCTGCAAAGCATCAATCTGGAAGATCTCGTGTTTTTTGACATTGAGACTGTGCCGCTCACAGAAGACCTGAATGAGCTGCCCGAAGACCTGCAAACTATATGGCGGACCCGCGAGCTCTCGCGCGCACCGGAGGGCAGCGATTTGGACGAATGGTACCAGAACCGGGCGGGTCTGCATGCCGAATTTGGACAGGTGGTTTGCATTGCGATGGGCTTTTTTACTCGTACCCGCGACGGACGCCAGTTTCGGGTCAAGACCATCGCATACCCGGAGGAGGCCATGGTTTTGGAGGAATTTGCCCAGCTTTTGCACAAGCATTATCCTTCATTGAGCCGGCACAGGCTCTGCGGGCACAACATTAAAGGCTTCGATATTCCTTTTTTGTGCCGCAGAATGTTGATTCACGGCATGGAATTGCCGGCACAGTTGGATGTGGTGGGGCTAAAACCCTGGGAAATCCTGCATTTGGATACCCAGGAGCTTTGGCAGTTTGGCGACCGGCGCGGCGCAGCTTCGCTGCGGCTGCTGGCGGCCATCTTCGGCATTCCCAGCCCTAAATCGGACATTGACGGGAGCGAAGTGGGCCGTGTTTACTGGCAGGAGAACGACCTGGACCGTATTGCCGCCTATTGCGCCCGCGATGTGGTCTCCACGGCGCGGGTTGTGCTAAAATTGCGCGATCGGGAGACCCTGGCGGACGATTCCGTTTTTGCGGTGTAAGCTTTTGCGGCGAAGTAGACGGGGTTTTTAGAAGTTCCCTTATTTTCACCCCTATGGATAAGTCTTTGCTCCTGGAGGTCAAGAACCTGGTTACGCAGTTTAAAACAGAAGAAGGCACGACCACGGCCGTTAACGATGTCAGTTTTGAGATATACCGGGGCGAGACCGTGGGTATCGTGGGCGAATCGGGTTCGGGAAAATCGGTGACCTGCCTGTCACTGATGCGGTTAATCCCCAACCCGCCCGGCAAAATCATTGGCGGTCAGATGCTCTACCACGGGCGCGAGGGTACCGTTGACTTGGTCACGCTGCCCGAACCGGACATGCGGCGTTACCGGGGCAACGAGATCGGCATGATTTTTCAGGAGCCGATGACCTCCCTGAACCCGGTGTTTACTTGCGGCGACCAGGTGATGGAGGCCATAACGCTGCACCAAAATGTTTCGCGCCGAGAGGCTAGGGAGCGAACCCTGGAATTGTTTGAAAAGGTGCAGTTGCCGGACCCCAAACGGATGGCCGATTCCTATCCCCACCAACTTTCGGGAGGCCAGAAACAGCGGGTCATGATTGCCATGGCCATGTCCTGCAACCCCGGCATCCTGGTGGCCGATGAGCCCACAACGGCGCTGGACGTAACCGTTCAGAAAACCATTTTGGACCTGATGTCAGACTTGAAGTCGCGCATCAACTCGTCCATCATTTTTATTACCCATGACCTGGGGGTTATCGCGGAAGTGGCCGATCGCGTTATTGTTATGTACAAAGGCCGCATTGTGGAGCAGGGCAGTGTCATGGAGATTTTCTCCAATCCGCAACATCCGTACACCAAAGGGCTGCTGGCTTGTCGCCCGCCACTTGGCAAGCGTTTGAGTAAACTGCCAGTTATCGCCGATTTCATGGAAGAGAAGCCGGATGGAACGCTGGTTGAAAAGGCGCATTCTGTGGCTACGCTAATCGATTCGGTCACCGTTTCACCGGAAGAAACAAAAGCACGTCTGGTTGCCTTGCAACAAAAAGTTCCAATGCTCAAGGTGCGCAACCTGAAAACATGGTTTCCTACCAAGCGCAATCTGTTGGGCAGGCCTCAAGCCTGGGTCAAAGCCGTAGACGACGTCAGCTTTGACGTGTATCCTGGTGAGACGCTCGGCTTGGTCGGAGAATCGGGCTGTGGCAAAACAACGCTGGGCCGCACTATCATCCGTCTGGTAGAACCGCATGATGGCACGATGGAGCTGGAAGGCAAGGATTTGGTACACATGAACAAGCGGGATCTGACCACCATGCGCAAAGACATGCAGATCATTTTTCAGGACCCGTACTCTTCGCTCAATCCCCGCCTGACCATTGGCAATGCCATTATGGAGCCGCTGAGTGTACACAAAGTGTTTAGCACGGAACAGGAACGAAAAGCCAGGGTATTGGAATTGCTGGATCGGGTAGGGCTGCAGCGCATCCACTACAACCGTTACCCTCATGAATTTTCAGGCGGTCAGCGCCAGCGCATTTGCATTGCCCGGGCGCTGGCCCTCAATCCGCGCTTTATCATCTGCGATGAGTCGGTCTCTGCCCTTGACGTCTCCGTTCAGGCGCAGGTGTTGAACCTGCTGATTGAGTTGCGCAAAGACTTCGGGTTCACCTACATCTTCATTTCCCACGATTTGAGTGTCGTCAAATTCATGAGCGATCGGATGGTGGTGATGAACAAGGGCAAAATCGAAGAAATGGGCCCTGCCGACGAGATCTACAATAACCCGCAGCACCCCTACACGCAAAAACTGATCGATGCCATTCCCAAGGGGGAACTTGAAGACATCATGGCGCGTTTGGCTTTGGTGCGGAGTTAAGTACGGATGTCAAAATCAGCATACAAGTTTATTCCTTTCGTTTCCAGCGGTTTAAGCGCAGCCGAAATGGCAGCGCGTGCGCGCCGGTTGCGGTTCGAATGGGCCATGCGCCGTTCACAGCGCATGTTTTCCGACAGAGCTGTGCCGCGTTCTGTTATCGAAGACCTGATCATGGCAGCGTCTTCCGCTCCCAGTGGGGCTAACAAGCAACCCTGGACGTTTTGTGTGGTGGGAGAAGCTAAACTGAAAACACAAATTCGCGAGGCAGCCGAGAAAGAAGAATACGAAAATTATCATGGCCGTATGCCGGGGGAATGGCTTAAGGATCTCCAGCAATTTGGTACTGATTGGCAAAAACCCTTTCTTGAAATTGCACCCTGGCTTGTAATAATATTTAAACGTGTATACGAAATTGATGAAAACGACCCTGCTAAGAAGAATAATAATTATTATGTTACCGAATCCGTGGGCATAGCCACGGGTATGTTTTTAAATGCGGTTCACCAAGCCGGTCTGGTCAGTTTAACCCACACGCCGAGTCCGATGAATTTTCTGGGCGCAGTCTTAGGTCGTCCGGAGAACGAACGACCCTTCCTGCTTATCCCAGTAGGTTATCCGGCTGATGATGCAGTGGTCCCGGACCTCCGGCGCAAAGGACCGGATGAGGTAATCGCTTGGTACGAGTAGGGCTGAACTGGCTGATGGATAAGGATAGCGGTAAAAAGGAACACACACTAACAACAAAGCCACCCGGTTAAGGGTGGCTTTGTCGGTTGCTTTGGTGTTTGTATAATATTAACGCGTAATCACCATAGGGATGGTGCTTTGCTGGTCGTCTCCCATGATGTTGCATAGGTAGTGACCTGCGGCGAGCGATGACACATCAAACGATACCGTGTGTTGACCGGCGTCAAATTGGGCACCGCTGTTTAAGGCAGCAACCTGACGACCTTTCATATCAAACAGCGCAATGCTGATGTTGTCTGCCTGCGGCAGCGTAAACTGTACCGTAATCTGACGATCAGACGGGTTTGGGTACAACTCAGCTACGAATGGATTGCCGTTCACTTGGCTCAGCAGCTCGTCTTCGATGACATCCACTGTTCGGGCATACGATGTGCCTGGGCAGTTGGATTCAATGAAGATGCGGGCTTCGCATCCCGAGAACGCATTGAAGCCTGGGCTTAGCACCACTTGTGTGCGCGACTTGAGCGTCAAGATGGACCCAGAAGGGGCATCATTTGTACTTGTCAGCGTTCCGGTGGTAACCATGTTCAACGTTTCATCGGAAGTCAAGCTAATTCCCGTGCTGAAAGCTACTGGCGTTATCCGGTGGCGAGCCACCGTGAAGTCACCGACGTCCAATGCACGAGCGTTGTCGTTAAAGCCGACCGTACCCATAGCACCCCCTCCACCAGGGAAGTTAATATCCGGGTTTGACCAGTAGTTCACACGCACTGGAGAACAGCAGACAGCCATGATGGTCCTAAAGATAGAGCCCTGGTTGTATCCGTGCCCATAAGCAAACGGTGTGGTTGTACCATCATTGTCGTGGCGGCAACCGCGGTTGTGCCCGAACTCGTGGTCCATGGTGAAGTTGCCAACAATGCAGTCGTATGTGCTCACCTGGAACATGTTCGTGGCATCGGTGTAGTCGAAGCCATAAGCCGTACCGCATAGACCGGCATAGGTAGTGCCTGTAATCATCCCGACCATGTCTCCGTCATAGAAATCACGGAAGTCGTGAATCTGGTCCCAAAGGCCGTCAGTTGTACCCCTCAAGCTGTTCGCGTCGTTGCTGGCACTGGTAGTAGAATTCTGGGTTGCCTGCCAGACAAAGGCCAACTCTACCCTGGTTTCCACATTGCTGTTGAAGTAGGAAGCGTTTGCATCCGCCGTTGCCAGCGCAATGTGCTCGTTCATGCTTCTGCCATAGAGGCTCAATGTGGAGGTCTTGGCTTGTGGCGTATAGCCGATGATCATGCGGATGAAGCACTCATCATCAACTTCCGTGTAAACCGGTGTACCAACGGTACCCTGGTCATCAAGCGACATGTCGGGAGCATTGGGGTTTTCCACTAACTCCTGACGAGGGTCGCGCGGGTTGTCGTTAGCGCTACTGCAGCCCCCGAAGGATTCGCTGTCGTGCTCGGCAATCAGGTAGACCCCGCCGCCCAGTCCGAACAACTCAAAGTTGCCTTCGGTGCTTGAAATATGCCCTTGCACGCGGTCGTTTTGCAACCAAACAAAGGTTGCTGTTCCGAGCATGGAAGGGAAGGTGCCAATCCAGGTCTTGGCCTGAATCCCCGTGTAGCCAATGTCGCGTTTTGGAACGGAGACATTGAATGTCGGGGACAGGTTCAACTGGATGGTTGCGTCTTCAAAGGCGCTGCTGTTGATGCTGACAATTTCTACCCATTTGGTGGTGGGCAATGCCAGCAGGTTGCTGTAAACCGATTGTTGTTCAGCGGTCATGGTTCCTGTAAAGGGAACCAACAGACTTTGCTGGGCAAACAACCCGGTAGTTAGCAACATCATCAACAACAGGCCCAAGGTTTTCTTGGTGTTGTGAATCATGGCTTAGGTTTAATTAGGATGATCTAATAGGTGCACCGGATTATTTCTGACCGGTTACCAAAGCCTTAAGTTCTTCAATTTGAGCCTGAAGCGAGTTGATTTGCTTGTCTTGCTCAATCGTGTACAGCGTCAGTTCCTCCACTTTCAGCATCAGGTTGCTGGACATTTCAGCCACTTTCACGCCTTCGCTTTCCACAACGGCTGCCGAAGGGATTCCGGGGAGGTGTTTGTTGGCCTTGATGAAGGATTCCACTTCGCTCAGCGGAGCAAGGCGATAGTCTTCTTCAAAAACGTAGTCGCACCAGCCGGTTTCTACCACTACTTCCGTCGCCCTGATGGAACCGCAGGCCTGAATGGCGTAAAGCGTTGATGCGGTAGTTCCAACACCAATGTGGCCATTGGTATTAACTTGGAATTCAATCACTGAGGCCGAGCTGCACTCTATGAACGCTGCGGTAGTTGATGATCCTGTTGGCACAGAAATATCAATGATATCCTGACCAGACGTCATCGCTACCGTGCGGTTGATGTCTAACATCTCCGTGGGGCTGCCAGTTGATTCCAGGAACATTACCTCAACACTCTCTGAGCTCTGTACATGCAATTTGCCAGAGGGACTCGATGTGCCCACGCCTACACGGTCTGTCACATTGGTTACGTAAAGGTTGCTTCCTCCCACAGATAGCGTACCCGCAGTGTTGAATCCATTGATCAGGTCAATGTTCCCCCCCCAGAAGTTCAGGAAGAGGGTGCCGCCGGCGCTGTCCACGCTGTTGTAAGACTGAACTTCATTGCCGTCAAAGCCCAGGCTGGAAGAAGTATTCTCAATTTTCAACAGACCGATGTTGCCGGAGTTGTTAAAGGTCGTTCCAGTAATGGTGGCCAAACCTTGGATGGTTGGCTGGGCCAGGTTGCCAATGATGTTTCCGGTCACCTCAATGTCACCAGTGAACAAACCAGCGCGGGTTGCCGTAGCCAGGTCAGCTCTCGTGCCGCTGGTGCTGTGCAGTGCCCGAACACCGGAGCCATTGGAGTACCCAAAAAGACCGTAGTTGTCCGTAGCGGATGCGCCAGTTGAAACCCCTAAAGCACCAATTTCGAATCCTGCAATACTAAGTCCCAGGATGCCATCAAAATCGGCCGCTCCCTGAACGCCCAGGTAGCCATTGGTTGGGCCGAGTGTTCCAATCCCCTTCATTGCTGGGATAATACTTGAAGCACTAGCCGTGATTTCATCCTCAAAAATGGCAGAGCCAAGCGTGACGATATCCCCAGCTTCATCAAGGCCGCCGGTGTTAGCCTTGATCGCAAAACCGGGATTCGTTACATTATCCCGGAATTCGAACTGGTTCAACGTCACGTTAAAGAAAAGACCGTTTTCTTGGTCGCTTACGGCGCGAAAGGCATAGCGGTTGTTGCCAACCAGATAATCGGCCTGGGCTTGAAAGGTCAAATCGCCGTCTGTCCCGAACTGGGCATAATCGGCGCCACTTGGCGAACCCAACCGTATGTAACCAGCCCCGGTGGGATTGATGGTCATTACGTTGGTGCCGTCCAGTTTTTTAAACTGGTATTCATTCACCGAAGAGGCAAATCTCAGGCCAATGGCTGTAGGCGAAATACCGCCGTTGCACCACTGGAACGCGTATTGGTCCGCAGGGCCAACAATAAGGGTAGATCCGGCTGTGCATTGGGCGTAGGCCGCTCCAGCTGCTGCCAGGAAGGTGGCAGATAGCGCCAGGTGTTTAAGTGCTTTCATTGTGCGTCAGTTTGTTTAAGATTGGTTTGTCAGTTCTGACCCCTGGAGGATACCGAGGGTTGTGTAAAAAAAAAGCGCGTATCCCATCCCTTTTGGGGGCGGGTACGCACTGATGGGTTAAATGTACCGTACCGAATTGGATGTTCCAAGTTTTTGCTTGTAAATACTTGTTTCGGGGGAGTTGGTCGTTTGAGTTGGGCAGGTGAGTTGGTCTTTGGGAGGGGCGACCAGCTGCCCTTATCTTGCCCGATCCCGGACCAGGTCCAAAAGGGGGCTATCTTTGACCAATCTATTTTGCCGCAACCCGTCACATGGCCAAGAAAAAAAGAAAAACCGCCGATTCGGGACGCCTGCCCCTGGACCAACAATTGCTGCGCCACCTGGCCAAATCGGAAACCCCGGTCAGCAGTAAAAATCTGATCCGCAAGTTGTCTGACCAGGCCAATGCGGTAAAAATCATGGATCGCCTTCACCGCCTGGTCAAAGCAGGCGAAGTGCTGGAAACCCCTTCGGGCAAGTACAAGCTGCACAGTTCCAAAGTGGAGCACATGATTGTAACGGGCACCGTAGACATGACCGCTTCGGGCAGTGCCTTCGTGATCGTACCCGGATTGGACAGCGACATCTTTGTTCCGCAGGCAAAAACAGGGCGCGCGTTTGACGGCGATAAAGTTCGCGTGGTCATTATCCAACGCAAAAGCCGCAGCCGGGTAGAGGGCGAAATTGTGGAGGTTCTTCAACGCGCCAAAGAGCATTATGTCGGCACCTTGGAAATCAACAAAGGCTATGCCTTCGTGGTGCCGATGAACCGCCGTGGAATGCGCGATATCTTCCTTCCCCCGTCTGAATTGATGGAGCATACGGCCGTGGAGCACGGCGACAGGGTAGCGGTGGAAATCACCGAATGGCCGCACCGCTCCGGCAACCCCGTTGGCCGAATTCTGCACATTCTCGGGCCCGCCGAAGAGAATGACACTGAAATGCGGTCCATTTTGCTATCGGCAGGCTTCCCATTGAGTTTTTCGCAAGAAGTGCTCGATTTAGCGGAGTCGTTTCCGGAGCATGCCGATGAAGCCGAAATTGCCAGCCGCCGCGACTTTCGTTCCGTTACCACCTTTACCATTGACCCCGAAGACGCCAAGGACTTTGACGACGCCATTTCCGTTTGCGAGATCAAACCAGGTCGCTGGGAGATTGGCGTACACATCGCCGATGTCAGCCATTACGTCGTGCCCGGCAGTCCACTTGACGAGGAAGCCTACAAACGCGCTACGTCAGTCTACCTGGTAGACCGCGTCAACCCGATGCTTCCAGAGCGCCTGAGCAACGAACTGTGCTCCCTTCGCCCGCTGGAAGACAAACTTGTGTTCAGTGCGGTTTTCGAAATTGACCAAAAAGGAAAAGTGCACCAAGAGTGGTTCGGCCGCAGCATCATCCATTCCAATCACCGGTTTACGTATGAGCAGGCGCAAAGTGGCCTGGAAACGGGCGAAGGGCCCTTCGGCGCTGAGCTAAAGTTGCTCAACGAACTGGCTGAGCGGCTCCGCGAAAAACGCTTTGCCGAAGGCTCGGTGTCTTTTGAAACCGAAGAAGTGCGCTTCCGCCTGGATGCCGAAGGCAAACCGCTGGGCATCTACCTCAAAGAACGCAAGGCTGCCCACATGCTCGTGGAGGATTTTATGCTGCTGGCTAACCGGAAGGTGGCGGCCTACTTGTCTTCATTCCGCGATGGCGATGCACTCTGGCCTTCGGTGTACCGCATCCACGATGTGCCCGATCCGGAGAAATTGAAAAACTTTGAGACCCTTGTTCGGGAGTACGGGTACAAACTAAAGTTGCCCGAGAACCCGGAAGCCCTTCCCCCGGTGTTAAACGCCTTTATGCGCGAACTGGTAGGTCAGCCCGAGCAGGCGCTGTTGAACAAAATGGCCGTGCGCACCATGGCAAAGGCCATTTACACCACGGATAACATTGGTCACTTTGGTCTGGGCTTTGAATACTACACCCATTTTACCTCGCCTATTCGCCGATACCCGGACGTGCTCGTTCACCGACTGCTGGCCCTGAGTTTGCAAAAGGCTGCTGGACAAGAGGTGCAGCGGCCCGAAAAGTCCCGCCTCGAAGAACAGTGCCACCATTCCAGCATTATGGAACGCCGGGCCATGGACGCAGAATATGAATCAATAAAATATAAACAGGCTGAATTTTTGCGGGATCGCGTCGGAGAGGAATTCGAAGGGGTGGTATCAGGCATCACCACCTGGGGCATTTTTGTCGAGCTCAAAGAGAGCCGCTGCGAAGGCATGATCCGGCTGGACAGCATCGGCTCGGAGTTTGTCCACAATGAGAAGAAAAACTCGCTCTTTGCCGTTGACCACGATCGCTGGTTCAAGATGGGCGATACGTTGCGGATCAGGGTCCAGGACGTGAGCTTGGCGCGCCGGGAAATGACCTTCGTCCTGGCGGATTTAGCGATCGCTTGACGGAGGGCATCGAATAATTTACCTGCCTTGCACAAAATACCCTATGGTATGGTCAGATCCGACCGCGCAGCATGGCCTGGTCTGAGTGCGCAACGCAACGCGACACTTTTGCCCCGCTCAAATGGCAAAAACCGCCAGCCCGATGATGATCAGGCCCGTAACGGCCAGTGCGGCATACAGCCACCGCAGTTGAAGGGTCTGTGCCTGGCGGAAGCGCTCCGCCGCTTTTCGCTCCAGAATGCGCCGAATGACCAGTTCCGCCCGCAACAACGCAGTTTCGCCCTTAATCACATAGTCCGTCGCGCCAAATTCCAAGGTATTCAACCCAACCTGGAGTTGGTCCTGTGAACTCATCATGATCACGTCTGCCTCGGGCCTGCGCTTGCGCAGCTCTTTGAGAATTTCCAAGCCATTGCTGGCGCCAGGTCGAATCCCGTCGAGGTGGTAGTCCAGCACCACAATTTCCGGATACTCGTCCAGTTTGTCCAGGCAATTCTCGCCGCTGCTGAACAGCTTGATGTCCAGCGTATAGGGCGATTGCCGTTCCAGGAAATCCTTTAACAGCAACAGGTGTTTGGTATCGTCGTCCACCAGGAAAATGCGGTGCGTCTGGTCCATGGTATACGGAGTTTTAGATCAGATTTTTAAGGAGGGGAAAATTCGCGCACACGCTGCAACGCGGCGCGGATTTCCCGGTTGAGTTGTTCAATCAATACAGGCAAAGCGCCGGTTTCCCGCTGGTCATGGGCATCGCGTTCCACCGCTTCTACCCGGGCGTGCAGGTCAGCGCTGCCGATCAATTGCAAGGTGCTTTTTAGCCGATGGGCATAGCCGCGCACGTCGTCCCAGCGCCCGGCAGAAGCCGCCAATTCAAGCCGTGCCAACTCCTCCGGGGTTTCGCGCTCCATGGTCAGCAAAAGTTCCCGGCGCAAGGCCGGGTTGTCGCGGGTCAGGGCGTCCAGGTAGGCCAGATCAATGGGCGGCGGTGCCACGGTATCTTCGACGGCAGCCGTGTTTTTTGCGCTGCCCAACAGCCGTGCCATCCGCTGGAACAACAACGCCGGTCGCACAGGCTTAGACAGACAGTCGTCCATGCCGGCCTGCAGACAGGCCTGTTGTTCCTCTGGCGAGGCGTGAGCCGTAAGCCCCAGCACGGGCAACCGGTGCTCGGCCCCGTCAATCCGCTCCCGAATCCAGCGCGTTAAGTCTCGCCCATCGATGCCCGGGAGCATGACATCCATAAGCACCAGGTCAAAATTGCCAGTGCTCAGTCGCGGTTGAGCGTCTTCGGCTGTAGCCGCTTCGGTCAATTCCAGGTCTGGCCATTTCTTGCGCAATAACTCGCGGATGACCAGTCGGTTAACCGGATTGTCTTCGACCAGCAGCACGCGTTTAGGTCCCGGTTCTCCGGGCGAAAGGCCATCGTCGCCCGCGCTGCTGCTCGGGATAATGGCCGGGTCCGGGACCCGCACAGGCACCCAAACCCGAAACGTGGAGCCCAGGCCCGGCCGACTGTCCAGGGTCACTTGGCCACCCATCAGGTTGACCATGCGCCGCACGATTGCCAGGCCCAGGCCCGTGCCGCCGTATCTGCGACTCGTGCCTTCGCTGGCTTGGGCAAAAGGGTCAAAAATGGCTTCCTGGCGATGGATGGGAATGCCTATGCCCGTGTCCCGAACCATGATCATCAAGGTGGGCACATCGGTGTTTTGGTCTTCCATGTCCAACGTGAGGAGCACATGGCCCTGCTCCGTGAATTTCAGCGCATTGGAAAGCAGATTCTGCAGCACTTGTTTAAGCCGGAAGGCATCGGCAAGCAAGTGCAACGGCAAGCTTTCGCTGAGCAGCGATTCCAGGTGCAAAGCCTTCTGCTCCGCTGAGAAGCGGAAGGTGAGCATAATCTCTTCCACCAGTTTTCGCGGCTCAAAAATTTGCTCATCCAGGTCGAGTTTTCCGGAGTCCAGTTTGGAGTAATCCAGAATGTTGTTGATGGTCTCCAACAGGCTGGACGTAGACGCTTCGAGCGTGCGAACGTAGTCTAGTTGAACAGGGTCCAGCCGCGTTTCGCCCAGCAAATGCGCCATGCCGAGCACCGCGTTGAGCGGTGTGCGCAGTTCGTGGCTCATGCTGGCCAGGAAGTCTGCTTTGACGGTGGCGGAGCGCTCGGCCAATTGTTTTTCGCGCTGCAGGTCTTCATTGCGGCGTTGCTCGGTTACGTCACTGCCGATGCCGTACCACACCTCGCCGGGAAGGTCAGGAGAGAAACCCCACTCCAGCAACTTGTACTGGCCATTTAAGCAGCGGTGCCGAGTAACGAACGTGACCCTTCCCCGGAAACGCCCGGTACTTTCCTGCCCGAGTTCAGCGAGCTTGTGCTTGGCCAACCCAACGTCTTCCGGGTGGAGCAAATGGAAAAAATGGCCGCTTAGCACTTCTTGTTCGGGGTAGCCCAGCGTATCGGAGAAAGCCGGATTAATGCGTTTAAAGTAGCCGTCTGGGGTAACCGTGCAAATCAGGTCGCGGGTCTGAGAAAAAAAACGGTCGCGCTCGGCTTGCAGGCTGCGCATTTGTGTGATGTCCTGGATCAAGCCCTGGTAGCCGATGACCTTGCCGTCCTCATCGCGACGGGTGCTGGATGACAACCAGCAGAGCAGTTTGCGCCCGTCTTTGTGGCGCAGTTTGACTTCGTACGCTTTGACGGAACCGCGTGCGGCCATGACGGTCATAAAGCGGTCGCGGTCGCCGGGATGGTCGTAGATGTTCGCTGCTGGCAGCGCCAGTATCTCCGGTCGGGAATAGCCCAACAAATCCAGCATGGCTTGGTTAAAGTCAATAAAATGACCGTCCAAGCTGCTGAAATACATAGCGTCGCGGCTTTGTTCAAACAAGCCCCGATAGCGCTCCTCGGCCTGCTGGAGCAGTTGTTCAATGGCTTCCAGGTTGGGAATACCCTTGGATACCAGCCGTTCAAGATCGCGAAGCAGCGAAGGTCCGACCATGGTTGGGCAGTTGTAATAGTACCGAGGTGGAGGTCAAGCCGGCTGCAGGCGGGCCTGTTGCCCTAACGGACAGCCCAGAGCACGCAAGGAAAAATAGAACAATTTCGCGACGCTGCAAGTGGTCAAGTTTCCACAATAGAGACGCACTGCCCGGGCTGCCTCCTGGTTTTCTTCGGCGGCATCGTTGACGCGTTATCTTTGCCCGGCAAAATTTCCGGCTTTTGACTGATATGGATCGCTACCGAACCCTGCTTGACCACGCTGTGGCTCAATGGCGCCCTGAAACCGGGCCTGCCACACTGTATGAACCCGTGCGGTACATTTTGGACCTGGGCGGCAAACGCCTCCGCCCGGTGCTGGTGCTGCTGGCTGCTGAGTTAAACGGGGGAAGGGCCGAAGCCGCGCTTGGCCCCGCGTTGGGAATCGAATGGTTTCACAACTTTTCCCTGCTGCACGATGACATCATGGACCAGGCCGCCCTGAGACGCGGCAAGCCCACGGTCCACGTTCGCTACTCGCCTTCGGCGGCCATCCTGTCCGGCGATGTGATGCTGGTAGATGCCTTCCGCTTTCTCAGCCAGGTTAGCCCGGAACTTCTTCCAGAGCTGCTCGAGCGATTTAGCCGCACGGCTGTCGAGGTCTGCGAAGGCCAGCAGTTGGACATGGATTTTGAAAAACGCCCCGACGTTCGCAAAGACGAGTACCTGGAAATGATCCGCTTAAAGACAGCAGTGCTCCTGGGATGCAGCCTTTATGTGGG
>CAYSDI010000066.1:0-19143 GCA_964429745.1 uncultured Chitinophagales bacterium | reverse complement strand
CCTATGTTCCACGTGGAACATGGACTGAACTTCAATCCAACAGACCGCAAGTATCTTTACCGACATGTTCCCTTTATACGATGTCATTGTAGTTGGAGCGGGTCATGCCGGCTGTGAAGCCGCCGCTGCTGCTGCCAATATGGGCTCTCGCGTTCTTTTGATCACCATGAACATGCAAACGATTGCTCAGATGAGTTGCAATCCCGCGATGGGGGGCATAGCAAAAGGACAAATTGTTCGAGAAATTGATGCTTTAGGTGGATATTCTGGATTGGTCACCGACAGGACAATGATTCAATTCCGGATGCTCAATCGCTCGAAGGGACCAGCAATGTGGAGCCCCAGGGCACAAAGCGACAGAATGCAATTCTCTGCGGAATGGCGTTCGATGCTGGAAAAGACTGCAAATCTGGACTTTTGGCAAGATAGTGTAACTGGATTATTGGTAAAAAACGGCCAAATAGGCGGCGTTGTAACAGGTATGGGCCAACACATTGAGAGCAAGACCGTGGTCTTAACCAACGGAACCTTTCTAAATGGCGTCATTCACGTAGGCACCAAGAATTTTGGTGGAGGCAGAATGGGCGAAAAAGCAGCAACAGGAATTACCGAACAGTTGGTCGAAATCGGTTTTGAGAGCGGTCGAATGAAAACTGGTACCCCTCCGAGAGTTGATGGCCGCTCCATAGATTTTAGCCGGTTAGAAGTACAGGAAGGAGATCCCGACCCGGTTGGATTCAGCTTCCTGGAAAAACCAACCTTGACTACCCAGCGCCCATGCCACATTGCTTACACAAACCAAGCTGTGCATGACCAATTGCGCACTGGCTTTGAAGACAGCCCCATGTACAGCGGTCGCATCCAGGCAAGGGGACCTCGCTATTGCCCTTCCATTGAAGATAAAATAGACCGCTTCGCTGATAAGGATCGCCATCAACTTTTTGTAGAACCAGAAGGCTGGAACACCATTGAATACTACATCAATGGCTTTTCTACTTCGCTGCCCGAAGCAGTCCAGTTTCAGGCGCTGAGGCTCGTAGAGGGATTTGAACAGGTTCGCTTCTTCCGCCCGGGATACGCCATTGAGTACGATTACTTCCCTCCTACTCAACTTAAACATACCCTGGAGACCAAACTGGTTCGCGGCTTATTCTTTGCCGGACAGATTAACGGGACAACAGGGTATGAAGAAGCCGCATGCCAGGGTCTCATGGCCGGTATCAATGCCCATTTACAAACAAGGGAACTAGAACCGTTCGTTCTGCAACGGAACGAGGCTTACATCGGCGTTCTGATCGATGACCTGATTAACAAAGGCACCGAGGAACCCTACCGGATGTTCACCTCCCGGGCTGAATTCAGACTTTTGTTGCGTCAAGACAACGCCGATATCCGACTCACGCCTAGGTCGTATCAACTAGGCCTGGCTTCTGAAGAGCGTTTAGCAATAGTTAACAAGAAGCTAATGGACGCCCAATCGATCAATCGGTACCTGCATGAAAATTCTGTGGAACCCAATCAAATCAACGAACTGCTTCTGCAATTGGAGACAGCACCCATTCGACAAAAAACCAGGTTAAACCTGCTTTTACTGCGTCCACAATTGTCCATTCCCAAATTAACACAAGCCCTACCTAAAGTAGCTGAAGACTTGCGCCCTTTCTCGCAAGAATCGCTGGAACAGGCAGAAATCAATTTGAAGTATGCCGGTTATTTGGAAAAAGAACAAGAACTAGTGGATAAAATGCAGCGGCTAGAGAAGATTACATTGTCCGAAGCCTTTGATTTTCAGTCAATTATATCGCTTTCCCATGAAGCAAAAGAAAAACTAACCAAAATCCGGCCATCAACTCTTGGCCAAGCCAGCCGGATAAGCGGTGTTTCCCCATCGGATCTTTCCGTTCTTTTGGTCTACTTGGGCAGATGAACAACCCTATGTTGCGCACTTTGGTATTTTGACTCTATTTAATGCACTGGTTTCGAGCGTCAATGAAGCAATTTCTTCTCTGTACACTAAGCAAAAAAGCACTTTCTGCCTCCCACGCGTTTAGGATAGGCCTAAGGCATCGTGCCTGGAGAATGAATACAAGTGAACAATCCAATGATCATCGGCCAATTATGCTATCGGTTTTGTGTGTGGTGGCGCTCGTTTTAGCCGCCTGCGCGGAAATCGCTACACCCCAAGGTGGTCTTAAAGACGTTGCACCCCCTGTATTACTTGATGCAAGCCCCCCCCAGAAATCTGTCCTTGTTGAACCGAAAGAGGTAGTGCTCCAATTCGACGAATTCATCGAGGTTAAGGATGCGTTTACCCAGGTACTGCTGTCGCCCCCGATGTCGGAAGCACCAAGCCTTACTGTTAAAGGCAAAGACCTCTACGTTGTTTTCCCTGATTCTTTCTTAACCAACAAAACCTACACGCTGCAGTTTGGCGACGCGCTGCGCGATCAGAACGAAGGCAATATCCTGAAGAATTTCCAGTACGTATTTTCCACTGGACCGGTGTTGGACAGCCTGACATTGGGGGGAAAAGTTAGTGATCGCTTGTCAGGAAGCCCAGAAAAAGACATGCTGGTTATGCTATACCCGAACATGGATCCCGCGCTGGTAACCTCGGGCAGACCTTACTACTTCGCGCGCACCGATGCGTCAGGAGCCTTTAAACTCAGCAATTTACAAGCGGGCAAGTACCGGATTTTCGCTTTGGCCGATCAGAATTTCAATTACCAATATGATCTCCCGAACGAAAAAATTGGGTTTCTGGATTCGCTGATTACGGTTGATTCCGTTCAGAGAGAATACACGGTCCAAACCTTTACCGAGCAATCGGGGACTGGCCAATTGTCAAAAGCCAGGGCGTTGCGATACGGCAAAATGGAGCTTGTTTTCAACGGAAATGCAGACTCTTCCAGCTTGCGCATTCCGGGAAGTCCAGAAAGTATTTGGGAGTGGAATGGCAGCCGGGATTCTCTTCAACTTTGGATTAAAGACCTGACTTTAGACAGCCTTCGGATATTCCAGCAAGGAGATACTGCTGAGGTCTCCAGACTCGTCTTGCTCAAAGCGGCCGACCGGGATTCAATAGTGACCAATACTAAACTGATTCTCACTCCTTCTTTTGCTGTCCCCATTGGTGCTAAAAAACCCGGATCAGTCGCGCCAGCAACCCTGAATGCCGTTTCATTTGACTTGGGAAAACGCTTGATGTTCAAGCTAGCCAATCCAGGGCTTGCGTTTGACTCCACCCAAATCCTGATAACGCTGGATCCGGCGGGAGATACAATACCAGTGTCGGTAGCGTGGGCAAATAACCGGAAAACAGCTTTGGAAATTCAGGTGGATTGGCAGCCGGAGCAGCGCTATCGCATGAATATCTACCCTGGCTTTGTTACTGATTGGTATGGCATCTCGAGTGATTCTGCTAAGTATCTTTTGCAACTCAAGGCAAAGAAGGAATACGGGGATATCGCTTTCCAGTTAACGTTGCCCGATTCTATGGCCTTTGTTTTTGACCTGTTGGATGCTTCGGGCAAGGTTATCCGCAGTGAAACAATATCGGATCAGGCACAGGTAAAAATCAATCACGCTTTTCTACTTCCAGGAAACTACCGCGCCCGGTTGACCCATGACGAAAACAAAAATGGAGAATGGGATCCCGGTACGTTCCAAACTGGAAAATTATCAGAACCCGTCTTCTATTTCACGGAAACAATCGCATTAAGAGGCGATTGGCAGCTTCAGTTCGATTGGAACTTTGAAGATTCACAATCCATTGATTTACAGTAGTTTAGTCTGACCTCGTGAAAGGGCTTCCTTTGCGTAGCAATCTAACAGTCAGGTTAGCAGACTAGCGAACACCGATAACGCGCCCAGCGGCCTTACACGGAGCACAGGCGCAAAATGGCCGATTCGCCACCTTTATGACCTTTGCTTATCCAATTGTTATTAACAGGGCAAAAAAAATGCTTTGTTCCGTTGAGGTAAATGGAGGGTGCGGATTCTTTAAAAAAAGTGCGCCATTACAACAATAGAATTCCTATAAAATTGAATTGCGGATTAACCTGCCTCAAAATGGCAGGTCGTCGTAACCGTCTGGAGGAGCCTGATCCAACGAAGGCATACCTGGGTCAAAATCGCCAGATCCAGAAGTTTGGGCTGAACCGACCTTCTCCACTTTCCATGCAACGAGGTTGGTAAAATAACTGACCCGTCCATCACGCTCCCATCGGTTTCCTTTAATATCGAAACTTACCTTAACCATATCCTGAAGCGGAACAGCATCAATTAACTCTACGCGATCCTGGGTCAGTTGAAATTTTACCGGATCACTGAAAACTCTGCCATTGCGCTCCTCGCTCAACTCTACCACAAATTCGCGTTTCCGAAACGACGCCGTGGGCTGTTCAATGGGAAATATCTCTATCAACTTGCCGGAAAGTTCGTAGCTCATGGTAGGCTGGTTTATTCGGTCTACGGGTTTAATGCAACGCGGTAAAAGCGTCGGCAAATATACGGCCTATTCAGCCGAGCATTAATGTGCAAGCAAACTGCCCTCGCAAAGCAGCCCGCAAAATTGCTTCGGCCTTTTGCTACCTGTAGTGCCCCCTCGGATTATTAAGCTTCAGTAACCTCGCCCTAAGCCACTCCCCCTCACATTACTAAGCCACAGCAACCTAGTCGCGTTAAGCCACGACGCCCTTCGCCCAGAAGGCCAACATGGCACTGTTTACGCGATCCGGTACTTCATGCTGGATCCAATGGCTGCAATGGTCGATGTCAATTTGTTGGTAACCAGCGCCGGCGTAGCGGTCCATGCCTTTGGTCATGGCGTGTCCCAGGGCTTTGTCATCGGTGCCCCATAACACCAAAATGGGAACGGGGATGGGCGTGCGAAAACGATCGGTTCGCGGAGGGCCGAGTTTGAACAACGCCCGGTAGTAATTAAGGCTGGCTGTGACCGCCCCTTTGTAGCGATAGGCTGCCGTGTACCGGGCTAAATCTTCTGGTGTGAAAGCGTCTTTGCGATGCGTCCAATTTGCGAGGATAACCTGGAAAAATTGAGGCAGAAAAGACCGAATCAGAAAATCCGGCAAAGCGGGAACGAGGAAGAACGCCATGTACCAACTGCGCAGTCTTTGCCGCCAGTCCTGTTTAAGCGCCCTGCGAAACGCATCCGGGTGGGGACAATTCAAGATGACTAAATCGTGCAGGCGCTCGGGATGTTGAATGGCTGTTTGCCAGGCAACGATACCGCCCCAATCATGACCGACCAAATGAACCTTGTCAGCGCCATAATGGTCCAGCAATGCAATGACATCACCGACCAGTTCGCTCAGCGCATATGGAGCTATTCCCCCGGGACGATCACTTAAATTGAAACCGCGCATATCAGGTGCCACGACCCGGTAGTAGGCTGAAAGCCCGTTTAGCGCGTGCCGCCAGGAGTACCAAAACTCCGGCCAACCGTGTAAAAGCAACACCAACGGACCCGATCCTTTCTCCACACAATGCAGGGTCAGGCCGTTTACTTTTACGAAAGAGGAGCGAAAACCCAATGCCTCGGCTGTTTCCATGGTTGGAATTTAAGGACAGTATTGCCACTTCTGCAAAAATGCCACAAGCTAACACAAGGCATTAAACGGCCGTCGGCGTACCTTCGGGGCCGAAAGCCGGGCACCAATGACCGGTGGAATTGGCCTCTGATTATGACCAAAACACCATTTCCCGTAGCGCGCATCGGCATCATTGGCGGCGGTCAATTGGGCCGCATGTTGGTTCGAAAAGCGCACCAGTTGGGTTGCACAGCAGTGGTTCTGGATCCAACCCCCCATTCGCCCGCTGGACAAATTGCGGATGCCCAAATCGTGGGCGGCTACTTTGATCGGGAAAAAATCAGGGAGCTGGTGGAGCAGGTAGAGGTAACCACCTACGATCTGGAAAACATTGACGCGGAGTTTCTTGCGCTCCTCAGCAAGGAAGGACACAGCATCTTGCCCCATCCCGGCGTGCTAGCCAACATTCAGGATAAACTGGTGCAGAAAGAGATCATGCGCGATCACGGATTGCCAACTTCGCCTTTCCGCGCCTTGCCCGAACCAGACCTGGAGGCCTTTGCGGCGTTTGGTTACCCGCTGGTGCAAAAAGCGCGTCGCGGCGGATACGACGGGCGCGGAGTTGCTGTTTTGCGCTCCGAATTAGACTGGCCCAAACACCTGCCGGTACCGTGTTTTGTCGAGCAGTTCATTCCGTTTGAAAAAGAGTTGGCGGTTCTGGTGGCCCGCAGCACGACAGGCGAAACCAAGGTTTATCCGGTTTGCGAAATGGGATTTTCCGGTGAGGCCAATGTTATGGAGATGCTTCTGGTCCCTGCCGTTTTGCCTGAAGCTATAACCCGGAAGGCACAGGATTTAGCGGTCTCTGTCATGGAGTGTTTTCAAGGGGTCGGCATTTTTGGGGTGGAGCTTTTTCTTACGGGCGAAGGGGACCTTCTCATCAACGAGATTTCGCCCAGAACCCATAACTCGGGACACTATACCATTGAGGCTTGCATCACCGACCAATTCGAGCAACACTTGAGGGCGATCCTGGGCTTTCCGCTCGGCGACACCTTGCAAATTGTTCCAGCAGCGTTGATCAACTTGTTAGGCGAACCTGGCCACAGTGGAAACCCAGTGCTGATTGGCATGCACGAAGCACTAAGCATTGCAGGGGTTTCCATCCACTTATATGGCAAGGCTAAAACTGCTCCGTACCGTAAGATGGGTCATGTTACGGTAGTTGACCCGGACCTGGAACAAGCCAGAGTAAAAGCTATGTTGGTAAAAAATACGCTGCGTATAACTGCTGAACCATGAATAGAAATACTTCTGATAAACCCATTGTTGGCGTGATTATGGGCAGTGATTCGGACCTTCCGGTTATGATGGAGGCAGCGGAAATGCTGGACTATTTTGGCATTCCTTATGAAATGACTATTGTATCCGCACACCGCACACCAAACCGTATGTTTGCCTATGCTCAAAGTGCCGTGCAACGCGGACTTCGGGTCATTATTGCCGGTGCTGGGGGTGCAGCTCATCTTCCTGGAATGGTCGCTTCGCTATGCCCAATTCCGGTAATAGGCGTACCAGTTAAAAGCGCTGCACTTCAGGGACAGGACTCGCTTTTGTCCATTGTACAAATGCCAGGTGGAATTCCAGTGGCCACCGTGGCTATAAACGGGGCAAAAAATGCCGGAATATTAGCTGCCCAAATTCTGGGTACTTCAGACCCCGCTTTACAAGCCAGAGTTGTGCAACACCGCAGCGAATTAGAGGAGAATGTTTTACAGAAAGCAGCTTTGCTTGAGAGACACAACGGAGGAAATCCGGCATAGCATCCCCAAGAACAGGTATTCTGCAGAAAATTCGGGCTGTTTTTCCGATGGGTTATGGGTAAGGCGTAACTTGATGTTTTCCCCTCCACCTCCATTATGCAGCATCGTACAGTTTGGTTAGTCGATATTGGGTTTGTTGTTAAAGTCGGTAGTCAGCGTTTCAAATTGGATTACATCGCCACCGAAAAGTGGCTGGGTGCCAGGTTTGGCCCTGTGACTACCTTCCTTTTCAATGGCTATGACCCCACCTACGGTATTCCGGAAGGGTTAAACCGCTTTTATAGTGCCATGAGAGCTTCGGGCATGACAGTATGCCTTCACCCCATGTCTGGTAGGGCCGGATTTGGAGATCACAGACAACGGCGCGTAGACGTAGACATGACCGCTCATTTGGTTTGGCAGGCCAGCCTGCCCGATGTTGACCGTGTGGTTCTGACTACCGGTGACCAGGACTTCTTACCCGCCGTTCACATCGCAAGGGAAAAGTGCCAAAAACAAGTGGTACTGCTCTGCTACGACCAGGATGTCAGTGCAGACTTAAAACAAGTCTCGGATGAACTGCTTTTCCTGGATGACATCCGGGGAGAAGTCATCCGTACGCAACCTCAAGAGAAAGAAAACGTAATAAGAGATTCTTCCTCTGTACCCATGTCTACTCCGATAAGCAGGTCTGGACGGTAAACAGCCCTGCTTAAGCAGTAGGCCTGGATCATTCTTGGGGCGTTGGGGCAACTTTTTTGGTAATAGTGGGTCTTTTGCAAAAAAACGGCATTGCGTTTGATACCACAGTTATCACCAATTCGTTTTTCGAATGCCCGACGGGTTCGGGCTTTAAAACTACCTCCTCATGAAAAGCATCCTCTTTTCCGCGGCCCTCGTCCTGCTCACTGTTCCTCGCACTTTTGCTCAAGTATTCACGTTTGGTCCAAAAGCCGGGTTTACGTTTAACCAGCTCAATGTAGATGAAGCCTCGCTTGACGAGGCAATTTCAATTTCCGACATTCCCAACGAACGATCCGTAGGGGTTACAGCAGGGGCCTTTTTCCAATTAAACCTCGGGCCTTTTGTGCTTCAACCAGAAGTGATGTTCAGTCATCAAACCGGCCAGGTAGCGTTTTCAGACCTGAGCTTTTCTGACGTACAGCGGATCAGTTTTAACCAAGTAGATATTCCGATGCTGGTGGGTTTTAACCTCGGTCGAACCGTAAGAATCCAAGCCGGGCCGGTTATGTCTTACGTACTCGGCGTTGGCTCTGACAGGGGCGTAGTAAACATTGTGGATGCTTTTGTCAACGACTTTGAAAACAAAACCTGGGGCTATCAGGCCGGCGGCGGTTTGGATCTGGGAAGGTTAGCACTCGATGTGCGCTATGGCGGCTCGCTCGGGAAACGCGATGTATTCTTTGACGTGGATGGAACTACTTACCCCGTCTCCCTTTCCAGAAACTCTATCCTGGTTACTGCGGGAATCGCTATCCTAAAGTAGTGTGCAGCAAAGTTGCGTACATGTAATACAAAGCATAGAAAACAATCTGGTATTGTGCAAAAACTAACGCCGGGCTGGAGCCATCCAACCCGGCGTTTTTAGCGATGCCCTCCATCCCTCTACTCCCTGTTCATCTTTCGATCAACTTATTGAACGACTACCTTCTTAGCAAAGCTTTTGCCATTTTGAATGACCGAAAGAAAATAAACACCCTTAGGCTCCTCTGAAATGTTGATTTGTTCAGCGTAAGTTCCTGGTGTGCCGCTAAAGCTTTTAACGAATACCTGACGACCATTGATGTCGTACAGTTGAACCAGCGTTTCTCCGCTTTCCTGAAGGGTATAGTTCAAAACAAACTGCCCGTCATTGGGATTCGGGCTAAAGAAGACCCCATCCACAGTTAAGTCATTCTGAGCGCTCACCTTGGGCTCTGCATGCTGGTTGAGCTGCTCCAGATCACTGTCGCTCAGATTGTCCATGGTGATGAAAATCGCTACCCTGCGCACCACGCGCGACGGAAGGTCGCGGAAAACATCTTCTCCTGCAACTGCGGGATCACCAGAGAAAAAGATATCGAGGTTTTCCAGGGCACGGAGTTGTTCAAGGTCGCGCAACAAATCCTCGGAAATGACTTGGCCTGACTGAATTAACTCCTGCTGGATCATTTCTTCCAGGTTGCCAATGGGCGCTTGCAACCCTTGCTTCAACCGCATACTTCCCTGGTGCATCGATTCTCCGCTGCCTTTCAGTGTGCCTTTCGCCTTCATTTGCTTGCCATCCCGCATGTACTGAACAGCAATGGATTCTCCGATGGGCTGCCGGGACAAAATTTCTTTTAGACCAGTGATGTCTGAAACGGGTTCGCCATTGATTTCAGTGAGAATATCTCCTTTTAAAAGACCCATTTCTTCAGCCGTTGTACCGGCCATTGCGCCGGAAATACGGACGCCTTCTTCGGAGGAATAATCCAGGTAAACACCCAGGAAAGGTTTCTGTGCCAATTCTACAGAGGCCAGATCATCGAAGGCAAAAGGCAGGTTGTTAAAGTCCATATCGCCTTCATCCCAATTGAACTCAAACGATTTGTCTTCATTTTGCCACTGGAAGGCGTGCGCTTCTTTCGAGGTACCCAACACCGCTTTGAGGGTCAATTGTTCGCCTCCGGATTCGTTGGCACGGTAAACCATCAACGCAATTTCATCGCCCGGTTCGAAGGGCACAAGCGCGCTGCGCAGGTCCTGCTCCTGAGTAAATTTCTGACCGTTGATTCCCAATATTTGATCGCCTGCTAACAGACCTGCTTCTTCGGCGCCCGAGCCTTCAATGACCTGCGTAATGCTGGTTATGTTTCCTTGCTCTGTTACTTCGCTGTCGTAGTAAATACCGAGAAATGCACGGTTCTGATTCTCCGGTGCCTGAAAAACTAAAATCTGATCCTGAACTTCGCGGAGCATTGATTGCAAATCACGCAAGTCGGGAATCAACTCGTTGAATTCCAAACGCAATTCCTGAAGGTCTTCGTCAAGACCTGCCCGCTTGTTGATGATGATTTCGAGGTCTTCGCCAAGGCCGTCTAATTCGGTTTGAGCGCCAAGACCAAATTGCTCCAGCACCTGCTTTAGGTCCGTTCCCGGCGCCAGGACAATCGTGGTATCGGTCTTTACCGTCAGCCCGTTAACTTCCCGTTCCAAGGCTATGCGCACGGTACCACTTTTAACTTCTTCAGGTTGGGTATCCGTTGTTTGAGCCAATAGACCCACCGGCAGGGAAGCCATCACCGAACTGGCCAGCAGGGTAAAAAGGTAGCGTTTCATAACTCTGTAATTGTTGTTTTGGATCCTGATGAGACTGGATAAAGGCGACAAACGAAATAAAATACCCAGACCGGACTGCAGCGAATTCGCACCAAAAACCCCAAAAGACAGCCCTGCCGCATCCGTTTACTCAAATCTACGGGTGTCGTCAAGCGCAGGGAGCACGCCAGGCGTTAAATGTGCCTAAGGAGCTAGTTAAAGTATGTTAACAACTTGATGGACAGCAGCTCTTCACGCCAGTCTTAACAGGAAGGGATTCTGAAAATGCTCGCTGCCATCGGGCACTCACTGCCCGGAACGCGCCAAAACAACCGCCAGCTTTTGGCCATCTGCACTCACTACCATGCGGGATACACTGCTAAGTTGCCATTCGGACGGAAGCACTTCGCCCAAGTCTGCGGCAAAATGCCAGCGGGCCTCTCCAAGCGGATCATTGACGTACAACCTGCCGCCGCTGCCCATCAACAAATGGCCATCGGGCGTCCACGCGTAATCCTGCGCATTGGGAAGCAGATTAATTGACTCCTGAACGCGTTGATTTTCAACATCATACACCCGCATAACCGGCCCATCAGCGCCTTGGAGCTGTACAAAGCTAAGCGCTTCGCGCCCGGGCACTCTGGCCAGACAACGACCGATGTCCGCACCCACAATGCGCATCTTTTGCTTGGAGGCCGGACCCACCTGAAGCGTGTTTTTATCGCCCAGCCCCAGCACAAATACCGCTACCACGTCGTCGTTTAGCCAGGCAAAATAGCCTACCGGCTCAATGGCATCCATGACAAGGCGGGGTTTACCACCGTCCAAAGGAAACCGCCAGAGCCGCTGCAGCGAATCGCGCAATTCTACCCGAACGGCAAAAACAGCGCGGCCGTCCGCTGCATATTGGGGGCTGTATTCACTTTCCGGCGTTTCGGCCAGCGCTTGAAGCGTACCTGCCGATAGGGAGTAACGGAAAATGTCCGTTTGGTTACCCTGTTGGGAAGTGAACAACAACTCCGTTCCGTCAGGCGAGAAAGAGGGTTGGTTGTCATAGGCTTCGCGGTCAGTAACCCGCACCGGATCGCTCAGCACCGGCCGGTCGCGATCGCTCCAGGACAGCGAGAACACAACGATATCGGTACCCGGCAACGGCTGGCCCTGGCCTGGCAAAAACAGCAACATCGCCCCGAGCAAGGCCAGAAAAAAAGGGCGGGATAAACAGTGTTTGGCCATTGGGAAAACGATGTCCGAAAGTAGGTAAGCCCGCTGGATTGCGCGAACGACCCGGCCCTTCGTTTGTTAGCTTTACGCACAGCGCTTTGTTGTTGTTTTACGGATGTTGTTTTATGGCCTATTCCAGTTTGCGCGACGCGATTCGGGATCTTGAGAAAAACGGCATGCTCCGGCGCATTTCAGCCGAAGTTGACCCTCATTTAGAGATGGCCGAGATCCACCGGCGCGTGTACAGGGCTGGCGGTCCCGCGCTGCTGTTTGAGCGGGTCAAAGGCTCGCCCTTTCCCGCTGCCTCCAATATTTTTGGCACAATGGATCGCTGCCGCTTCCTGTTCCGGGACACCTTGCCCGCGGTTCAGCGTCTGGTGGCCTTGAAAAGCGATCCCACGGCCGCGTTGAAACAGCCGTTGCAGGTTCCCGGAGTGTTGCTCGACGCATTTAGAGCCCTTCCCCGGAGGGTATGGAAAGCACCCGTTATGGCGCAGCAGTGCCGGATTAGCGATCTGCCGGCCATCGTGTCCTCGCCCATGGACGGCGGACCCTTTGTAACGCTGCCCCAGGTGTACACCGAAGACCCAGATAAACCGGGACCCATGGGCGCTAATCTGGGCATGTACCGCATTCAGCTCGGGGGAAATGCCTACGTTCCCGATGCGGAGATTGGGCTGCATTACCAAATTCATCGCGGAATCGGAGTGCACCAAAGCAAGTGGATGGAGCGCGGGGAGCCGCTGCGCGTGAGCATTTTCGTGGGCGGACCACCGGCGCATACGCTGGCTGCGGTGATGCCGCTACCCGAAGGGCTGAGCGAGCTCACGTTTGCCGGCGTTTTGGGTGGCAGGCGCTGGCGGTACGTGCGCAAAAACGGTTTTACCTGGTCTGCGGATGCCGACTTTGTTATTACCGGCACCGTGCAACCCGGCGCGCTGAAACCGGAGGGTCCGTTCGGCGATCACCTGGGCTACTACAGCCTGGTGCATGATTTTCCGGTTTTGTCGGTCGAAGGGGTCTGGCACCGCCGCGATGCGATCTGGCCGTTTACGGTAGTGGGTCGCCCGCCTCAGGAGGATTCCTGTTTTGGCGAGCTGATCCACGAAATGACCGGTCAGGCAGTGAAGGATGAACTGCCTGGGGTAGAAGGGGTTCACGCGGTGGACGCTGCGGGCGTGCATCCGCTGTTGCTCGCCGTCGGGAGCGAGCGCTATTCGCCCTACGCCCCGAATGCGCAACCGCTTGAAATGCTGACTCAGGCCAACCGCATGTTGGGCACGGGCCAGTTGTCGCTGGCTAAATACCTGATCATGGCCTGCAAAAGCGATGCGCCGCCACCGATGCACGACGAGGGGCTTTTTCTGCAGCATGTGCTGGAACGCGTTGATTTTGAGCGCGATCTGCATTTTCAGACGCGTACGTCTATGGATACGCTGGACTACAGCAGCGAGGACCTGAACAGCGGTTCTAAACTGGTGCTGGTCAGTTTGGGGGCTCCGCGGCGGCAATTGTGCCGCGAGTTGCCCAGCGGGTTACCCACCGATGGGCTTGCCGGACAATGGCACCTGGCTATGCCAGGCGTGTTGACGGCTTCCGGGGCAAGGGCCGCCGGCACTTTGAACAGCAAGGAAGTGGAACTTTGGGTGCAACAACTTGGTGCAGCGCCGCTGCACCAAGTGGGGCTAATCGTGCTTTGCGACGATGCTGCGTTCACGGCTGCTTCGCTGATCAATTTTTTGTGGGTCGCGTTTACGCGGAGCAATCCATCGCATGATGTCTATGGGGTAGGGGCCACTACCGTCAACAAGCACTGGGGCTGCCGGGGTCCGCTGATCATTGACGCGCGAATTAAGCCGTTTCACGCACCCCCTGTGGAGGACGATCCGGCCGTCGTTCGCCGCGTGGATGCGCTCGCCGTTGCGGGTGGGCCGCTGCACGGGTTGTGGTGAGGTCTGGGCTGAGACGGGCTGGTGGTGGTGGAGCTTGCGGGTTGCGGGTGGGCCGCTGCACGGGTTGTGGTGAGGTCTAGGCTGGGCTTAAGTGCGAGGGTTGTGGTGAGGGCTTGCGGGTTGCGCTGAGGCGCCGCACGGGCGTGCTTGTCGAGCTAAACCGAAGTCTTTTGTGCAAATTTGGTACCAATGGCCGCCATCACCTTTCTGCGCACCCCGGAAGAACGCTTTGCCAATCTCCCGGACTTTCCTTTCCAGCCCCACTACACTGAGTTGATGGGGGGCCGCATGCACTATGTAGACGAAGGCAAGGGCGAAGTAATTCTTTGCCTGCACGGCGAGCCGTCATGGAGCTACCTCTACCGCAAATTCATCCCGGTGCTGCGTCCTACGGCGCGCGTGGTGTGCCCGGATTTGTTTGGGTTTGGCCGATCGGACAAGCCTTCAAAAGTGGCGGACTACAGCTACGCGTTTCACCTGGAATCGCTCAAAGCATTTGTGGCGGCCCTTGATCTGCGGGGCATCACGCTGGTGTGTCAAGATTGGGGCGGTCTACTCGGTTTGGGTTTATTGGGCGCAGACCCGGACCGCTTTGCGCGCGTGGTGATCATGAACACGTTTTTGCCGATTGGCAACCGGCCCATGCCAGCGGCCTTCACCGCCTGGAAAACCTTTGCGCTCTACAGCCCTGTTTTTCAGATTGGGAGGGTTATCAGAATGGGCACAGCCAGAGCTCTTGGACCGGGTGTGGAGGAGGCGTATGATGCGCCGTTTCCAGACAAATCATTCAAAGCCGGAGCGCGCGCTTTTCCGGCGCTGGTGCCCACAAAATCAACGGATCCCGGGGTTCCGGAAATGACTCGGGCACGCGAAGTCTTGACCCAGTGGACCAAACCCGCCTTGGTGCTCTTCAGCGACAAAGACCTCATCATGCGCGGCGGGGAGCAATGGTTCAACCATAACATTCCTTCACGCGCCGACAAGCCGGTGATTACCGTCCGGAATGCCGGCCACTTTTTGCAGGAAGATGCCGGCCAGGAAATTGCTGGCCACATCGCTGATTTTCTGAGGGAGTCTTGAGACGGTCATCCGCAAGGGTGCGCTAATTTTCTTTAAAAGCACCCTTTTGCTTTTAACGGAGAAAGCACGCATTAGAAGGCACACATTAACAAGTTTTAACGGGCAGGAGCGCGCTAAGCCCTTACTTTTATTACAGATTTTGCGGAGAGTACGAACTTTTGCGGGGTCTCGGCTTAGGTCTCAATCTTTTGCATGTACTTTTCGAGCTTTATTCTGAGTCTTGTGTTTGCCTTCCTGATCACCGGGGGAATGGCGGCCCGTGCCAGGGCAACACCGGCCGGTAACAGCGGGGGGGGGACTGCTGAAACAACGCAGGAAAGTCGGGATAAAGGACTGAACGTTGTGCTGGGTACGTTAGCCCTTCCCCGGGACACGTTTTACCGGGCACGGTCCATGGATGCGTTTAGAATTCTGTCTGCACCGGTCATCGACGGGCGATTGGACGAAGCCTGCTGGCGCGATGCCCCGCTGACCCAAAACTTTACCACCACGCAGCCAGATCCGGGAAAACCCAGCATGCTTCAGAGCATCATTCGGGTGGTGTACGACGATCAGGCGCTGTACATCGGTGCTCATCTGGTAGATCCCAACCCGGATAGTGTGCAAGTTACACTCTCCCGACGCGACGAGTTTGGGAATGCCGATTGGTTCGGGGTTATGCTCAGCCCGTACCGGGATGGTTCCAATGCGTTTTCATTTTCACTGACGGCAGCGGGCGTGCAGATTGACGAGAAGTGGACCGGCACAAGCACCGATGTACTTTGGGACGCCGTTTGGGAGTCAGCCGTTTGGATGGACGAAGATGGTTGGTACGCGGAAATTGCACTGCCCTACGGAGCGCTGCGGTTTCCTTCGGGAGAGGAACAGGATTGGGGCATCAATTTTGCGCGGAGTATTCGGCGAACCCGGGAGGAGAGCTGGTGGAGCCCCGTGGACGTTGCGGAGAAGGGATTGATTCAACAAGTTGGGCTACTGCAAGGGCTGGAAAACATCAAGGCACCGTTCCGGCTTTCGCTGTCGCCTTATGTTTCCTCGTTTGTTGAGGTGCAAAACAATCCGGAAACCGGCACCCGCCAGACCGTAGGTGATTTTGCAGGTGGCATGGACCTCAAGTACGGCATCAACGATGCGTTCACGCTCGACATGACACTCATCCCGGATTTTAATCAGGTTCGTTTTGACAACGAGGTGCTAAACCTAAGTCCGTTTGAAGTGCGCTTTAACGAAAACAGAGCTTTTTTTACGGAAGGCACGGAGTTGTTCAACAAGCAGGATTTATTTTATTCAAGACGTATTGGCGGAAGGCCTATTGGTTTTTTCGATGCGTACAATCAGGTGGGAGAGGGCGAAGAGTTGCTCAGCAATCCACGAGATAGCCGCTTGTATAACGCCACTAAAGTCAGCGGTCGCACAGAAGGTGGATTGGGCATTGGCGTGTTCAACGCCGTCACGGCAGAAACGCAAGCCATCATTCGCGGCACAGATGGGGAAGAGCGCGGCGTAACCACGGCACCCTTGACCAACTACAACGTCTTTGTTCTGGACCAGAACCTAAACCGGGCGAATTCTTTCGTGACCTTTACCAATACCAGCGTCTGGCGCAGTGGCGAATGGGAAGATGCAAACGTCAGCGGGTTGTTGTTCAGCCTTCGGGATAAAAAAGACCGCTACCAAATTGAAACCAGTGGTGCCCTAAGCCAGGAATACCTTCCGGATACTTCGGCAGGGTTGGGCCATACGGCAGGGTTTGAATTTAGCAAGGTCAGTGGCCAGTTCACCTTCAGTGCAGGCTACAACGAAGAAAGCAATACCTACAACCCAAACGACCTGGGTTTTCTGGGGGCAAACAACACGCGTTCCTGGTCTATAAACACCAATTACAATATCTACAAACCCTTCTGGCGCTTTAATCAATTGTACCATTACCTGGGTGCAAATTACTTGCGGAATTACGCACCCGATGGCTTCTTCAACCTGGGATTTTATTCCGAGGCTACCCAAATCTGGAAAAGCTTTTTTGCCTCCGGGATCTGGATGAATGCTGAACCTATTATAACTTATGATTGGTTCGAGCCCCGTGTGCCAGGCCGCTTTTTGGAGTATCCGATCAATTACAACTGGGGCAGTTGGATCTCGAGCGACTACCGAAAAAAACTGGCGATTGACGTCGAGTCAAATTACCGCTGGTTTAATGCTGACAATCGAGAAAACTTTAACTACGAGATTTCACCACGCTGGCGGGTCAACGACAAAATGCTGCTGATTGTCTCTTACGGCAACTACTTTTCAGGCGATGATTTGGGCTGGGTAAACCAGGTAGAAGACGAAATTATTCTTGGGCGACGAGACGTGCAAACCGCAGAAACCGGACTGGAGGCCAACTACATTTTCACCAACCGGATGTTCCTGACCCTGCGGGTTCGCCACTATTGGTCCAAGGCGGAATACGCGCAGTACTACGCGCTTGGTGAAGATGGCCGGAGGCAGGAGACCAGCTATGACGGCATTGACGTGGAAACCGGGCAGTCCGCGCACAATGTCAATTTCAATGCTTTTACCGTTGATGCTGCGTTTACGTGGCGCTTTGCTCCCGGATCGGACCTTTTCCTGGTTTGGAAGGAAGGCATCTTTGACAGCGGAAGTGAGTTGGAGCGCAACTACTTCAGCAACCTGGAGCGCACCTTTCGCTCAGCGCAAAGCAATAACCTGTCGCTTCGGGTCGTCTATTTTGTAGACTACGTGCAGTGGAAAAAGTGGACGCGCAAGGAGCAAGCAGCCGAGGATGCGCAAACCTTCAGCTACCGCAACCCGGCGATGCTTACCCATGGGTCTCGACGGAACGCTGCTGACGCATTTTGGCATCCCGGAGCTCCCGGGCTTCGCTGACCTTCTTCCGGGTCTTCTCTTCGATCAGGTAAGCCAGGAGCAGTCCGGCGCCGCCCATCAGGAAAATCATGGCGGGGAAGGCGATGTCTTCGCGGAAACCTGCAGTATACAGACCCTCTGCAATCAGGATACCCAATCCGACACCCACAGCAAGCAAGCCCAAACGAAGGGTCATGCTGACGCTGTACTGGGGTTTTACAAAAATAGAGGCGTCCTGACCCTGCTCAATGAGCGCCATGCGCTCCCGGTTGCGGGTGTTGAAAAACAGGTACGCTATAAAGGAAATGGATCCGAAAGTGCTGAACATGGCAAAAAGCGGAATCATATCTTCGGTCATGGTCGTTGATTTTGGAGGTTAGCAAGGTGCATTCAGGAACTTTGACTCCGCTGGCCGAGCGGAGGTTACCAAAACCCCGAAAAAAACTATTTACCTTAAAGGCATCTCAAAATCCTTAGAAGGAATTTTAGATGATCTTGATGGTGTTTTAGGCGGTAACCTGTTGGCCATTTGCTGCGTCCAAGTTCACGATCATGGATCAGGACCAGGCGGACATCCAAAAAATACTGGCTGGCGATGCTCGCGGCTACCGTTCGCTGTTGCAGCGACACCGCAGCCGCGTGTTTACCGTGGCCAAAAAGGTGGTCGGCGATCAGCAACTGGCTGAAGAGGTTGCCCAGGATGTCTTTATAAAGGCGTTCAAAAGCCTGGAAGACTACCGGGGTGAAGCCCGTTTCAGCACCTGGTTGTACAGAATAGCCTGGACCACGGCCATCAGTACGCTTAGGCGTGAAAAGCGACACCGGGGCCATGAAGACGTATCGTTGCGCGAAGACCTGGATGACGATTCCCCCGCTTTTCCGGATGGATTTAAGAGCGTGGCGATGGCTGAACAAAAAGAACTGATTGATCGCGCTTTGCAGGGAATGAAACCCGAGGAGCGCTTTGTGCTGACACTTTTTTACTTGGAAGAGCGCTCTCTGAACGAAATTGCCGACATTACCGGTGAGGAAGTTGGCACGATTAAAGTGCGGTTGTTTCGGTCGCGCCAGCGCATGGCCAGCCGATTGCAACTGGATCTTCAAAAAGAATGGGCCACATGGCGATGAACAAATTAACCCCCGAACAAGTCTGGACCTGGATTGACGAAGGAAGGGCGGACGCTGAGCTCCGGCGCCTTCAGCGGGAACCACTTACCACAGCTGCCGATCTGGCCATGGTTGAAGACTTGATGGCATTGGACCGGCACCTGACCAGTTCCCTGCTGGAAGAGCCTTCTGCGGGCTTTGACAAAGCCGTGCTTTCGGTGCATCCTGACTGGATGCCTCGCGTGGTTCCCGCCCCCCCCC
>CAYSDI010000065.1:0-20502 GCA_964429745.1 uncultured Chitinophagales bacterium | reverse complement strand
CTTCCCCGGCATACCTATCCCCTCCAGGCCGGAGCCGGAAAATAGAAACCCAGGCCAGCAAAAAGGATGGCTTTGTCAATGGATCAATGGGGCAAAAAGCGCCCTCCGAAAATTTCGCGGCCGCTCGGTGAACCCAAACTTAGGCGGGACGGGCCAGTTTGCCGGGGATGGCTGGAGCAGGCAAGCGTGGATAAAACGAAAAACACGGCGTTTCGGTGCGAGTAAGGAACAAAAATCGCCTTTTGGCACCTTTAGTACGATTGAGCGGGCAAAAGGTATCTTTTTACATAATCAGAAACACCTTCTTCCAGGCTGCGAAACGGGGCAGCATAGCCGGCGGCCCGCAACTTGCCCATTTCCGCCTCGGTGAAGTATTGATAAGTGTCCCGAATATCTTCTGGAATATCTACGTATACGATGTTTTCCGGCAATTGCATGGCGGCGAATACCGCGCACGCCAGGTCCAGAAAGGTCCGCGCCTGGCCGGTTCCGAGGTTGTAAATGCCGCTGTGCGCCCGATGGTCAACAAACCACTCCAAGACATTCACGACGTCTTTGACGTACACAAAATCGCGGCGCTGGCCGCCATCGGTGTAGGCAGACCGGTGCGAACGGAACAGGCGCACAGCGCCACTTTCGCGAATTTGGTTAAAGGCGTGCAGCACCACCGAGGCCATTCGCCCTTTGTGGTATTCATTGGGCCCGTAAACGTTGAAAAACTTCAAACCCGCCCACGACGGAGGCTTACTTTCCTGCTCCAGCGCCCAGCAATCGAAAGCCTGTTTGGAATCGCCGTAGGGATTCAGCGGCCGAAGCATCGCTATGCGCTCGTGAGCGTCGCTGTACCCGAGCTGCCCGTCGCCATACGTTGCCGCCGACGACGCGTACACGAGTGAGAGCCCTTCGCGCGCGCAGATCTGCCAAATCTGCTGCGAATAGCTCACATTGAGCCGATCAAAGACCGAGCGGTCAAACTCCGTGGTATCTGTGCGGGCCCCCAGGTGAAACACAAGGTCCGCTTCTGCCGCGTGCTGGTTCAGCCATTCCGGAAAGTCGCCGCGCTCAATTTTCAAGGCAAACCGCTTGCCTTCCAGGTTGCGATCCTTGTCCAGCCTCCCAAAATCATCCACAAGCACCAGGCGGTTATGCCCGCGCTGGTTCAGGCGGCTCACAAGTGCGCTTCCGATAAAGCCGGCTGCGCCGGTAACAATGAGGTAAGGCGGTGGGGGCACGGGCGAAGGGGGGCCGTATACAGGGCGACTTCCGGTGGCGAAGATAAGGTCCAGGCGCGTTCCCCATCATCTGTTGGCCGTACGGTGTTATCTTGCAGCAGGCAGCGAACCGGATAAGCCGCTGCCCCAACCGTCCCCTTTTCCACCCATGCCAAAGTCCGGAAAACAAGCCCCGAAACCAGCCTCCCCCGACGACTCCGATCCTGAAGACCCATCAGCCGACCAGGCTGCTTCTTCGGATCCAGCCCGGAACAATCCGCCCCCACCCAGCGATACCCGCGAGGTGGTCTGGATTCAGGACACGGAAACCTTGCGCGCCTTTTGCCAAACCGCCCGGTTGGAGCGCGTGGTGGCCATTGACACGGAGTTCCACCGCGAGCGCACTTACTACGCCAGGCTGGCGCTGGTGCAACTGGCCACGTTCCGGCAGATTGCCTGCGTTGACCCGCTCGCCCCCGGCATGGACCTGAGCCCGTTGGATGACCTTGTGGTGGATCCGCAGGTGCTCAAGATTTTGCACGCTGGCCGCCAGGACCTTGAAATCTTTGTGGAGCGCACCGGACAGGTTCCTGCGCCTTTCTTTGACACGCAAATTGCTGCCGCGCTGCTCGGACTCGGCGAACAGATTGGGTACGGCCCGCTGGTTCAAAAAGTTTGCGGGGTGCCGCTCGGCAAAACGCAGGTGCGCACCGATTGGATGCACCGCCCGCTCGACGCGGATGTGGTTCGCTATGCCGCCGACGATGTCCGGTATTTAGCGGCGCTGTACAAGCACCTTAACGACGATTTGCTGCGCCGCGGTCGCCGCGAATGGCTCAACGAAGAGCAAGGCATTCTAAGCGACCTGAATACTTACAAAACGGACCCCCAAGAGGCTTGGGAAAAGGTCAAGGGCACTGATAAGCTCAAAGGGGTGGGATGTGCGATTGCCCAGCGGGTTACAGCCTGGCGCGAAATCACCGCCCAGGAACTTGACCGGCCCCGCAGAAGAGTTTTGCCCGACGAAATCATCCTGGACCTGGCGCGGCAGCGTCCGCGTACAGAAGCCCCGCTCGAGCGCATGCGCGGGCTGGACCCCGGTATCCGCAAAAAGTTTGGGACGCGCCTCATTGAACTGGTGATTGAATCGGAGAAGATGCCCCGCGACCAGTGGCCGGACGGGCGCAAACGAGGCGTTGCACGCGAGGTGGACGAATCGCTGGTCATGGCGCTTGCGGTGGTGTTGCAAATCCAGGCACGCCGCGCAGACATTAGCCAGGCCATGCTTTCGTCGCGTGCAGAGCTGGCCGACGTAGTGGCTGGCGTCCGCGACGTGCCGGTACTCAGCGGCTGGCGCCGGGAGTTAGCGGGCGAAGCGATGCTGGACTTCCTGCAAGGGCGTTCCCGCCTGCGCGCCGAAAAGGGCAAGTTGATTCTGGAGCCCGCCGGGTCGTAGCTTAGCCATGAAATTGTTCCACACATGGCCCACCGCATTACCCCGGCCTCCGTGGCGCTCAGCAAAAGCGTACTGGATGCCCTGGCGGTAGACTTGTACAAACTCCGCGAGCACCTGATTGCCGACGAACACGACGTAGAGGAAAAGCTCCTGGCCGTGCATCCGGACCACCACCCTTCGGCGCGAAACCTGCTGCACTACCTCTCGCTGCGGCGCTACGACATACGCCCGCTGCAAGACCGGTTGAGCCAGGTAGGACTGAGTTCGCTGGGCCGCGTAGAGCCACACGTTATGATAGCGCTGGAGCGCACCCTGGCCATGCTGGCGTTGGCCCGCCAGGCCGGAATGCCTGATTTCAGTGACGGGCCCACACCCATTGGATTTCGGCAAGGACAAGATTGCCTGGTCACTAATTCCAATCGCCTGCTTGGCCCAGTGGGCAACCGCCGCAAGGTGCGCATTATGGTGACTATGCCGGGCGATGCCGCAGAAAACCCTGCGCTCATTCACAGCCTGGTCGGCGCCGGCATGAGCATGGCGCGCATCAACTGTGCCCACGATGATCCGCAAATCTGGGAGGCGCTTGTGGGGCATGTCCTTGCGGCTCGCGAAGCGCACGGCGTTTCCTGCCGAATTTGCATGGATTTAGGCGGGCCTAAAATAAGAACCGGCAGTATCCTAAATCATGAAGATGGGACCCGCCTCGAGCGCGGCGAGTGGGCGCTGTTGGTGCCGGAAGCAAACGTTCAGGGAATGCTTCCAGATTTTGGCGTACAGCAAGGCGGGGCAGATCCAAGCTTAGCCTTCATCCAGACTTCAAGCCTTGCTTCGGGTTTGCCCATGGCCGGACATGCCCTTCCCCGGCATTACGCCGCCGTCATTGGCTGCTCGGTAGCGGAAGTGTTTCGCGATGCCCGCGCCGGCGAGCCCATCTGGTTTGACGACGGTACCCTGGGTGGCCAAATCGAAGGTGTACAGGCTGACGGTTTGCTTATTCGAATCACGCAAGCACCTCCGGGCGGGCGAAAGCTGCGGTCCGAAAAAGGCATTAACCTGCCTGGAACTGCGCTGAATCTGCCTGCACTGACACCGCAGGACCGCCAGGATTTGCCCTTCATTACCCGCCATGCAGATGTGGTGGCGATGTCTTTTGTGAACCGGGTTTCTGATGTGGAAGACCTGATGCAAGCCCTGGACGATGCCCAGGCTGCCCACCTGGGCCTTGTACTTAAAATAGAAACCAACAGCGGCTTCAAACACCTGCCCGACCTGCTGCTCAGCGTAATGAAACGCCGCGATGTCGGCGTCATGATTGCTCGCGGCGATTTGGCCGTTGAAAGCGGGTTTGTTCGCCTGGCCGAAGTGCAGGAAGAAATCCTTCGCATCGCCGAAGCCGCGCATGTGCCAACCATCTGGGCCACGCAGGTCTTGGAGAACCTGGCCAAAACAGGGTTGCCCTCCCGTGCTGAAGTCACGGATGCGGCGATGGGGGTGCGCGCGGAAGCCGTTATGCTCAACAAAGGACCTTATATCCTGGAAGCGGTGGAGGCGCTCGAAACCATCCTGCTCAGCATGCAGCCGCACCAGACTAAGAAACGCTCTTGGCTGCCCCAATGGAAACACTGAGGGCGCAAACCCAGCATTTGGAAACAGCGAGCGCCGCGTCATGGGCCGTATTTTCCGTAATTTTCGGGCGAATGGCTGTTCGTTTGCGGTTCTGGTGGCAGGGTTTTCTCACAAGTTTGTGCCTGGCTATTGGCCTGGCGGGTTGTCGGTCGGCTGAACAATTTCCCGTCTCTGAATACAACGACCGCATCGTGGTGGAGTTAGACCGCGCCAGCCGGCGCATGGCCGCTTTCTACGCCGGCCCCAATTTAGATACCGCCCAGATCAACGCCCTGCAGACCTACCTGCTCGCCGCCCGCGGCCGCATCGAAACCCTGGAGCCTTTTGACGGTGATGACGCCTTTCGCAACCAAGCCCTTGAAGTCCTTGCCTTCTATGAACGCCTCTGCCGCGAGCAAAGCCGCTCGCTCATCAGCCTCACGGGCGACGATTACTACACTATAGAAGATTCCCTGCTGGTGCGCCGAATTGTAGCCTCCATTTTGGTGGAGGAGAACCGCAACAATGCACGGCTTTACGACGCGCAGAAGACGTTTGCCAGCAAACACGGACTGGTGCTGGTGGCGGAGTGACCGTTTGCTCAGGCATGTGGCCCATACCCGTTTCACGGCCAGCGCAGCATGCTTGGTATCAGGTCATTACGCCCCCGGTGCCTCCATCATGTCAGCCAGCGCGTGCTCGTAGCGGGCGGCCCATTCGCTGATGCGGCCGTAGTCTTGCGCATCTACCGCAATGGCTTCTTCGGTTACCTCGCCAAAAATGTGCGCAGGCACACCCATTTCTTCAGCCAAGACGTGAAGGGCATCCCAGTCTTCCGGGCGAATGCTGAGGAGCACGCGGCCTTGCGCTTCGCCAAAGAGAATGCCGTCTTTGCGCAGTCCGTCTACTGTGCGCAGCGAGAAACCCCTTCCCCCGGCCATGGCGCTCTCGAGCGCACAGATGAAAAGCCCGCCTTCTGACAAGTCGTGTGCCGATTGCACCAGCCCGGCGCGAATCAGGCGACGCACCAGGTTCTGCATGCGCACTTCTTCTTCCAGATCGAACTCCGGTGCCGCACTATAAGCAATGTTATGGTAGATCTGGAGGTAGATGGAACTGTTCATGTCTTCGCTTAAACGCCCAACCTGCACCAACAGATCGCCGGGGCGCTTGAAGTCAAGGGTCATACGATGGCTGAAATCGTCAATCAGGCCGACCATCCCGATGACGGGCGTCGGAAACACCGGTCCGTCTTCGGCGCTTTGGTTGTAAAAACTCACGTTCCCACCGGTAACGGGGGTTCCGAAACGGCGGCAGGCATCGCCCATGCCGCGGATAGCGTGCACAAACTGCCAGTACACTTCCGGGTTGTAGGGGTTGCCGAAATTCAGGCAATTGGTGATGGCCAGGCCCTCTCCACCGCTGCAGGTGATGTTGCGCGCCGCTTCTGCCACCGCGATGGCCGCTCCGGTGTAGGGGTCAGCGTGCACGTAGCGAGCGTTGCAATCCACGGTTATGGCCAGCGCCTTGTTGCTGTTCTTCAAGCGAATCACCGAGGCATCTGAAGGCGCATTGGTGCTGGCGTTATCAATGCCCACCATGCTGTCGTACTGGGTGGTCACCCACCGGCGCGAGGCAATGTTGGGGTGAACTGCCAAGCGAAGGGCGGCGCGCAGCGCATTCGATGGCACCGGGTAATCGCGGGGGTTTACGGTTTCGCGCTGAGCCAGGTAAGCGGGCTCTCTGGTTTCGCGGTCGTAGACGGGGGCGCCGCCGCCCAGCACCAGTGATTCAGCGGGGATATCGGCCACTTTGCTGCCGTTCATAAAGTATTCCAACCGGCCTGTATCCGTTACCTCACCGATCTGAACGCAGTGCAAATCCCATTTGTCAAAAACGGCTTGAATCTCTGCCTCGCGGCCTTTGTGCACCACCACCAGCATGCGCTCCTGCGACTCGCTGAGCAGAATTTCCCAGGGTTTCATGTTGGGCTGGCGGGTGGGTACCTTGCTTAGGTCAACGCGCATGCCACTCTTGCCTTTGGCTGACATTTCAGCGGTGGAACAGGTGATGCCCGCGGCGCCCATATCCTGCATGCCCACCAATGCGCCGGTGGCAATGGCTTCCAGCGAAGCTTCTAGCAGCAATTTCTCCTGGAAGGGGTCACCAACCTGCACGGCCGGCAGGTCCTGAGCGGAGTCTTCCGTGATGTCTCCACTGGCAAAGGTGGCTCCGTGGATGCCGTCCTTTCCGGTAGCCGAACCGACAATGAATACTGGATTGCCCGCGCCCTGCGCAATGGCCGAACAGGTCTTGCCGTGTTCGACAATGCCCACCGACATCGCGTTGACCAGAGGATTAGTCTGGTAGCAAGATTCAAAGTAAATCTCCCCGCCCACCGTCGGCACGCCGAAGCAGTTGCCGTAATCGCCGATACCGCGCACTACGTCGCGGAGCAGATGCCTTGTTTTGCTGTTGTTCAGCTCGCCAAAACGCAGAGAATTCAACGCGGCAATCGGGCGTGCACCCATGGTAAAAATGTCGCGGTGTATGCCCCCCACCCCCGTTGCGGCGCCCTGGTAAGGCTCAATCGCTGAAGGATGGTTGTGGCTCTCAATTTTAAACGCGCAGGCCAGCCCGTCGCCCAGGTCAATGAGGCCGGCATTCTCCTCACCGGCCTCGACCAACAGACGCCGCCCTTCCCTCGGAAGTGTCTTGAGCCAGCGGATCGAGTTCTTGTACGAGCAGTGCTCTGACCACATGACGGAATAAACGCTCAGCTCGTTAAAATTGGGTATACGCCCTAAAACGCGCTGGATCTTGTCAAATTCTTCGGCCAACAAGCCCAATTGCTCTGCCGTTTCTACCGTGACCCCCTGGGTCAGCGTTTGTTGTTCGCTCATGCCTTGCTGCAGGGCGGATTCACCAACCGCACCCGCCGCAAAGTTAACCGCAAGCGGGTGAAATGCCCGCGTTCGCTCGGCGGCGTCCTTGTTATCTTCGCGATCAAAGGCTGCTTTTGAACTGGGCGGGGAACCTGATTTTTATGCTGTTGTACGGCCTGCTCGGCAGCGGGTGGCTTTTGCATGGGCGCTTTTGGCGCAAAAGCCCGGTTCGGCGCGAAGTGTTGCTGGCGGCTTTTTGGCTTAAAATACTGGCGGGCAGCGCTTACGGGTTGGCCTACTTTCACGTTTATCAAACCGGCGACATTGTTCACTATTTTCAGGACAGCCAGGTGATCTATGGCACTTTAGCGCAAAACCCGGCGCATTTTCTGGAGATGACCTTCGGGTTTTCGTCCTCCGGCCAGGTACCGGATCACCTGCTGTACATTGACGACCAACTTCGGCTCAATTGGCGCACGCAGGAATTTCTGTCCGTTCGCATAAACAGCTTGTTTAACGTATTCACATTTGGGCACTTTTATGGCAACATCGTGTTGCTCTGCCTCTTTTCGCTAATGGGTTTGACCTGGCTTCACCGGGTGTTGGCTGAAAGCTTCCCGCGCCATGCCGGAGTGCTCGCATTCGCGGTTTTTTTCATGCCCTCCACGCTGTTTTGGTGCTCGGCCATTCACAAAGACGCGGTAACCTTGTTTTCGCTGGGAGCCCTGCTGTACAGCACGCGACAACTCGTGCTCAACCCGCGTTTCCGCCACATGGCACTTTTTTCGTTCGGTGCCTTTTTGCTTTGGAACTGCCGCTCGTACATGGTGCTTTTGCTGATTCCGAACTTAGCGATGTACACCTGGTGCCTGCGCCATCCCGGACCGCATTTTCTCCGTTTTACGGCCATGCACCTGGTTTTGCTGGGGCTTTTGGTGCCGCTCAGCCGATTGTCGCCAGCCTTTGACGTACTTGGGCGGCTGCGGGCCGAGCAGGAATTTCTACTGGATTTAAAGGGCAATACCCACCTGCCTATGCGTCCGATCGGAGATTCTGCGGCTGAACTGGTCGCCAACTTGCCCATGGCGCTGGACCACGTCTGGCTCCAGACCTTTACCAATCCGCCGGAAAATGGATTCCAGGTAGTTGCAGCAATCAGCGGCGTGCTTCAGGTTTTGCTGCTACTGATTTTGCTGAGCGGGTGGCGCTGGCAGCGTTCTTATGCTCCGGTTTTAGCCTTTTGCTTCTTCTTCAGTTTGGGGGTCTTGCTGGTGGTGGGCCTGACTGTGCCCGCATTGGGGGCCATTGTGCGCTATAAGTCTGCGATGCTCCCGTTGGTTTTTGCAGCAGCACTGGTGGGCAATCCGCCTTCGCGCTGGCCTAACTGGCTGCCGCGTCCAAGGTTTTTGCTTAAGGGCTAAATGTCCTTTCCACCGGTGGAAATGCCTGGTTTGGGTCTGTCAACCCTAGCACTTTATTAATTTCTATGTTTGTATAAAAAAGCGAAATAATTCGATAAAAATTAAAATTATGGCCTAAAAAACACAAATTTTCCGCTATTGACCAACATTTATAGCCTGACAAGCGTAAAAAAGCTGGATTTAATTCAGAATGCGTAATTTTGCGCCCGTCTGATTTTCTGAACCAAACCACTCCTTATGTCCTCTTTGCGCTTTCAATCGTTGGAAACCGTCCTGGGCCGCGATCGCATCCTGGTGAAACCGCCATCCGACAAAATTTCGGACTACTTCAGCGCCAACGTGTACCACGAAAACGCCATGAAGAAGCACATGTCCGAAGAAGCCTACCTGAGCGTCAAAGCATCTATTCGCTCCGGACAGAAAATTGACCGCAAAATTGCCGATCAGGTAGCCAGCTCCATGAAAGCGTGGGCCATGGCCAAAGGTGCTACGCACTTCACCCACTGGTTTCAGCCGCTTACCGGCTCTACTGCCGAAAAGCACGACTCCTTTTTCATTCCCACAGACGGGGGAAAGGGTATCGAGCATTTCTCGGGCAATGCGCTGGTGCAGCAAGAACCCGATGCGTCGTCATTCCCGTCAGGAGGCCTTCGCCAAACCTTTGAGGCCCGCGGCTACACCGCATGGGACCCTTCGTCCCCGGCCTTCATCATGGAAATTGACAAGGGCCGCACCCTGTGCATCCCCACCATTTTCGTGTCCTACACCGGCGAAGCCCTCGACTTTAAAGCGCCCCTGCTCAAATCCGTGCACGCACTGGAAGAAGCAGCCTTGGAGGTCATGCGCAACTACTTTGACAAAAAGACCAGCAGAGTCACCCCTACGCTGGGCTGGGAGCAAGAGTATTTCTTGGTTGACGAAGCGTTGTTCAAAGCTCGCCCCGACCTAGCCATGGCCGGCCGAACGGTTTTTGGCCATATACCGGCCAAGGGCCAGCAGTTAGAAGACCACTACTTCGGATCTATTCCCGAGCGCGTTTATGCCTACATGGTTGACATGGAAACCGAAGCCCTGAAACTCGGCATTCCTGTGCGCACCCGACACAACGAGGTGGCCCCAAGCCAGTTCGAAGCCGCGCCGATGTTTGAGGAAGTGAACCTGGCCGTTGACCACAACCAACTCATGATGGACGTCATGGATCGTGTTGCCCGCCGCCACAAGTTGCGCGTGCTTCTCCATGAGAAACCTTATGCTGGCATCAACGGCTCGGGCAAGCACAACAACTGGTCCATGAGTACGGACAGCGGCATCAACCTGTTGTCACCAGGCAATACCCCTAAGACCAACCTGCGCTTCCTGACCTTCTTTGTCAACACGGTGCGCGCCGTGTACGAGCACAGCGACCTGATTCGCGCTGCCATTGCCGCAGCCTCAAACGACCATCGTCTGGGTGCCAACGAAGCGCCGCCCGCCATCATCTCGGTCTTCCTCGGTTCTGAAATGACCTCCGTGCTGGACGAAATAGAACAGCGCGCCGGCAAGGACCAGTTGGACAAAATGACCAAAGAGGACCTAAAACTGGACATCCACAACAAGATCCCCGATCTGCTGTTGGACAACACCGACCGCAACCGCACCTCCCCATTTGCCTTTACTGGTAACAAGTTCGAAGTGCGCGCCGTGGGTTCCTCGGCCAACTGCGCCAGCATCATGACGGTGCTCAACACCATGGTGGCCGACCGGCTTCGCAAATTCGTGGCGGATGTTGAAGGCATTCGCAAAGAAGGCGAAGACCGCGACGTGGCCATTCTGCGGGTTTTGAGCCGCTACATCAAAGAAGCACGCCCCATCATGTTTGAGGGCGACAATTACAGCGAAGAGTGGGCACAGGAGGCCGCTCGCCGCGGGCTGAACAACGTCAAAACCACGCCCCAGGCGCTGGACTTCTACATGACGGAGAAAGCCCGCGAGCTGTTCATCCGGCACAAGATTTTCACCGACCGCGAGATGCATGCCCGCCACGAAATATGGCTGGACGACTACACGCGTAAAATCCAGATCGAAGCGCGCCTGATGGGCGAACTGGGCATCAACTTCATCTTGCCCGCAGCGGTCAAATACCAAAATACGTTGCTCGAAAACGTGCGCGGGCTGCGCGAATTGGGCATGCCAACAGAAGCCTATGCCGCCCAAACCGACCTGATCGAAAAGATCAGCAAGCACATCAATGGGCTCAAATCCGGCCTGGACCAAATGGTCGACAACCGCCGTTCGCTGAACAAAATCGATGATCCGCGTGAGCGCGCCATCGCCTACTGCGACAAAGTAACGGCCATGTTCCCCGGCATACGCGAGCACGCCGACAAGCTCGAGCGCTTTGTGGATGACGCCCACTGGCCTTTGCCCAAGTACCGGGAACTGCTTTTTATCCGCTGAGGCAGCACGCCATGGAGGGGATCAAACAACTCTTAAAGAATCGTAAAAATCATCAGGCGGGGCGCAAGCTCCGCCTGAATTGCTTTGACTATACTTTCCGCTCAGTTCCCTCGTTTGGTTAGTTTAGCGGACTAAAGTCCCATCGATACGTGAATGTCCGTCTGCCATCCCTCAAGTTCAGCCTTTTATGCGTTTGTGCCGTCTTCGCGGTTGCCTTCAGCTCATGCGTCAGCACCGGCAAGCTTCGCGATGGTGAAACGGCCTTCAAACTGGGCAAGTACAGCGTGGCGGCTGAAATGTTGAAGGAGGAATATGCGGGAAACAAGAACCCGGCCACCAAATCAGCGCAAGCTTTCCGCATTGGGCAGGCTTATGACGCCCTCAACCAGCCCGCCCAGGCAGAAGGCTGGTTTTCAAAAGCCTACAACGAAGGGTATGGCCCTGATGCGCTTTACAACCAGGCGCAACAGCAAAAGAAACAGGAAGATTACCCCGCGGCCATCGCCTCGCTTCAGCAATACCTGCAGGACGACCCGGACCGCCGGGCGGAGATCAAACGCGAAATCGCCATATGCCAGCGCATCCAGGACCAACTCAAGGGGGAAACCTATTTTGAGGTCAGTAACCTGAGGGCGCTGAATTCGCCTGCGGAAGATTTTGCGCCCGTGTTGTTTGAAGGTGGAGCCCTCGTGTTTACCTCCGGACGCCCTTCCGCCGTAGGAGAAGCGGACAATGAATGGACGGGCGGCAAGTATTACGACCTGTTCCTGGCGCTGCGCCGACCCGGCGGGGAGTATTTTGATCCCACCACCTTTGACGTTCAAATCAACGAGGCATATTACGAAGGCACGGCTACCTACAGCGCGGATTTTACGGAAATGGTGTACACACAGTGCGGCAGTCCGGACAAAAAGGTTGACGACCCCTGCCGTTTGTTGTACCGCTATCGCGACCCAGACGGAACCTGGAGCGCTCCTGAAATGCTCAACTTCTTTACTGACTCCATCAATATTGGGCATCCGGCACTGACCCCTGACGGCAAGCGGCTCTACTTTTCCGCTTCTGGCGATCCGGAGAGTTACGGCGGGGCCGACCTGTACTACGTGCGGCAAGGCGAAGAGGGCTGGGGAAGTCCCATCAATCTCGGCCCTTCCATTAACACCACCGGAAACGAAGTTTTCCCGTCCATCGGACCGGAGGGTCAATTGTATTTCAGCTCAGATGGCCACCCCGGAATGGGCGGGCTAGACCTGTTTCAAACTGCGGAGACCCGCAAAGTATGGAGCAGACCGGAAGGGTTGGGCTACCCCCTGAACTCTGGCGGGGATGACTTCGGTATGCTGGTGCTGCCGCGCCTAAACCCGCACCCAGATACCTTAATGACAGGACTTTTCAGCTCTTCAAGACCCGGCGGCGAAGGCTCAGATGACCTCTACCGTTTTGTGTTAAAGAAAGCGCCCCCCCCACCCCCCCGCTACGAACTCCGTGGCGACATTGTGGAAAAAACCTTGGCTGACCCCCGCAATCCGGACTCCGAAGTAACGGGGTACAAACCCCTGGCGCAGGCACAGGTCAGCCTCTTTGACGAAAGTGCGGGCGTGGACCAGGGCCGTTTGGAGCTGGACAAAGAAGGCCGCTTTCGCACCCAAATCAGTTTCGCCACCGACTACCGTGTCAGCGGAAAACTGAGCGGCTACTTTACCCGCGCCGAAGAAGTCAGCACCAGCGGGTTGCCAGATACTCCGGGCGATACTTTCTTTGTGGATGTCCGCATTGTGCTCGACCCGATTCCAGAAAAAGACATCACGCTCAAGAACATTTACTATGATCTTGATGACACCACGCTTCGCGCAGAATCCTTCCCTGAACTAAACAAACTCGTAAAAATTCTGGCGGAGAATCCTTCGCTGGCCGTTGAAATCAGTTCGCATACAGACTCGCGAGGACGCACGGAATACAACGACGTCCTGAGCCGCGGTCGCGCCAATTCGGTGGTGGCCTATCTGGTCAGCAAAGGCATACCCGGAATGCGAATGGAGCCAAAAGGCTACGGCGAGCGCCGGCTGTTAAACCGCTGCGCCGATGACGTGGCGTGCAGTGAGGATGAACACCAGCTCAACCGCCGCACCACGTTTAAGGTGCTCGGCGAAATAGAATTGGAGAGCGAGGAACCGGATGAAATACAAACCGATCCCCGCCGCCGCGGGCGATGAGGCTTTTCTCCCGGAAAGCCGTAATTTCCAGACAGAACACCTGAACGCATGGAACCCGTCTACATCCTCTTTGCTATCCCTTTCTTTTTTCTGGCTATTGGCATTGAATACGTTTACAGCCGCTGGAAGGGGAGCACGTTGTATCGCTTCAACGATGCCATTACTAACCTGAACATCGGCATCGGCAGCCAGGTGTTTAGCCTCTTCCAAAAGTTTGTGCTGCTTGGAGCTTACACTTTCGTATACGAACATTTTTCTCTTATACGCCAACCACAAACGGTCTGGTCCTTTGTATTGTGCCTGGTCATCTTCGACCTTTTCTACTACTGGGCACACCGCTGGAGCCACGCTTGGAATTTTCTGTGGGGTGCTCATGTCGTGCACCATTCCAGCGAAGACTACAACCTGTCGGTAGCGCTGCGCCAAAGCTGGTTTCACAACTTATTGGCCTTTTTCATCTTCCTGCCCATCCCCTTGCTGGGTTTCGATCCCATGATCTTTTTTGCCGCGGGTGCCGTCATTACGCTGTACCAGTTTTGGGTGCATACCGAGGCAGTAAACCGCATGCCCCGCTGGTTCGAATGGGTGCTTAACTCGCCCAGCCACCACCGGGTCCACCATGGCGTTAACCCGGAATACATCGACAAAAACCACGCGGCCATTTTCATTGTCTGGGATCGACTTTTCGGCACTTTTCAGGAAGAGGGCGTGAAACCCACCTACGGCATTACCCGGCCACTGCGCTCCTGGAACCCCACCTGGGCCAACCTGCATTATTACGCCGAAATGGGCGCTGCCATGAAACGCATGACGCGCTGGCGCGACAAACTCTACATGATCGTGGCCAAACCTGGCTGGCTGCCCGCGGAACTGGGTGGCTACCAGGCACCACCACCCGTTGAGCCCGAGAAACCCAAATTCAACGCACATGCCGCCGAAGCACTAAACGGCTACTTATTGGCGCAGTTTGTCCTCATTACCCTGGGTTTGGTCGCCTACATGACCTTTTTTGCCGAAATCGGCGTGTTCTATCAGGTGCTTTTTCTGGGTGTCATCATCGTGTCCACGATGATTGTCGGCGCCATCATGGAGCAGAAGCCTTGGGTTCGGGGCGCTGAAATCCTCCGGCTGATCCTGGTCGTATTGAGCCTCAATTCGCTCTATTTTACCAATTACACTCCGTGGTTTACAGTCATGCTGACAGCTTCCCTGACTGGCTTCTTGGTACTCGTTTCCTGGTTTGTTCTGCGCACACGAATCGCGTGAGGGTATTGGATGAGCACCCAAAGGAATAGCCCTTTGTATCTTCGCACTGGGCTCCAAGCCCCGCGTTCCGCCTCCATGACGTCTACACCAAAGTCCTCGCAAAGTCCTTCTTCCGCTGACCGCTACGACCAACGGGGAGTTTCTGCCAGCAAATCCGAAGTCCACCAGGCCATTCGACACCTGGACAAAGGGCTGTTTCCCAACGCATTTTGTAAAATTCTGCCCGATGCTGCGGGCGGTGACCCGGATTTTGCCAACATCCTGCACGCTGACACGGCCGGAACAAAAACGTCGCTGGCTTATTGCTATTGGCGCGAAACCGGCAATTTAGATGTTTGGGCGGGCATCGCTCAGGATGCGCTGGTCATGAACCTGGACGACATGGCCTGCGCAGGGGCCACCGGCCCGTTTTTGATCTCGTCCACCATTGGTCGCAACAAGCATTTGATTCCGGGCGAAGTGCTCGCGGCGCTCATCAACGGCACCACCGCCTTCCTGGATCAGATGAGCGATCTGGGGGTGGCCATTCACCACGGCGGGGGCGAAACAGCTGATGTAGGGGATATCGTCCGCACAGCCGATGTGGGCTTTACGGCCTTTGCCCGCTTGCGCCGGAACGGTGTTTTTGTCAACGAAATCAAGCCTGGAGCTGCTCTTGTGGTCTTGTCTTCCTCGGGTCAAGCCAGTTACGAAACGCAGTACAACGGCGGCATGGGCAGCAACGGGCTCACGTCCGCACGCCATGACCTTTTTAACCCCGAATACCGCCAGAAGTATCCGGAGAGTTTTGACCCGGCCACGCAAGCCGATCTCGTGTATGCCGGACCCTACCGACTCACCGATCCGGTTCCCACCAAACCCGGCGATCCGGATTTAAGCGATCTTGATATGGGTCGGTTGGTGCTATCCCCCACCCGAACCTACCTGCCCTTTTTGCGCGAAGTATTCCAGCACCTCCGACCAGCTTTGCAGGGCCTCATTCACACCACTGGCGGGGGACAAACCAAGGTGCTTCATTTCTTGCGCGGGGTTCGCGTGGTCAAGGAAAACTTGTTTGCTGCCCCGCCGCTATTTCGCCTGATCCAGCAAGCCAGCGGCACCCCCTGGACCGACATGTACCGCGTATTCAATATGGGACAGCGTCTGGAATGTTACGTGGAACCCCAGGCAGCCGAAGACTTTGTCCGGTTGGCCAGCCGTTGGAACATTGAAGCACAAATTGCGGGCTACACCGAAGTGGCCCCGACTTCCGATGCTTCAGAAGTCGTGGTCAAGGGTCCCTACGGTGAATTTGTGTACCGCTAAGGGCGATTATGGCGCAAGGCTAATTGGCAGTATCAAGAAATGCTGCCGCCCTGCAAGCCGCGACGCGTTGTCAGTCCCGAAGCATCTCTTTGTACGTATCTTTTTTCTCCTGGAAAATGCCTTGCTGGCGGGCATCCAGCAGGGAACCGATGTCTGTGCGCAATTGTTTGTTGAGCGGTTTAACCGCCTCTTTTCGGCCGGCTTTGTCGTCGCCAAAACGGGTGCGCAAGGCCTTGCGCTGCTCCATGTGCGTTTGGACAAGTCCTTTTAAACTTGTGCTCTGCTCTGGAGTAAGGTTCAGGTCAGACTGCAGGTGTTGCAGCAGTTCTTCTAAGATTTCTTTGCGGCTCATCAGGAGGCTTGGGTTAACTGTTCACCCTGAAGCAGGGTGGACGAATGAACCTGCATGATAATCAAAAAATCGGGTTGAACCCTTGAAAGCGGCCATTCACCCAACAAAAGAAGCCCTTTGTTGAAAATGGGTGGGGGTTAAGCTGGGACATCCTCTTCCGGATGCAAGCAATGCGTTTTGATGTTGGGGGCGGCTACAATGTCCGCTTCGAGATCATCAAAAAGCGGCTGCACAAAGCAACGACGGTTAATGCTCTTCAAATTGTGTTCTTCCAGCACGTCGCCCAGTACAAAATCGGGATTGTCCAGGTCGTTAAATTGAAGCTTCTCGTTAAAGGACTGGAAGTCTGCGGCCACCTTCCACGATTTGCTCCGATAGTTCGGACACTTAAGGACCCAGGATAAGTTCCAACCGCCGGACCAGATTTTCGCCGCGCAATTCCAGGTTTTGGGCCTCCACTGTGCCTTGGGCATTGACCAGGAAGCCAGCGGGAATGGCGGCAACGCCATAGGCGGTGCTCATTGGGCCTCCGAAATCCGCTTCCCGGACGTGGTTTGACCAAACGAGGCTGTCGGCGGCAATCGCTGTGGTCCAAGCCTCCGCTTCGCGATCCAGCGAAACGCTGAAGACCGTGAACCCGCGGTTGGAATAGCGGCGGTACTGCTCCACCAGGTTCGGATTCTCCCGCCGGCAAGGGGCACACCACGAAGCCCAGAAATCTACCAGGACCACTTGACCCTTGAGGTCCGAAAGCCGGATCATACGGCCATCCGCGGTGGTGCCAGTCAGCTCGGGAGCGGGTCGGCCCACCAGATTTAATCCGGACTGCTGGTTTTGCATTTTGGCCTCCCACTGCACAATTCGGTCCTGCAAATCGCGGGCGTATACCGAGTTGGGCACCTGACCGATCATCTTGTTGGAGAAGGCGCGGATCACGTCGAAATTGCTCGGCCAGTCCAGCGACTCTACGGCGAAATAGCCCAACAGCGGATTAGCCGTGCTGTCCACCAAATCGCGAATGCTCTGCCAATACCGGGTTGCCCCGTCTTCGCGCAAGCGGCGAAGGCTGTCCAGCGCCGGGACCCGATTGCCTTGGAGCGCTTTTTCGTAAGCCAGTCCCATCGCGGCAAGCTGGTTGTATTGGTCCTGCCAACCCGCGCTCAACCGGCGCAACCGATCTGCATCCGTTGGAAACTTCCAAACCAGGGTTTTGGGATCCTCCTCGGATGGACCCAGCCGGTAGGGTTTACCGGGCTCCAATACCACCGGAACGCCCTGTGAACCGACGACCAGTTCGGCCAATATTGCCTCCGTCAAATTGCCCTCCAGCAAGAGCACGCCTTTGGAATCGACCGAGCCTGAATCGAGCAGAATGCGCGTTTTCTGCAGCGGCCGGTTGTAGCGCACCTGGAACAATTGCACCGACTGGCCGGCAGCTTCCGGCCATTCAACCTGCACCCAATAGTTCTCCGGGGCTACCGTTGACAGGGCTGCGCCCCCACTACATCCGGGGGATAGGATGCCGGCAACTATTAAACTAAAGCTTAAAGCAAAAAGCAATAATAATCTCATTTTGAAGCAGTTGCCTTTGTTTCTTGCAAGTGATTAACCGCGGCCTGAACGGCAGCCGCCAAGCCCTCGGGCTTTTTGCCGCCGGCTGTGGCGTAAAAGGGTTGTCCCCCCCCGCCCCCCTGAATGCTCCGGGCGGCCTCGCGAATACTTTGGGCGGCATTCCATCCTTGGTGCTGCACCAGCGCGTCGCTGAGCATGATGCTGAGCAGCGCCTTGCCATCGAGCTCCGCGCCCAACACAATGGCTGTCCGGGGGTGATCCTGCCGCAACTCGTACGACAGCGATTTGAGTGCCTCCGCATCCGCCACGTCTACCACGCCCTGAATCCACTGGATGCCGTCGCGTTCGGTGGCTGAAGCCCGGAGTTTGTTGCGGAGTTGGGCCAATTGCACCTGGGCCCCTTCGCCCGCCAACTTGCGCAGGCCGGCATTCTCCTCCTGCAGTTTTTGAACACCTTTGACCAGGTCTGGCGTTTTGAGCAAGTCGCCCAGGTTGGCGACCAAGGCTAAACGCTCTTCCATCCAGACCTCTACGGCCGGGCCGGTAATGGCTTCCATGCGCCGGATGCCCGCCGCAACGGCAGCTTCCGCCACAATTTTAAACGCGCCAATGTTGCCCGTAGCCCGAACATGGGTTCCCCCGCAGAGCTCCCGGCTAAACGCAGGGTCAAAGGTGATGACCCGCACGCGATCGCCGTACTTCTCGCCGAAAAGCGCGGTGGCCCCCATGGTTATGGCCTCCTCCATGGGTACCTCGCGGCGCTCGTCCAGGGCGATGTCCGCTCGGATACGGGCGTTGACAATACGCTCTACGCGGGCCACTTCGTCGGCGCTGAGCTTGCTGAAATGGCTGAAGTCAAAACGCAGGCGGTCCGGGCCCACATAAGAGCCTTTTTGCGCTACGTGGTTGCCCAAAACAGCTTTAAGTGCTGCGTGAAGCAAGTGCGTGGCTGAGTGGTTCGCCGCGATCAGAGACCGCCGATCGCAGTCCACGGCCGCGTGAATGGTAGCTTCCGGCTGAGCGGGCAGTTTCTCTACCAGGTGAATGGTCAGGTCGTTCTCCTTGCGGGTATCCAACACATCCAATACCTCGGCGCCAATTTTCAAGGTACCCTGGTCGCCGATCTGGCCCCCGCTCTCTGCGTAGAAAGGCGTGCGGTCCAGCACCAACTGGTAGGAAACCTTTTTTTTGTGCTCCACCTGGCGGTACATGACCAACCGGGCTGCTGACTCCAATTGGTCGTAGCCCACGAATTGCATGGGTACGTTGGCCTGCAGCCTCACCCAGTCGGACGTTTCTGATTCTGCGGCGGAGCGCGAACGGGCCTTCTGTGCGGCCATTTCCTGTTCGAATCCCGCTTCGTCCACCTGCAACCCTTTCTCTGCAGCCACAAGACGCGTCAGGTCAAGCGGAAAACCAAAGGTGTCGTAGAGTTCAAAGGCGGTGACCCCGTCCAAGGTGCCTGCCCTTGTTTCTGTCAAGTGCCTGCCCAGGTGATCAAGCCGCTTCAACCCTTCGGAAAGGGTGCGCAGAAAACTGATCTCTTCTTCGTGAATGACCCGCCCGACCAGATCCTGTTGTTGCGCCAATTCGGGGAAAGCGTCTTTCAATTGCGCCGCCAAAACGGGCACCAAACGATGCAAAAACGGCTCGTCCAGGCCCAGGTAACTGTAGCCGTAGCGGACCGCGCGGCGCAGAATCCGGCGAATCACGTAACCTGCTCCGGTATTGCTTGGCAACTGGCCATCAGCAATGGTGAACGAAACTGCCCGGATATGGTCCACGATAACCCGCATAGCGATATCGGTCTTGGGATCAGTGGCGTAACGCCGCCCGCTGATGTGCTCCAATTCGCGCAGCAAGGGTGCAAACACATCCGTGTCGTAGGAGCTTTGCACGTTCTGCAGCACCATGCTTAGGCGCTCGAATCCCATGCCCGTATCCACGTGCCGCGCCGGCAGATCGTGCAGGCTGCCGTCGGCACTGCGATTGAACTGAATGAATACCAAGTTCCAGATTTCAATGACCTGCGGATGGTCGTTGTTGACCAGCGTAGCCCCGTTAATGGCCTGACGATCAGCCTCGTTGCGCATGTCCACGTGCAATTCGCTGCAAGGGCCGCAGGGCCCAGTATCGCCCATTTCCCAAAAATTGTCCTTTTTGTTGAAAGGCAAAATGCGGTTAGGGGGAAGGTGTTTTGCCCACAATTGCGCCGCCTCATCGTCGGGGGCGAGCTTATCAGTCTGGTCACCGGCAAACACCGTCACGTAGATGCGGTCCGGATCAATGCTGTATACGGACGTGAGCAATTCCCACGCCCAATCAATGGCTTCGGTTTTAAAGTAATCCCCAAAAGACCAGTTGCCCAGCATTTCGAACATGGTGTGGTGGTAGGTATCTACTCCCACTTCCTCCAGATCGTTGTGTTTTCCGGAAACCCGCAAACACTTTTGGGTATCGGCCACCCGCTTTTCCACCGCCTCGCGGTTACCCAGAAAGATGTCCTTGAAGGGGTTCATCCCGGCGTTAGTAAACAATAGCGTAGGATCGTGCTGCACAACGATCGGCGCAGAGGCCACAATGTCATGACCCTTGCTGCGGAAAAAGTCGAGGAAGGCTTGTCTAATGGCTTGGGACTCCATGAATTATCGGGGGGAAACTTGTGGAAAAGGTGAATCTTGCTATTAACGCCCGGTGTTTATCTTCGTAGCCATTCCGGAGTGATGAACCCGCCAGTTTTCCGACAAGAAAAGCTGACAAGAAAAGCTGACGAAAAAAGC
>CAYSDI010000064.1:0-20897 GCA_964429745.1 uncultured Chitinophagales bacterium | reverse complement strand
TAGCCCCCCACTATGCCAGACGCGTTAAAATTTCGAACTTTGCGCCCCCGAACCTTGCGGTTGAAGCACCATTTTGGCAACGGGTTTTTGAACATTTCCTCCAGGACATTTCTAATACTACACAGTGCAACGAGTCATCGATAAAGTTCACGAGACGGTAAAGTTCATCCGCGAGAGGGCGGGCATAACGCCTGAAACGGAGCCAGAATTTGGCATCATTCTGGGCACGGGCCTTGGCGGTTTGGTCGGCGACATGGAGATAGAAGCAGAAATTTCCTACGAGGCCATTCCGCACTTTCCGGTGTCTACCGTGGAGAGCCACAAAGGCCGATTGCTTTTTGGGCGGTTGAGCGGGCGGCGGGTGGTGGCCATGCAGGGACGTTTTCATTATTACGAAGGCTATTCCGCGCAGGAAGTAGTTTTTCCGGTCCGGGTCATGAAGTTTTTGGGCATTCGCAGGCTGTTTGTGAGCAATGCGGCGGGTAGCCTCAGCGAAACCATTGGCAAAGGCGACCTGATGGTGCTCCGAGACCACATCAATTTGCTGCCTGAGAGTCCGTTCCGCGGGCCGCATGAGCCGGAGTTTGGGCCGCGTTTCCCTGATCCTTTGGGTACCTATGACCTGGCCATGGTTGCCCGCGCGCTGGAAATTGCGGGCGAAAAGGGCATCCGTTGCTTTGCGGGAGTGTACGTATCCGTGCCGGGACCGCAATTGGAAACTGCTTCAGAGTACCAATACCTGCACCGCATTGGTGGCGATGCGGTTGGCATGAGTACCGTGCCGGAGGCCTTGGCTGCCAAACAAATGGATATTCCGGTTTTTGCCATATCAGTGATCACAGACAGTGGGTATCCTCCTTCCGCGGTAGAGGCAACCAGCCTGGAAGATGTCATCCGGGTGGCGTCGCAGGCAGAGCCCCGTATGACGGCCATTTTGCGGGCTTTGGTGGCTGAAGCGGAGTAGACCGTAGTGCAGGAGCGCGGGGCTGAACGGCTTGCCCTGCCAGCGGTTATGGCCGGGGAGCAACCCTATGCTACGCCTCAGGTTTTGGGGCTATTTTTGAAGTCTATGGAATCCACCTCTTTTGTTGGCAACCTGGTGCGGAGTTTTCGCGCTGGTGTCGTGTTTTTTTTCGTGGCAGCGATCAGCCCGGCTTTCGCACAGTCGGCTTCGCTGGAACTGCTGTACAATTGGACCAACCCCAACTTTGCTCCATCCACAGTTTTTGCCAATACGTACAACGAGTGTTGGGGCTTCGTGCAGGACGGCAAGGAATACGGTGTCATTGGCACAAGCTGGGGTACGCACATTTTTGACCTCAGCGATCCGGAGAATATCCGTCCGGTGGATTCCGTGCAGGGGGCGTACAGTGGCCCGGGGGTCATTCACCGCGATTTCGAGGATTACCATGGGTATTTGTACGCCGTTTGCGACGAGGGTTCCGGTATTTCCACCTTGCAGATTATGGATCTGCGCTACCTGCCGGATTCGGTGTCGGTGGTGTACGACAGCAAAGACTTGCTTTCGCTGACCCATAACATAGCTATTGATACGGTCTATGGACGGCTCTATTGCTTCCTGGTTGGGTTTGCACCCGGCTTCTCGTCGCTGGCCATCTATGACTTGGCCGATCCGGAGAATCCCGCGCTGATGGCCATTTACAACGACGGCACACTGGTGCACGACGGCTACGTGCGCGACCATATTTTGTACATGAGCGACGGCTACAATGGGCGCATCCTGGTTATGGATTGGACGGATACGGACAACCCGGTGGTGTTGGGCAGCATTGACAGCTACCCCGATCGCGGTTATAACCACAGCGGCTGGTTGCACGACACCGAGCCTATTTTTGTGTTTGCCGATGAGAACCACGGTGCCCTGATGAAAGTTCTGGACGTAAGTGATCTTACGGATATCAATGTGTTGTCCACTTTTGGCAGCGAGGTGGATCCGATGTCAATTGTGCACAATCCGGTCTTTCGCGGCGATTACTTGTTTAGCGCCTGCTACCACGACGGCTTGTACATTCACGACCTGAGCGACCCGACGAATCCAACGTATGTTGCCCATTACAAAACTTATGTTCCGACAGACCACACGTCTTATCGCGGAGCGTGGGGGGTGTATCCACGCCTGCCCAGCGGCCTGATTATTGTCTCCGACATGCAGTTTGGTATGTTTGTCTTTAGGGCCAACGGGTTGGGCCTGGGTCAGGAAGTGGTGCCACCGTCGTTCCAGGTCACAGGCGTTTCGCCCAATCCTTTTGCCGACCGTGTGTCAGTGCAGGTGCATGCGCAGGAAGCTGTCAAGGGGCGAATTTTCCTCAGCGATATGCAGGGCCGCGTGGTCCGTGAACGCACGCTGAACCTGGTACCCGGTGCCAACAACCTCGATTGGGAATTGGGCGCGGACCTTGCCACGGGCCTCTATGTGCTTCGCCTGGAATCGGGGGCCGCACAATTCAGTGAACAATTGGTCAAGTTGGGCCGCGATTGAAGTGCATGAAGCCGGTATTCATTTGGCCACTTGGTCTGCTGACCGGCTTGCTGGTGTTCAGTTTCTCTTTCTCCAGCCAGGCTCAGTCCATTGACCCGTCTACCGGCCTTCCCTTCTTGGAAGATTCCTTGGCAGTTGGCGCCGACAGTTTGTTGCAGGATACCATAGAGTATGATATCCGGAACGCCCGCGCGGATTATTTTCTGCCCGGGCAGCCGTTTGCATTTTTACCGCTGGACACCGGGATTGAACGCTTTCAGGATTTCGATCCCGCCTTTCTCGGATTAATTGACCGCCAAACGCTGGGCAATATTGGACAGGCGTCCCAATCGCTGTGGCACGAGGCCAGGGGCACGGTCGGTATTGACCTCGCCGACGACCCGTATCGACCCTATCAAACGCCATCGGACAGTTTGCGCTATTACCGCGTCAACAAGCCCTACACCCAACTGCGCTATGCCTTGGGCTCGGGGGTTCAGCAGCGACTGAATTTTAGGCATGCCCAGAACATCATGCCCAACTTGAACGTGAGCCTGGATTACACGCGCACGGTTTCGGAGGGCCAGAGTAACCAGCAAAAAGCCGGGGTGCACGATTTGGGTACCTCTGCCTGGTTTCGCACCCGCGACCGGCGCTACGGCGTCAACGCAGGCTACCTGTTCAGCGCGGTCACGGCTGAAGAAAACGGCGGCGCTGCCATTGATTCCGTATTTGGCTTCACGCCCCGCGACGCAGCGCCCGTGCAATTAGCGGACGCCTTAACGGAGCATCGCCGGCAGTCGTTTCAACTGCATCAGCATCTTTTCGGGGGAAGGGCAGCCGGACCCGCAGCAGCCGATACCAGCATCTACCTGCCTTTGGACTCAACGCAGGTGGAGGATTCCACGGTCCTGCAGCTTTCCCGGTTAGCGACACCGGTCAACCCGCGTTGGCGAATGTGGCACAGTTTGGAATGGTCTACTGATCGAAGGGCTTATACCGATTCCCAGCCAGATACCACTTACTATGGTCCGTTTCTCTTTTTCCCCGATACCCTGCTGGCGGAATATGCCCTGCAACGGGTCCAAAATACCATTGGGCTGGCCAGCGTGGACGAAGCAGATACTCTGCCCAAGAGCCTGCATTATCAGGTAGCGCTTATTCACCGCTGGGATCGGGTGCAGCAAACAGCCGGATTTCGGAGCCTGCAGGATGTACTGGCCCAGGGCAGCGTCCGGTGGTTGCCGGGCAGCCCGCGGCCGGGTGATACGCTGCGCGGTGTTCATCCCTTTGCAACGGCTGATTTCCTCGGCAATCGTTTTGGCGAATTGGATGCGGGGTTGCGGCTCGGCGTTCGCACGGAGCAACAGCGCCTTTCGCTCGGATTAACCGCCCAGCGTTTCCAGCCCAGTGAGCAGCAGGACTTCTTTTTCTCCGCGCCGTACTTCTGGGAGCTCAATCTGGATGCCGAACGACGACTGATTCCGGAATTGCGGTACCAACATAAAAGCGCGGGCATGGATTGGGTTGTGAAGGTGCACCAGGTTCAAAACCTGTTGTATTGGGACGAGTCTGCTCAACCTGCGCAAGTCAATGGTCAAACTTACATTTGGCAGGCCCTGCTGCGCCAGGATTTTCAACTGGGGAATTGGCACCTGGACAACACGGTAGCGCTGCAACACACCGGGTCTGCGGTCATAAATTTGCCGCTGTATGTTGGGCGACATAGCTTTTATTATGAAGGATTCTTTTTTGAGAATGCGCTGTTTGCTCGCATAGGCACCGATGTGCGTTTTCAAAGCGAGTACACCGCAGATGCTTGGAATCCATTGACGGCAGCGTTCTATTTGCAAAATTCCGCCACCCCGGATACCTACCCGGTAGTGGATTTGTTCTTTTCGGCCATCATTGACCGCGCGCGAATCATGATCAAAGGGGTTAATCTGGCGCAGGGGTTGTTTGCGCCCGGCTGGTACCAGACCCCGAATTATCCGATGCCCAACCGGGGGTTTGTGCTACAAGTCGATTGGCGTTTCTGGTATTGAGGGAGCCCCCTTGCCGGTTGCAAAGATTACCGGCTCCCGGAAACCCGCGCTAACAAACCTTAACAAGTGCTTTCGTGGCAGTTTCTTAGCTTCGAGTCCGGGTTTCGATCCCTCGCCTTACGGCTTAATTTTAAAAATATTCATCTAGTTTCAATGAAACTGACCATTCAAGGCCTGAATAAACAATACGCCAATGGCGTGCACGCGCTTCTCGATGTTCACCTGGAAATTGGTACTGGCATGTTCGGATTGCTCGGTCCGAATGGGGCAGGAAAATCATCGCTGATGCGCACGCTGGCCACCCTGCAGGACGCGGACAGCGGCCGGGTCATGCTTGACGACCTGGATGTTCTTAAAGACAAGGATGCCGTGCGAAAGATTCTCGGTTACCTGCCGCAGGAGTTCGGGGTGTATCCAAGAACGTCAGCCACCGATCTGCTGCATCACCTGGCCGTGCTCAAGGGCTTTACCGCCGCCAAGGAGCGCTCAGCCATGGTAGATTACCTTCTTCAGAAAGTCAACCTGTACGAGCACCGCAAAAAGGCGGTGAGCAGTTATTCGGGGGGCATGCGCCAGCGATTCGGCATTGCGCAAAGCCTGATTGGAACACCAAAGCTGGTTATTGTGGATGAGCCCACGGCGGGCCTTGACCCCGGCGAGCGCAACCGTTTCTACAATATTCTGAGCGAGATCGGGGAGCAGGTTATCGTCATTCTTTCTACGCACATTGTGCAGGATGTGCGCGAATTGTGTGTGAACATGGCCATCATGGACAAGGGAAAGGTGTTGTATGCCGGAACCACGGATGATGCGCTTCAACTCATTCGCAACAAAGTGTTTGAGAAGCGGGTGGAGAAAGACAGCCTGGAGCATTACCAACGCAACTACCCGGTCATCAGCAACAAACTGGTGGGTGGCAAGCCCCAAATTCACGTTTACGCTGATGCGATGCCTGCTGATGGTTTTACCCCAGCCGAAGAAACACTGGAGGATGTGTTTTTTGCCAAACTGCACGAATTAATCTAAGGCCATGTGGATATTTTTTAGGCACGAAGTTCAGTACTGGCTGAGCCGCCCGATGGTGTGGATTTTTTTGGGCATCATCACCTTGTTGGTGATGGGGGCCGTTTCGTCTGACCAGATCCAGATTGGCGGGGGGGTGGGGAGCGTCTACAAAAACGCTCCTTCCGTCATTCAGAATTACTACGGTGTCATGTCGCTGCTGTGTCTGCTGATGACCACGGCGTTCATGAACGCATCGGCCAACCGCGACTTTTCAACGGGCATGTACCAGTTCGTTTTTACTTCGCCCATCAAAAAGCGCGACTACTATTTTGGTAAGTTTTTCGGAGCCGCTTTAGTGGCCATGCTCCCGCTTTTAGGCGTTACGCTGGGGGCGCTGATTGGTCCGCTGATGCCCTGGGCCCAACCCGAACGCTACGGCCCGATCATCTGGCAAGGCCATTGGCAGGGTCTGGTGAGTTTTGGCATTCCCAATACGCTCATCACCGGGGTCTTTCTCTATGCGTTGGCTATGTTGTTTCGCAACAACATTGTGTCGTTTGTCGGGGCTATGCTCATTCTGGTGTTGTACGCCGTTAGCCAGGGCTTTACGGAAGATCTGGAAAAAGAGTGGTTGGCCAATATTCTTGATCCCTTTGGTTTTTACGCACGCGGTATCCTGACCAAGTACAAAACCATTGACGAACTGAATTCGGCCGCAACACCCCTTTCTGGCCCCTTCCTCCTGAACAGGTTGTATTGGCTGGGCATTAGCCTGTTGGTTTTGTTGGGGGTGTACACCCGGTTTTCGTTCAATGCCCGCAACGAAAAAGCCAGCAAGAAAGCCAGCAAAAAGACTGAAATCGAGGCCCAGGATCAGAACTCCACAAATCCACAAGCCACACACGGCCCACAAGTACCCCGCACGTTTACCGCACCCTTGCAGCGTGGATTTTCCTGGGCCACACTTTGGCACCTGATTGTCTTTGAATGCAAGGCTATTGTCCGCAACCAAACCTTTGTGGTCATTCTGCTCATCGGCATCATCAATTTGGTGGCCAGCCTGACCAGTTTCACGGGCCAGTACGGGTTGGCCAAATTTCCGGTTACCTACGACGTGGTGGACACCATTCGTGGAGCATTTTACCTGTTCCTGATTGGCATCATCACGTTTTACTCCGGCGTATTGGTTTGGAAAGAGCGCGACGTCAGCATCCACGATATTCAGGACGCCACTCCGGTCAACACCGGCGTGTATTTCAGCGCCAAGTTATTGGCCATGTTGTTTGCGGTGTTCCTGGTGTTGGCAACGGCCATGCTGGTCGGGCTGGTGGCGCAGCTCGCTTTTGGCTACACCACCTTCAAAATAGGGGTTTACGTGCAATCGCTGTTGGTGCTGGACATGCTGGAATTCAGTTACCTGGTGGTCATCGCCCTGCTGATGCACTACCTGATCAACAACCGCTACATCGCTTATTTCGCTTTCGTAGTATTTGTTGTGCTCAACAGTTTAATCTGGTCCGCGCTGGAGATTAACACCAATATGTTGCCCTTTGGTGCGGTGCCCTCTTCGACCTACTCGGACATGAACGGGTTGGGCCCATTTGTGCCTGGATTGCTGGGTTTTCACAGCTATTGGCTCCTGTTTAGCCTGCTGCTTTGCCTGGTCATCTACAGTTTTTATGTCCGGGGAAGGGAGACCGGTTTGAAGCACCGCATCCGCACCGCATCCGTCCGGTTGCGCTCCCGGGCAGGAGTGATTGGTGTGCTGGTGCTGCTCTTTTTGGGATGCGCGGGCTTTGTGTTTTACAACACGGAGGTGCTCAACGAATACACCTCTTCCAAAGAAGATCAGCGGCGCCAGAAAGACTATGAGCTCACGTATAAAAAGTACGAAGGCCTGGCGCAGCCGCGCTGGGTAGCGCTGGATTACAACATTGCGTTGGACCCCTACAGCCGGGACATGACCATACGGACGCAAGCGGTGCTGGTGAACAAAAGCGGGGAGGCTATTGAAGCGCTGCACTTCACCCTCCCGTCGCTGGGCGACTCGATGCGCATCGACATTCCAGGCAGTGAATTGACGTTGGACGACGAGCGGCTTTCGTACCGGATCTACACGCTGGCCCAGCCGATGCAACCCGGGGATTCACTGACCATTAATTTAAGCGCGTCCGCGAAGACCCGCGGTTTTGAGAACGAGGTGTCGTTTACACAGCTCACGCAGAATGGAACCTTCTTCAACAATTTCGACATCATGCCAGGCTTGGGCTACAACAGCGGCTACGAAATAGGCGATAAGAACCGACGCAGCAAACTCGGGCTCCCGCGCAAATTGCGCATGCCCAAACTGGCCCCGACCGATAGCTTGGCCCGCGGCAACACTTATCTCTCGCAAGACGCAGACTGGGTGCAGGTGCATACCATCATGAGTACCGCGCCAGATCAAATTGCTATCGCGCCGGGAAGCCTCCTGCGCGAATGGGAGAAAGACGGACGCCGCTACTTTGAGTACGAGTTGGACAAGGCCTCAATGAATTTTTACTCGTTTATCTCCGCGCGTTACGAAGTTGCCCGCGAGACCTGGAACGGCGTGGATTTGGAAGTGTACTACATTGCCGAGCACGCCTACAACGTGCCTAACATGCTCAAGAGCATGCGCAAATCGCTGGAGTACTACACGGCCAATTTTGGCCCGTACTACCACAAGCAGTGCCGCATCATTGAGTTTCCGCGCTATGCCAGCTTTGCGCAGGCTTTTCCGGGCACCATGCCCTACAGCGAAGGCATTGGGTTCATCGCTGATTTGCGCAAAGTCAACGAGGGCGAAATTGACATGGTTTTTTACGTGGTGGCGCACGAGATGGCACACCAGTATTGGGCCCACCAGGTGGTTGGCGCTAACATGCAAGGCAGCGAAATGCTTAGCGAAAGTTTCGCCCAGTATGCCGCGCTGATGGTCATGGAAAGCGAATACGGAAAAGATCGGATGGGCCGATTTTTAACGTATGAAATGAACAGCTATCTGGAGGGCAGAGGAGGAGAATTTGAAGCCGAGCGCCCATTGGCGCTGACTGAAGCACAGGGGTACATACACTACAACAAGGCGTCTGTTGTGCTGTATTATTTCAAAGAGATGATCGGCGAAGCGCAAGTCAATAAAGCGCTGCGGCAATTGGTGGATCGCTTCGCATACCAGGACCCGCCATACCCGACCTCGATGGATGCGCTGGAGGTCTTTCGTTCAGTGACCCCTGATTCGCTGCAATACCTGGTAGACGATTTGTTTCTGAACATCACCTTGTTTTCAAACCGGGTGGTGGATGCAGACGTGAAAACGGTAGAAGGGGGTTACGAGGTTTCGTTCTCCACCTTGTCTGAAAAGTTCCGCAGTGATTCGCTGGGTAAAACCACCGACTTGACCATGAACGATTACCTGGACATCGGGGTGTTTGCCAAAGCCGAAAAGAACGAAGAACTCGGTAAGCCGCTGGTTTTGAAACGCGTCAAGCTGAGCAAGGCGGAGAATGCATTCACTTTCAGGGTTGCCGAAAAGCCGGAACTGGTAGGCATTGATCCTTACCATTACCTGGTGGATCGCGTTCCGGATGATAATACCAAGAAACTGAGCATACCATAGAAAATGTTACTTGAAGGCAAGGCCCGCATCCGCTTACAAAGGGGAGCCTAAAAAAACACCTAACTAGGTTTTTTGGTTCTTCTTCTTTGCCGCCGGGAATAAGATGTTGTTCAGGATCAGGCGGTAACCGGCGCTGTTGGGGTGCAGGTTGAGATCCGTCGGTGGATCGCCAACGTAATGTTTGTAATCTTCCGGGTCGTGGCCACCGTAAAAGGTCCAGGTGCCGTAGCCGTACTCGCCGTGCAGGTAGCGGGTTTCGCCGGCGGCTTTGTTTTCGCCCAAAATCAACACCTGCGATTTAACCAGATCCTGCCTAAAGGCGGTGCTTTGGCCGTAAAAGCCTTTGATGGTGCGGGTGTGGCACTGCGTGAGCATGGTAGGGATGGGGTCCCACTTGGCGGAGAATTCAAAGAGCGTAAAATAGTCCACCTCCATGGATACCTGGCGGTCCAGGCTCACGTCAATGTTGGAATGTTCGTACTCGTTAGGGTTGGTGCTTAGACGAAAATCCTGAAAGGCAAAGGTCTTGCTGAAGTCGAGGCGCTCCTGGGCATCAGCATCCATGGGAGTGCCGTCAAAAGGCGCGGGGCAGATGTCAATGCCTTCGGCAGCCAACGCGATGTCGTAGGTGTCGGCGGCAGAGCACATGGCAAACAGAAAACCGCCCCCGGTTACGTAGTCCCTTATTTTATGCGCGACGGCTAGTTTCAAGTCGGCTACCCGGGTATAGCCGCGCGATGCGGCCAGTTGTTCCAACACAAGCTGGTTCTCCTGGTACCAGGCGGCGTTTTTACTCGACGCCCAGAATTTGCCGTACTGTCCGGTAAAATCTTCGTGGTGCAAGTGCAGCCAGTCGTATTCAGGCAGGCGGTTGTCCAGCAATTCATCGTCGTATACTACGTCATAAGGAATCTCCGCGTAGGTGAGCACGAGCGTTACGGCGTCGTCCCAAGGCAGTTTATTTTTGGGTGAATAGACCGCTACTTTGGGCGGCTTGTCCAGCTTAACCACATCCATGTTGGCCTCCGGATCGCCAATTTCCGACAGGATCTTGGCGTACTGAGCGTCGGCCAGCACTTCGTAACCAACGCCACGCACGACGCACTCCGTCTCAATCGCGCGCACGTACGGAAAGGCAAAACTGCCTCCGCGGTAGTTCAACAGCCAATCGGCCTTTGCCCCGTTTTGCAAAACCCAGAACGTGATGCCGTAGGCTTTAAGGTGGTTGGGCTGCCGGCTGTCCATGGGCAGCATGATGTACGAAGCCGATGCGGCATGTGCCAACAGCAGCAGCAGCGCGGCAAAGGGCAGCCGGATGCTTGGCAGCAGCCGGAATGGAGAGACGTTCATGGCAAAAAGATAGTCCTTATGCCAGTAAATACGCCTTTAAGCACCCGAATGTTGTGTGATCGAGGAGTCACCTTTAAGCTTCCACTAAGCTCATGCAGGAGATGATCTCACTTCCAAACTCCGAACACTTGAGCTCAGTGGCCCCATCCATGAGGCGGGCAAAGTCGTAGGTAACGCGCTTGCGGGCGATGGCGGCATTGACGCCCTGGTAAATGAGGTCGGCGGCTTCCTGCCAGCCCAGGTGCTCAAACATCATGGCACCGGACAAAATCACCGATGACGGGTTGACTTTGTCCAGGTTGGCGTACTTGGGTGCGGTGCCGTGTGTGGCTTCAAAGATGGCGTGGCCCGTGATGTAGTTGATGTTCGCTCCTGGAGCGATGCCAATTCCCCCGACCATGGCGGCCAGCGCATCGCTGATGTAATCGCCGTTGAGGTTCAGGGTGGCGATCACATCGTATTCTTGCGGGCGAAGTTGGATTTGCTGCAGGAAGGCGTCGGCGATGGTGTCTTTGACGATGATTTTGCCGGCGGCTTCGGCAGCTTTTTGGGCAGCATTAGCGGCGTCGGCTCCCTGCTGCTCGGCAATGCGGTCGTACTGGGCCCAGGTGAAGGTTTGGTCGCCGAATTCGCGCTCCGCCAGGGCATAGCCCCAGCTCTTAAAGGCGCCTTCGGTGAACTTCATGATGTTGCCCTTGTGCACCAGGGTTACCGATTTGCGTTTGTGGTCAACGGCGTATTGCAGGGCTGCGCGCACCAGGCGCTCCGTGCCGTCCAGCGACACGGGCTTGATGCCGATGCTGGAGCTTTCCGGGAAGCGGATTTTGCTGACACCCATTTCTTCTTGCAGGAACTTGATCACTTTTTTGACCTCGTCGCTACCCGCCATCCATTCAATGCCGGCGTAAATGTCTTCGGTGTTTTCGCGAAAGATGACCATGTCCACCAACTCGGGGCGTTTTACTGGCGAAGGCACGCCGTGGAACCAACGAACGGGGCGCAGGCAGGCATACAGGTCCAGTTTCTGGCGAAGGGCCACGTTCAGCGAGCGAATGCCGCCGCCAACTGGAGTAGTCAGGGGGCCTTTGATGGCGATGAGGTACTGGTTAATGGCATCCAGGGTAGCCTGGGGCAGCCATTCGCCGGTCTGGTTGAACGCTTTTTCGCCGGCAAGCACTTCCAGCCATTCCACCTGGCGGGTATCGCCGTAAGCTTTTTGAACCGCAGCATCAAAAACGCGAACCGAAGCGGCCCAGATGTCCGGTCCGATACCGTCGCCTTCGATGAACGGAATAATGGGGTTAACGGGAACCTGCAATTTGCCGTTCTGAATGCTGATGCTTTGGGCGGTCATGGGAAAAATTTGAAGGGCGAAACCCGGTTTTGGCGTTAACTTGAAAAGTAAGAATGTCGGCCTGTTTGGAGGCTTTTGCCAGACTGAAACAAGGTACAAAAATACGATTTCCCGGGGGAATGGCCGCTGCTTTCCTCGCAGTCTTTAGTGGAGGTTCACAACTGCGTTTGCCTAAAACGGCAGCGCGGAACCATAAGGGTTCCGCGCTGTCCAGGCAATCTAATGTGGTGGAGGCAAAATATAACGTGTGGAGATCAGATACAGACTAACCTTAAACCAAAACAACAGGACTAAGATAGCCGCACTTATCCGGCAGTCAAACCCTTTGCTCTGGACGATAATTCTGATTATTAGGATTCAAATCAGGGCTTGTCAGGAGGGTAAAGGCTCTTTATTTTTCCGTTTTAGGGATGTTTTTGGTGGCATCAGCCCCAGGCGGGCAGTCAGTTTTTAGTTTCAAAGGCGCAAAATGGCCCTAAAAAATGTCCACATTCGGGCGTTTTTTAACATTTCCTGACGCTTTCATGACGGGCAAAGCCGAGCTTTCGGGTGCGCCGACGGCCGTAGCTTTGCCGAGCCGATTTATGACCAATCCACACCTGGACCCCACTGACGACCGTTTCTCGCCCGCCGAGCAGGAGGTGGAGCGCGCCTTGCGCCCGCGAATGTTTGACGATTTTGCCGGCCAGCCGGGTTTGGTGGAGAACCTCCAGGTCTTTATTCAGGCGGCCCGGCAGCGCGAGGAAGCGCTGGATCACCTGCTGCTGCACGGCCCACCCGGGCTGGGCAAAACCACGCTGGCCTTCATCGTGGCCAACGAGTTAGGGGTGAACATTCGGGTCACTTCCGGGCCTGTGTTGGAGAAACCGGGCGACCTGGCCGGCCTTTTGACAGGTCTTGAGCCGCGCGACGTGCTGTTTATTGATGAAATCCACCGCCTGAGCACCGTCGTGGAGGAATACCTCTACCAGGCCATGGAGGATTTCAAGCTCGACATTATGATTGAAAGCGGACCCAACGCGCGCTCCGTGCAGCTCAAATTGCATCCGTTTACCCTGGTTGGAGCCACCACGCGGTCGGGCATGCTGTCGTCGCCGCTTCGGTCGCGCTTCGGCATTACCTCGCGGATTGCCTATTACCCGGCCGAGGTGTTGGAAGGCATCGCCAAGCGTTCAGCGGGTATTCTGCAGGCGTCTATCACGGCGGAAGGGGCAAGTGAAATTGCACGGCGCAGCCGGGGAACACCACGCATCTGCAACAACCTGCTGCGGCGGGTTCGCGATTTTGCGCAAGTCAAGGGCAGCGGGGTCATTGACGGAGACATTGCACGGTATGCCTTGACGGCCCTAAACGTGGACGAGCACGGCCTGGACGAAATGGACAACCGTATTTTGGAGGCCATCATCGACAAGTTCAAGGGCGGCCCGGTGGGCATCAGCACCATTGCCACCGCGGTAGGCGAGGAGCCGGGCACGTTGGAAGAAGTGTATGAGCCTTACCTGATCCAGGAGGGCTACCTCAAGCGCACGCCGAGGGGCCGGGAGGCCACGGATCGGGCGTATCGACACATTGGGCGGACGCCGCCAAGCGCGGGCGGGGAGCTGTTTGGGTAAGGCGCGCCAAGCGCGGGCGGGGAGCTGTTTGGGGTCCAGCGCGCCAGCAGCCAGTTTCCGAGGCCAACCAGTCGCCCGGAGCGCAGAAACCCTTCGCCCGAAATTAAAAAATATACGAACCCCGAAATGTGATGGCCCGGTTCGTAAGCCCGCTTGCGAGCCGATTGTTGGACTCGCCAAAGGAGAGGACCGAGCCGGAGTAGCGCAGCCCGATACCGATGTGCTCCTGGACTAAAAAGGTGGCCGTGACCAGGTAACCGAACTCGCGGGGCTCGTAAAGCTCTTCGTCATTTTGCTGCTCAATGCCGTCTATGATGCGCTTGAACCCAAAGAGGTTGCCGTAGCTGAAGCCACCGGAGAAGATCATGCGGTCTTTGTCGTGGTAGCTGAATTGAATGGGCAGGTCTACGTAATTGAGCACCAGTTTGTCAATGGGAAAGCTGCCCGGGCGGGTGCGGCTGCCTTTTTGGGTAAAAAGCAGTTCCATGCTTACGCTGAGCGTACGCGCTTCATTGAGCATCACGAACACGCCGGCGCCCGCGTGGAGGCCCACTTTGTGAAAACCGGCCAGGCTGTCGCCATCTACCTGGCTTACGTTCATGCCCACGACCGGGTAGCCCCGGAACAGCGATTGGCGGGGTTCACTTTGGGCGCTGAGGGGCTGGGCGGCTGTAAGAGAAAGGAGGACCAGCAGCAGCGAGGTCCGCGTTAGGCGGGAGAGCTGGGTATTCAACATCCGGTGGAAAGCTTTTGACGGCAAAACGCAAGGCCTTGGTTATCTTTGGGTAACATCCGCACAGTTGACTATGGCTTTCAAATATACACCCGCAGCCCTCAAGAAACTGGAGACCCTGTTCAAAGAAGCGGGCTACATCGTGCGCTTTGAGCGCGGCAATTTCACGTCTGGCTATTGTGTGCTGGAGCAGAAAAAAGTCGTGGTCATCAACAAGTTTTTTGACCAGGACGCCCGCATTAACTCCCTGCTGGACATTCTGTCGCAGGTCAATCTTGATTTGAGCAAACTCTCGGTGGAATCAGCCGCGTGGGCCAGTGAATTGATCGCGATGCGGGGGCAGAGCACCGTTGAACTCAGCAATCAAGCGGTTTGAAGGTGACCTTGCTGGGCACCGGCACTTCCGGTGGGGTTCCGCTGATTGGGTGCGTTTGCCCGGTGTGCCGTTCCGATGACCCTCGCGATCAGCGCCTGCGGACTTCCGCGCTCATTACCACAGACCAGGGCCGCCATGTGGCCATTGATTGCGGTCCTGATTTTCGCCAGCAAATGCTTCGGACCGGTGTCGGCGATCTGGAGGCCATTGTGTTTACGCATGAACACAAAGACCATACTGCTGGTCTTGACGACATCCGCGCCATCAATTTTGCGCAAAAGAAGCCGGTGGCGCTGTACGCAACAGCATCGGTTTTCCATTCAATAATGTCTCAGTATCATTATATTTTTTCTGAGAATACCTATCCCGGCTTGCCCCAGGTCACGCTTCAGGAGATTGATGAAGAGCACCCGTTTCAAGTGGCCGGTTTGACGTTTTTACCCATTCCGGTTATGCATTATCGGCTGCCGGTATTGGGCTTTCGCATTGAAGATTTTGCATATGTCACGGACGCCAACGAAATTCTGCCCATCGGCATGGAGCGCCTTCAAGGACTGAAGGTGTTGGTACTCAACGCCTTGCGCCGCGAAAAGCACATTTCGCATTTCACCCTGAGCGAGGCCTTGGAAATGGCGGAAACGCTCCAGCCCGAGCAGACCTGGCTCACTCATATCAGCCACCAATTAGGGCTTCACGCTGCAGTTGAGGCAGAGTTGCCAAAGGGAATAAATTTGGGATTTGACGGTGTAGACTGTTATATTTAACGACTGCCCCGTTTTACAGGCGGGTTTTGTCATCTTTCTGCCATACCCTCAGCCGCTTTGAACCAAGTCTGATTTGGTTGTGTTGGGCTGAAAGGCATTAGGATCTTCTATTCTAAGAACCCCCTCTTAAACCCCTCTTTGCATGAAACGAACGTTGTACCTCGGGCTCTTGGCGAGCGCGTTTTCTTTATCAACAGGAGTCCTGACGGCTCAACAACACCAGGGCACCTGGTCGGAGTATAAGGTCAGCGACTACAACATTATTCATCGGAACAATCCGGTGCATCAGGCGGAGTTGCGCAAGCAGGCGGCCTGGCAGGATTTTCGCGCGGCAAATGGGGTTTGGTATGTGGAGTTTGACGAAATCAGCGGATTGCCCCTTCGCGCCTCCGGCCCCGCTTTTGCGGTGGGCGGCAGCAGCCCGGAAGACAAAGCAACCCGTGTTTTGGGCGAAACGCTCCGCGGCTTTGAGCTGCCTATGAGCAATTTGGAATTGACTTCTTCGCGCACCCACGGCAAGTTTCATTACGTTGATTTTCAGCAACGCTACAGTGGTCTGCCGGTTTTGGATACGCGCGCTACTGTTCGCTTGACGCTGGATGGCCGTTTGGTGATGTTCGGGCTGAATTTGCATCCGCAAATGGTTGCGGAGAGCACGCCAGGCCTTTCGCCCGAGGCTGCCGCTGCCGCATCAGGAGCGGGCATTCCTTACGCAATAACCACGGCTACGGTTAATCCCGAGCTGGCCTTTTTGCCCATTCTTGGGGCAGGTGGCGTGGAATATCGCCTCGTTTACCAGGTGGAATTGCACACCGAAGCGCTGAACGGCATTCCGGGCTATTTCACGGCCCTGGTGGATGCCCGCAGTGGAGAGGTGCTTCGCCGCCAAAGCCTGGTTCACGACTGTGGCCATTACCTGGCCGCCGATGCGGAAGTGGAAGGCACCATTACCGATAACCCGCTGGAAGCTACCGAGGTGCGCGGTCTGCCTTATGTACGGGTCAACGTGGCTGGTACCAATTACTACACGGATGAGCTTGGCATGTTGAGCATCCCGACCGTGGTGGCGCCAGAGGCCGCTACGGTTTACCTGGAAGGGCTTTATGCCAAAATCTTTGTTGGGGGGAGCTCAACAGCCATTACCTCCTTTGCTACCACCATCAATCCGGGCACCAACGTGATCAGCTTTGATGGTGCAGCGACCACGAGGCAATTGTCGGCGTACTACCACACCAACATCGTGCACGATTTCATGAAGTTGTACTTCCCATCGTTCACGACGTTGGATTTTCCCTTTACGGTTCGGGTGGATCGAACGGATGGAACCTGTAATGCTTTCTACGATGGCAGCAGCATCAATTTTTATGAGGCAGGTGGCGGTTGCCCTGCAACTTCCTTGTTCAGCGATGTGGTTTACCACGAATACGGCCACGGGCTGAACTATGACGTTTACGATTTCTTCGGCGACTTTTCCGGCATGGGAAATGGCGCCATGCAAGAGGCCTATGCAGACATTTGGGGCTTGTCCATTACCGGCGATCCTATTTTGGGTGCTGGTTTCTCCGGTGCCGGCACGGATGTGCGGCGCTACGACATTGATCCCAAAGTCTTTCCGGAAGACCTGGTGGGCCAGGTGCACGCTGATGGCGAAATCATCGCCGGAGCCTGGTGGGATTTGGGCGAAGAGTTTGGTTCGCTCAACGACATGACCGATTTGTGGATCGCTACGTTTCCCGCCACCGTCGACGGGCCCGATGGCGACGAGGGCTCTATTTACAGCGATGTGCTTCTTGAAGCCCTCATTCAGGATGATGATGATGCGGACCTGAGCAACGGCACCCCGCGGGATAATGCCATCATTACCGCTTTTGCGATCCATGGAATTACCCTGTTGGCCAATGCGGAATTGGAGCATATTCCTGTGCTGGCGGAGGAGGACGTTCCCGTTTCGATCAGTGCTGAACTGGACGTAGACTTTCCGGCTTACCTGGGCGATGTTACCCTGAATTGGCGCAGGCAGAATGAGCCGACCTGGAACCAGGAGTTGCTCGGCGAAGCCAGCAGCGGAGTTTATGCTATTGATTTGCCTGCTCAAGCTGCCGGGACCATCCTGGAGTACTTCTTTGAAGTCAGCGACATTTTCGGGGCCAAGGCCCTAACCCAGCCTTTTAATTCAAACCTCAGTTCCGATCCCAACCTGCCCTACTTTACGCTGGTTGGTTTTGCTCTCCAGGAGCGTGAAGACTTTGATAATTTTGCAGGCGCTTGGGAAACTGATCCCTATGGCACCGACAACGCAGCTACTGGCCAGTGGGAAATAAACGTTCCCCAAGCCTCATCCGTGGGTGCTGGTTTTGTCCAGCCGGGAATTGACAACACGGCCGACAACTTCCTTAATTTTTGTCTGGTCACTGGAGCGCCGGGATACACCGCAGGAAGCAGTTCCAATTTTGACATCGACGCCGGGGAGACCACGGTAAAGTCGCCGGACTTTGATGCCACAGCGTATGATGATCCGGTCTTCAGTTTTTACCGCTGGTTTTCAAACGACCGCGGGCTGAACCCTGGAAATGATCCTTTTGAAGTGTTCATTGCTAATGATGGCAGCACTTGGGTTCCCGTTCGCAACACGTTGACAGCAGACGCGTCTTGGCGCCAGGATGTGATCCGGATCAGTGATTATGTTGGTGCAACCTCAACCGTGTCTTTGCTGTTCATCGCTTCGGACCGTCTGGTGTCCGGCTTGCCGTCTGATGGCGGCAGCTTAGTGGAAGCTTTGGTAGACGACTTGTTCTTGTACGGTATCGGCGATCCCGTCATTGACACCGCGTCAGGGATCAACGATCTGCTTGCCGCTGGTTTTGTATCCGTTTTCCCCAACCCAACGGGAGGCGCGTTCCAGGTGAGTTTGCCGAACGGTTCGTCCGTGCAGGCGGTGGAAGTGGTGAATAACGTCGGGCAGTTGCTCTGGCAGAATAACCCTTCGCCCGGAAGTTCAACGTTGCGCGTGCCGGACCTGGGGCTTGCTCCCGGGATTTACACGGTCAAGGTGTTGAGCGGCCAAACCTGGTCCAGCCAGCGCGTCGTCATTACGCGCTAGGGCTGCGCAGAAGGGCGGCTGCCAAAAGCGAAGCTTACGGACAAAAGGATCGGCTGAGCCTTCAGCTATCTGGCCCGGCCCAGCCTTTCGACATAATTTGTATTTTCAACCCGGCTCTTTCGAGAGCCGGGTTTTTTTTGAACACTATCTTCCTTCTATGCGCTATTATTTTTTTCGACTACCGGTGTTTCTGCTGGCGTTGCTTTTGGTGATGCAGGCTCAGGCTTCGGAATCGCCGAGCCTTGACGATCGCATCAATTCGGTCGTGGCACCGGCATCGAACGCGATTGGAGGCTTGTTGTTTACCCCGCTAACGTTTCGGGCGCCGGAACTTTCGCCGGTGGCGGGCCAGGTCACGGGTGTAGACGAAGAAGCGCGTACGGTGAGCATCATGGCCGCAGACAGCACGGTTCAGACGATAACCTTGGAAAAGAAGGGGTTGATTCTGGCTATACCGGGTCGTGCAATGGCTCAGGGTGCAGCGCTTACCGCAGGCATCCAGATTCCCTTTATTCTGGCCTGGTTGATTGTCGGAGCCGTGTTTTTTACGCTGGTGTTTCGCTTTGTCAATATTCGGTTGTTCAAGTTGGCCATTGATGTGGTTCGCGGCAAACACGATGACCCTGACGAGCCGGGTGAGGTGTCGCACTTTCAGGCCTTGTCAGCGGCGCTTTCCGGTACTGTTGGGTTGGGCAATATTGCCGGTGTGGCCATTGCTATCAGCATTGGTGGTCCCGGCGCTACCTTTTGGATGATTCTGGCAGGGTTACTGGGCATGAGCACCAAGTTTGTAGAGTGTACGCTAGGGGTAAAGTTTCGGCATATTGATCCGGATGATGGCGAAGTGCACGGCGGGCCGATGTGGTACCTGAGCCGCGGCATCAAGCAGCGTTTTAACGGGTCGATGTTTGGCACTATCCTGGGCACTTCGCTGGCCATCCTTTCGGCCATTTTGATTATTGGGGGGTCCTTTGGCGGGGGCAACATGTTTCAGGTAAACCAGGCGGCATCGCAGTTCATAGCGGTAACGGGTTTGCTGCAAGGGCAGAGCTGGATTTTTGGTCTGGTGATGGCGCTGCTGGTGGGTGTTGTCATTTTGGGCGGTATCCGAAGCATAGCAAAGGTTACGGATAAAGTGGTACCATTTATGTGCGGCATCTATGTTTTGGGTGCGCTGGTAGTCATCTTCGGAAGCATTGATAAACTGGGTTGGGCGATCGGTGAGATTTTAATGGGAGCGTTTCAGGAGAATGCTCTATACGGCGGTTTTATTGGCGTATTGATTCAGGGCTTTCGAAGAGCTGCATTCTCTAATGAAGCAGGAGTTGGGTCAGCCTCCATAGCCCATTCCGCCGTTAGAACGGATATGCCTGCTTCGGAAGGCATTGTTGCTTTGTTGGAACCTTTCATTGACACGGTGGTCATTTGTACCATGACCGCACTGGTCATCGTGATCACTGGCGAGTACCAGAATTTCAGCGGTGACACGTCTACCACTGCGGGAGTTGCGCTAACTTCATCGGCCTTTGCACAAGTCATATCCTGGTTCCCGTACGTGCTGATGGTGGCCGTCGTGCTCTTTGCCTTCTCTACCATGGTTACCTGGTCGTACTACGGTTTACAAGCCAGCAAGTACCTTTTTGGCGACAAAGTCTGGGTGGATTACGGTTACAAACTGATTTTTTGCCTGATGATTATTGTGGGTGCGGCCATGAACCTGGGCGCAGTAACCGATTTTTCAGACGCGATGATTTTGGGAATGGCTTTCCCGAATATTTTAGGTTTGTATTTGTTGTATCCTTACGTACAACAGGAATTGGATCGCTACCTCAAGCACTTGAAGGGCAGGCGCTGATTTTTTCCACATTGCGAATTTGAAGGGGTGCGTTGGGCGGCTGCAGGTTAGTGACTGCCTAAACTTGCCTTATGAAAATTTTCGGGCGAAGGGCCATCGAGGCCCTGCGGGTTCAGTGCGTCAATGGCCTGGATCTTGCGCGGCGCGAGCGCGATGGAATTGCCGTTCTCTTGCTGGCAGCATTGCTGCTGCTAGCCGTGCCGGAGTGGACTCGCCGATGGCAGGCGGCTAAGTACGAGTCATGGTGGGCCGGTCTGCCGGCCAATACCCAGCGTTGGCTGGATTCGCTGCACCAGGAATACCGGGTTGCGGATACCCTTTTTGTGTTTGATCCCAATAAGATTGGTGCGGAAGACTGGATGCGGCTCGGCATGGCGGCTTCGCTGGCCCGCCGTGTGGAGCGCTACGTGCAGGCCGGTGGTCGCTTTCGCGAGCCCACCGACTTGCTACGGGTGTATGGGTTTCCAGAGGACGAGTACGAGCGTCTGGCGTCCTGGGTGGCGATAGAGGCTGAGGGGGAGGGGCGAGGTTCGGACGGTTGGGGTGGTGGCCAGTCCGAGGGTAGTTCAGGCGGTTGGGGTGGTGC
>CAYSDI010000063.1:0-21177 GCA_964429745.1 uncultured Chitinophagales bacterium | reverse complement strand
GCCGAGAAAAGAGCGACCTGGCGGGTGGGGGGGGTCTGGGTCAGGATCCATTCCACGTCGTCAATGAAGCCCATGCGGAGCATTTCGTCCGCTTCATCTAGCACCAGGGTCTTTAACTGGCCCAAATCCAAGGTGCCGCGGCGCAAATGGTCCATCACGCGCCCCGGTGTTCCGACCACAACGTGAACGCCGCTTTCTAAACGGCGGGTTTGGTTTCCGTATTCCTGGCCGCCGTAAACGGGCAAAACGCGAAAAGCTTTGTTGCGGTGTGCATAGCGACCAAATGCTTCGGCTACCTGAATGGCCAATTCACGGGTGGGAACCAGCACTAAACAGGCGGGTTTACCAGCCTTTCCCTGCAATTGCTCTAAAATGGGCAGGGCAAAGGCAGCCGTCTTACCCGTTCCGGTCTGGGCCTGGCCAATAACGTCTTTGCCCTCCAACATAATCGGGATGATGGCGGCCTGAATGGCGGAAGGGGCTTCATAACCCACGTCCTGAAGGGTCTTCCGGGTGTTTTCGGAGAGGCCAAGGTCTTCAAAACGGATAGATGCCGGGGGGCTTTGCTCGCTGGTCATGCTCGGGGTTTGGGTGCGCTGCTGGGCCTATGAAGGGCTTTAGGGCTTTTCGCGGCCAGCGCGCAAAGTTACGCCCGAAATCCCTGACGGGCCCGCTTCGAGCTCGGGAAGCCCTTCGCCCGAGATAACCTGTCTTGAGAACAGGTCATAAAGTTAGTAACACAGCGAAATTTCTCTGGGCTGGTTTCTTCGCGAATCCGAGAGATTTCACTAGGTTAGATTCCTTATTTGGTCGGGCCTTTGCTGTCGGGGCGTTTTAATCAGTCTTCCACCTCAAGTTTCGTCGATTCTTTAACCAAAACCCTCTTAACAAACGTATATGAAAAAGTTTTTACCTGTTTGTCTTCTCTTGCTCCTTCCCGGCCTAATGCAGCCGGTTTTTGGACAGGAGCGCACCTGCAGCACTATGGATCAACTCGAAGAAGAAATTCGGGATAATCCTTTGCGTCAGTCCATTTTGAACGCTATCGAAGACCATACGAATATGGTTCTATCGGGGGCTACCCGCTCTGCGATTACCGGCGTTATTACCATTCCGGTGGTAGTGCATGTGGTCTACAACACTACTTCTGAAAACATTTCGACGGCACAGATCAACAGCCAGATCGATGTGTTAAATAAGGATTTCCGGCGCACCAATACCGATGCCACGAGTTTGTGGCCTCAAGCAGCCGATTCGGAAATTCAATTTTGCCTGGCCACGGTCGATCCAAGCGGTCTACCAACTTCGGGAGTTACCCGAACGTCCACCACTTCGACCTCTTTTTCCAGCGCAAACAACATGAAGTTCAACAGCACGGGCGGAAAGGACGCGTGGCCTGCCGGATCCTACCTTAACGTCTGGGTCTGCGACCTGAGCGGCGGCTTGTTGGGTTATGCCCAATTCCCCGGAGGCAGTGCTTCTACGGATGGGGTGGTGGTTGATTACCAATACTTCGGTACCGTAGGAACGGCTACTGCTCCCTTTAACCTGGGCCGAACCGCTACCCATGAAGTGGGTCACTACCTCAACCTCCGCCACATTTGGGGCGATGGCGGTTGCAGCGTGGATGATTTTGTGTCGGACACCCCGACGTCCGATGCGCCCAATTACGGTTGCGCTACGGGCCACGTTTCGTGCAGCACCGTGGACATGGTCCAGAACTACATGGATTACTCCGATGATGCGTGTATGAACTTGTACACGGCCGGTCAGAAAGGCCGCATGCGCGCCTTGTTTGACGCAGGTGGTTCCCGGGTCAGCTTATTGAGCTCTGCCGGATGCGGAAGCGCGCCGGCCCCGACTTGTTCAGACGGTGTCCAGAACGGTTCGGAAACGGGGGTGGATTGTGGTGGCACCTGCCCTCCCTGCCCTACTGGCTGCACCACGAATGCTTTGACGCTCTCTATTACGTTTGACAACTACCCGGAAGAAACGAGCTGGACGCTTCTTACCTCAGGCGGAGCTTCAGTAGCCTCCGGAGGAACGTACGGTTCCCAGCCAGATGGTTCTACGCTGACCATTCCGCTTTGTGTGCCTAACGGTTGTTACACCTTTACCATGAACGATGCCTTCGGCGATGGTATGTGCTGTTCATACGGATCCGGTTCGTATACCCTGACTGGCCCAAGCGGTACGCTGGCCTCCGGTGGTACGTTTACCACCTCACAGGCAACTAACTTCTGCCTGGGCGGCACGCCAGCGCCAACCTGTACGGACGGCATACAAAACGGCACGGAAACAGGTGTGGATTGTGGCGGTTCCTGCCCTGCTTGCCCAACCGGTTGCACCTACACGACCATTAATAATAACAACTTTGAAAGCAGTTTGGGTATCTGGACCTTGGGTGGCACCGACGCACGCCGCAACAGCGCCGATGACGCCTTCGCCAATGGAGTTTTTTGTGTGCGTTTGCGCGATAACACGTCAACTTCGGTAGTGTCCACAAGTTCGTTGAACCTGAGTGCCTACAACCGGGTTAAGATTGACTTTAGCTACATTGTTAGCAGCTTTGACAATGTCAACGAGGACTTCTGGCTGCAGGTGTCTACCAACGGAGGGTCAACTTATTCCACTGTAGTGACCTGGAATTTCTCGGATGAGTTCGTAAATGGAACACGCTACAATCCGAGCGTCATCCTGACCGGAACATTTGGGTCAACTTGTCGCTTCCGCTTCCGCAGCGATGCCTCTGCTGATGATGACCAAGTATTCATTGATGATGTGTTCATTTCTGCCTGCAACAGCCCGGCTCGGGATGGCTTTGAGGATGCAGACTTTATCGTTGAACTGGATGGCGATTTGTCACAAGACGCCGTTTCGGTAAACCGCTTGAACCTCTACCCGAACCCAACTTCCGATCAGCTCAATGTTGAGTTTGACCTGATGTTGGACGGCGAGTGGATGATGGTGGTTACAGACATTACCGGCAAAGTGGTCATGAACGAACAGCAGCACCGCACGGCCGGTCGACAGGTGATGAGCCTCCAAACCGCTGACTACGCCCCTGGCCTGTACTTGCTCTACATGACAGATGGCAAGGAGCGTCTATCGCGCAAGTTTACCGTGTCTCGGTAAAGGGTTGCGTTCGCAGTCAATTTGCGAACAATGAATTTCATAATAGGCCGGCCTGATTCGTTCAGGCCGGCTTATTATTTGTTGTGGGGGTAACCTTGGCTTAATACAAGGGGTAGAGCTTTGTGCTTAATTCCCCGGGGAATGCTTATTCCACAAAGGCTTGCCTGGCAGTATATCCAGGCCTCTATTCAAACTTCTGGCCATTTCCTCCAACCGGAGCTCGTTACCATCCCAAGTCTTCAAGGTTGCCAAAAGGCCCTTCGTTTCACCAAGAATCCCGACTGTAGTGCGGCCCCGGTAGTGGTGGCCTTGAACGGTTACGCTGCGCGGGGGTACCGCGATCCTCGAATGCAGCGCGCTGCATCAAACCTGGCCAGCATTGGATTTGATGTGTATATGCCGATTCTTGATTCGGTTGAAGCGCTTCGTTTGCATCCACGAGCGGTTGATGAAATCGCAGACTTTATAGCAGCTTTGGCAACTTATCATCGCAAACCGCTGGGGGTCTTTGCAGCTTCCATTTCGGCGAGTTTAAGTCTGGTTGCCTGTGCCCGACCAGAGTTGCGCAAGAGCATCAGTGGTATTATGGCCATTGGACCCTACAGCAATTTGAAACGAGCGGTGTCGCATGTTATGGAGAACAGCCGCGATGATTATGGACGTTATGTTCTCTGGCTGAATTTTGCTGAACGGGTGGTAGGCCTGCAACCCCGTTTGAGCCAGTTGTTCCGAACGGCCATTGACGATGATGGTTGGAAACGCCGCTATCCGCACCTGCCTGCCCAATTAGTTCAATCGGATCCACAAACCCGGTCGTTGTTTCGACGCTTTGTTCACGACCAGACCTACCGGGACATGCGCTGGCAGCAAGTTTGCCAGCAATTGCAAGCTGACCAGGACTGGTTGCGGCGAATGAATCCTATTGACCATATCCAGCATCTGGACGCACCGCTTTTCTTACTCCATGGTCGGCAAGACGATGTCATCCTGCCCAGAGAGTCTGAGGACCTCATGAATCTTCTGGCCCGCTATGAGCATCCAGGTAAGTTATTGCTCAGTCCTCTGATCAGTCATGCGGACCTGACCTATTCCTGGAAAACACCGCTTCACGGAGTGCAGTTAATGGGCTTGTTCGCCGGTTTTTTCCAAAGCATATTAGATGCGCATGTGCATCGTTCCCCGGACTTGCCTAATGAAGATAATATTGCTTATGCTGTGTCTGATGTAGGCAAAAAATCACATCAAAGTAGATGGTTAGGGGGGCGTACCTCTTCAATCTTTAAAGTAAGATAACTTATGTTGCAAAAGGTGCATTCCCGAGCTTGGCCTATTCTCCGATTAGCTTCTGTAAACGAAAAGGAAGCCAGGCGAATTCCGGCCACGGGCCCGGGAGTTTTGTTGCTGGACCGTCTTCCTGAGCCAGCCGAATGGGACTATTTCATCGCCTGGTTAAAGCAGCGCCGCACCGATTTTATACCGGCTGGTTTGGAAGAAACAACTGACGATTTATCTGCATGGAAATTTCGATTTTTTGAGCCATCACTGGCCGTAGAAGGCCCTATGGCGAAAAATCCTAAGGAGGTTGCCCAATTCCTGCAGGATGGCTACCTGGTGGTTTTGCTTCCGCAAATAAAACTACAACCCTTAAAACTGCCAGCGTGGATTCCTGTCCGAAGCCGCTGGAAGAAAAAGTGGCTGAGGTTTCTTCAGACCGGTGATTTTCCCGTTTTTCCACTTCACTTTCTCGCAACGAATTTATCCAGGGCTATTGATAATAAGCAAACTTATGTTGACGGTAAGGAACACGGTTCATTTAACTATCCTACCCTTAGAATTGGAAACGCCATCCCCGGCCCTCAATTGGCGGGCTTTAATGACCTCCAGCGTCTAGATCGCTATTTAAGTGCCCGGTTGTATAGCTTGCGCTGTGTTCCTGTCCAAGCGGGGCAGGAACCGGCAACCGAATGGTTGCGCGTGATTCACACCCCGTTTGATCCCACCATTCTGGCCCGGGAAATTGAAGCCCTTCCCCCGGAATGCTTGTTGCTGGAACAGGGTAAATTTCAAGTGTTCCAAGCAGCCGCCGATCAAATTCCGCACTTGTTGCACGAAATTGGCCGATTGCGCGAATTGACGTTTCAGGCCGAGGGCGAGGGTTCGTGCAAAATGATCGACTTGGATGCCTTTGATGCGCACTACCGCCATCTCTTTGCCTGGGATCGGGAGGAGAATCGACTTGCTGGTGCCTACCGGTTGGGACCGGGAGATTTGCTTCTGCGCACCCATGGCAAAAAAGGCTTCTACCTGCATACGCTGTTTCACTTGAAGGACGAATTTTTGCCCTTCCTGAACCAGAGCCTGGAACTTGGCCGGTCGTTTGTGGTGCCGGCTTACCAACAACAACGGTTGCCCTTGTTTTTGCTCTGGAAGGGAGTGACGCTGTTTTTGACTAAGAATCCTCAATACCGCTATTTAATTGGACCGGTGAGCATCAGCAACGCCTATTCGCAAATTAGCAGGAGTGTTATGGTTCGCTACATTCAAACCCACCATTTTGATTTAGAATTGGCAGTAATGGTCAGACCACGAAAAGCGTTTAACCCCGATTTTGGAGGGCTGGATGCGGATGTGCTGCTCACCGAATGCAGCCAGGATACGCGCACGTTGGATGCCTTGATTTCCGATATGGAGCCGGCTCATTTTCGCCTGCCAGTCTTGCTGCGCAAATACTTTGCCCAAAATGCAAGGATTATTGGGTTTAATGTCGACCCAAATTTTTCTAACGCATTGGATGGGTTCATGGTTTGTAAAACAGCCGATTTAAGCGGTCCTTACGCGGAATAGGGTTTACTTTTTTTAATTGGGAACAACCGTGGATTCGCCGGATATTGTGGGTCCACTCTTTCTCTCTTCATTCTCTCTATTAACGCAAACCCATGATCAGGCCTCTTTTCACGATCCTGTTTGCGCTGGTATCCGTTTGCGCAAGTGCTCAAGTGGATTTCAGCGAAAGGTCGGCACCGGACATCCGGCTTTTCCCATTTTTTCACGGTATTGCCTCCGGCGATCCGCTTCCTGATGCAGTAGTCATCTGGACCCGCCTGACCTTGGACGCAACGGGCATGTTGCCCGTGAACTGGCGGGTGGCTACAGATACCGCTATGGCCAACGTGGTCCGCAACGGCATATTCACAACGGGCCCTTCCCGGGATTATACCGTTAAAGTAGATGTGAGCGGGTTGAGCCCCAACACGTGGTATTACTATGAATTTGAATACCTAGGTCGTCGGTCCTTGATTGGGCGCACCCGGACGGCTCCTGTTGGCGCGGTTTCCAACCTGCGCTTTGGGGTGGCCTCGTGTTCCAATTACCAGGCTGGGTATTTCAATGCCTACGCTAACATGGCTGGCCGCAACGACCTGGACGGCATCCTTCACCTGGGCGACTACATTTACGAGTATCAAACTGGCGGTTACGGTTTTGAGCCGGGTCTGGGCAGGAACCATTCGCCAGACAATGAAATCATTACGCTCTCGGATTACCGCGTGCGCCATTCGTGGTACAAATTGGACGACGATTCGCGTGCCGTCCACCAGATGTACCCCTTCATTGCCATCTACGATGATCACGAATTTGCCAACGACGCCTGGACGGGCGGTGCGGAGAACCACAACAGCGGTGAAGGTCTCTGGTCAGATCGCCGCAGTGTGGCATTCCAAGCATGGTTGGAATGGATGCCGGTTCGTGAACCCAATCCTCTGACACCTACAAGTGTTTACCGCCGATTGCCTTATGGCGATCTGCTCGACTTTTTTGTCGTAGACACGCGGGTGGAAGGCCGCGATGAACAGGATCTCAGCTCGGCTTCTGACATCAACCACAGCTTACTTGGTCCCACCCAGTTTGCCTGGCTGAGCCAGCAGCTTACGCAAAGCACTGCCCAGTGGAAAGTGCTGGTGAACCAGGTGATGTTCGCGCCGCTCGAAATTTTTGGGGTTGCCGTCAATGCGGATGCCTGGGACGGCTATGCGGCAGAGCGCCAACGTTTGATCGACACCGTGAAAATGAACAGTCTGCAGAACTTTGTTGTGTTGACAGGCGACATCCACACTGCGTGGTCAAACAACATCCCCGCGCCTGGAGGAAATGCCGGTGTGGAATTCATCACCACTTCAGTAACCTCGCCTGGTCTTGATTTTGGCGGGGAATTCCTGGTGCAGTTGTTCAACCCACACGTGCGTTACGTCAACCTGAGCGATCATGGATACCTGCTCATGGATTTTACCACGGAGCGCGCCCAAGGCGATCACTATTTCGTCAATACCCTTTCGTCGCCGAATCCGGCTGCTTCATCAGGGGCCAGTTGGAAAGTCAACAGTGGTGCCGTTAGCCTGGCGAATGCAGGTTCCGCTTCAAGCCGACCCGGACCCGGTCCTGCCCGACCTCCACTGTTGCCCGTTAACTCCTGCCAAATTCCCCAGAATCCAATGACCACAGGCATTGCGGCCAATTCTGCTACCGTTAGCTGGACAGCCACTCCATCGGCTGTGGGCTATCGGTTAGAAGGGCGTCAGGTGGGTGCAGCGGGTGTTCAGGCCAGCATTTTGAGCGGCAACAGCCGAACCTACAACATCTTCAAGCCCAATCGCAATTACGAATGGCGGGTTGCCGCCTCCTGCGACGGCATCCGTCTGTCGCCTTACACGGCCTGGAATCCCTTTACAACGCTCCCATTTGTGGAGCGCGAGGGCGTTGAAGGCTTTGCTGGTTTGAGCGACCCTGCCCCGTTGATGTTGGGTGTCTACCCGGTTCCCTTTGACGAGCGTTTTGGCATTCATTACGCGGTTGAGGGAAGTGGATCAGTCTCCCTGCAACTGATTGATCTGTTGGGGCGCGAAGTGTATCGAGCCGACCTGGGTGTCCAGGCTCCCGGTGCGTACTTCCGCGAATTCAATGAGGTGAACCTTTCAAGCGGAGCCTACGTGCTGCGCCTGTGCGCTGGAGAACAGTGCTCGGAGCGTCAGGTCGTCCGGCAGTAATTGCCGTTCAAGCCGCTGGATCCGGGGTTTTTAGAAGACTCTTAAAGGAGCTCCTGGAGCTTGAGGGCCAGCCCCATATCACCCTTGATCTTCAGCTTGCCACTCATCATGGCCATCATCGGGTTCAGTTCGCCTTTGCGCAGCTTATCGATGTATTCCAGTTTGGTAATAATGGTGCAATCGGCCTCGCCGCCGTTCTGGTGAACCACCGTTTTATCGCCCGTACCATCAATGGTGATGCTGCCTTCGGGGAACTCAAACTTGATGGTTTTGCCAAACGGCTTCACGCGGTCAACATGGGCACTGAGGCCTTCGGCAAATTGGCTGATTTCCATAGTTACGGTTCGAAAAGTGCGCTGCGCACTGCGGCTTCAAAGGGTAAAGTGAGCTCAGCAAAAATAAGCCCCTTTTGGGGCTTTTCTGCTTTGCAATTAGGCTCTGGCGCTGGGAATGGCTTCAAAAACCCTTACTTTTGCTTTTTTCCGGAAAATCACCGTGTCTGCGCGACGGTCGGAATAGGGAACTTTGCTCCGATTTCAACCCAGGCGCAGCCGTCAAACCTCCTTACCCCATGCAAATTAGCCAGCAAACCGTTGTTGCCATTGACTACACGTTAACGGATGATCAAGGCACCGTATTGGATACTTCCGAAGGCCGCGAGCCGCTTTACTTTCTGCAAGGGGTGGGCCAAATCGTTAGTGGTTTGGAAGAAGCCCTCGAAGGCAAAACGGCTGGCGAGCAGTTTTCTGTGGCCATTCCCCCGGAAAAAGGATACGGTTTGCGCAACGACTCGCTAATTCAGCAGGTTCCCCGCGATCGCTTCCCCGCTGAGGCCGACATAGAAAAGGGTATGCAGTTCCGCGCTTCTTCGCCGGAGGGTCCTATGATGGTAACGGTTACGGACGTCAGCCTTGATTTTGTGATGGTGGATGGCAATCACCCGCTCGCGGGCCAGATCCTGAATTTTGCAGTTGACATCATTGAAGTGCGCGAAGCAACAGCGACGGAATTGGATCACGGTCATGTGCACGGCCCTGACGACGAACACCACCACTAAAACAAACCCTTACGGCGCACTGCCCTGACTCCTCTGAATCACCAATGGTTTTACGGGCCAGTTCCCCGCTTTCAGCCAGTAGAGTCCAGCAGGTAGACCATCCAGGCCAACCACTGTTGAGCCCATCCAAACACCGTGCTTGACTCGGATGCCCATGCTGTTCCACAGGCTCCAGATGGTAGGTTGTGGACTGGCCGACCAGAGGTGGATTTGATGCGTTGCCGGATTCGGTCCAAAGGACCACTCGTTGGAAGCCTGTTCCGAATGTTGTGCGCTGAGCACAAGTCCACTTCCCCCGGCATTGCCCGTGTAGCCCAGAAAACCATTTGCACCCGCCACCCAGCCGTTATTTGCGTCAATGAACCAAAGAGCATCGGCCTGGGTCATCGGAGAGGGTTTGTTTTGCATTTCCCAACCTATTCCCCCGTCTGTAGAGCGGTACAACTGATCCCCAGCAGCGTGAATGGTCAACGGACCTGTGGCAAAAACAGCGGTCAAATCATCGGACACCGGGATGGAGCGATCCTGCCAGGTTTGGCCGGAATCGGCGGTGGCTAACACCGTTCCGAGCTCCCCAACAGCAAACCCATATTGCCCGTCGAAAAAATGCAGGTTGTGGAGCGCCTGGTCTGTTGAAGCAACGGTCTCGCAAAAAAACGTGCCACTTTCCTGGCGAATGCGGGCGATGCGGCCTGATTGGGTAACGGCAAAGCCCAAATCTTGGTTCAGAAACCAAAGCGCCTCGGCATCAGACGGGCAATTGAGGTTGACCACAGCGGTAGAGCTGCTCCAGGCGTTGTTACTAAATCGTATTGAACCATTTGCTGCAGCATATCCTTCGCTATCGCTGACCATGTGCAAGTCAGTTAGGTTCGAAAGGGCAGGCGTGGCAATGGCGACTAAGTCGCTCAGGCAAGTGCCAGGGTTTTCAAGCACAAAGATGCCCCCTTCGCGATTGCCAAAATAAATGCTTGAACCCACCAGGGACGCTGTTGTCAGATCGGGTGCAGCCGATCCTGTTCCTGTCCAGGTTTCTCCGCCATTGATGGTGCACAGCAGCACGTTTCCGTCGCCGATGGCCATGCCGCGGCCGTCAGGAAGTAAGCGTAAATCGCGCAGGCGGTTATCCGTATGAAATTGGGGCTGCCATACCCATTGGGCCGGCAAGGCAAAAGCGATGAGGCCATAGAAAGCAAAAGAGATCAGCCTAAGCGGAATAAGGGTATGGAACGCGCCGATGCGGTTCCAAAAAGGTACCGAACCAGGTTCAGGCTTGGCTGCCTTCTTCCTGTCCTTTCGGCATGGTGCCGAAAATGCGGTCCCAAAAAGTGGAACTGACCCCAAATGCGCGGTCATTGTGCTTATAGTGGTGCATGGCATGGTGCTTCCACAAATTCCGCAGGCCTTTAGGAGCCTTAAAGCGGTGGATGGAATAGTGCATCATGGTGTACAAAAGGTACCCATTTACAAAACCTGCCGTGAAAACGAATGCAGAGCGCCCCATCAGCAAGAAGAAAATGCCCAGAAAGATGGAAGAAATAATGACTCCGGCCGCTGGGGGCATAAAGAGCCGGTGTGCGTCGCGAGGATATTCGTGGTGGTAGCCGTGCATCACGTAGTGAAAACGATTACCCGCTTTGGATTCATAGACAAAGTGGAATACGTAGCGGTGCAAAACGTATTCGAAAAAAGTCCAGCAAGCGAGAGCGCCGAAGTACACGAACAGCCCCGAGCTCAAGGAGTCAACACTGCCAAAGAAGCTGTTGAGCACCAGAAAACTCAGCACAATGGCTCCATAGGAAACCACCGTGAGCGTTGCCGAACTTAGGCTGAGCACTTCCAAAACTGGGTTTCGGAACATGCGCACGTGGCCTTTGTTCTTGATCTTAGTATCGGGATCAGTAAGCGGGGAATTCATGGCGTTCACCAAGCGGATAGGGTGGTTTAAGACCGTAAATATAGCCATGAACGCGAGAATCAGGGAGGCGTTTGCCCTGAAAAGCAGCAGAAACAAAACGCCCCTGTCCAGGATACCCACAAGTAGGTGGTCGGGACAGGGGCGATGCAGCTCCGTTCGAGCGATTAGTGCTGGATAAGCAGCTTTTTGCGGAAAGCCTGCCCGTCATCCATCAGCCATTCCACCAGATAGAAGCCGGCCTGCCAGGAGCTAACCGACAATTCTATCACGGGCGAAAGGACGGACTGCTGTTGGAACAACCGCCCCGCTGCATCCATAATGCGCAGGGTTCCACCCTGGCCCTGGAGCTGAATTTGCACAAGCTCCGCAGCTGGATTAGGCTGCAATTGCAGCGAATTTTCATCCGTCAACAGCGCTTCCTGACGCAGCGAAAGCGTGGTAAAGATTTGCTTTTGCGTCAACGGCCCTGCCGCACCGGGTCCCCCGGAAGCATTGGGACAGCGCGGCCGAACTGCGAGTTCATAGGTAGTTGAGGGGATTAGCCCGCCTACCAGCGCAGAAGAACCTCCTGAAACTGGAATTCGGATGATAGGACCACCGTCCAAAGCCCTGGCTAGTACCTCGTGGTTGCCCACGGACTCGCTCTGGTTCAGCCATTCCACCGAAACAGAAGTAGCGGTGATGTCGTCAACATTAAGGTTCAGTGGTGCAAAGCAGGTTGGCGTCTTAAAAATGTGCGGATACGACCAATCGCTGGTATCCGTAGCCATCGCTGGACAGATGGCCCTGACTTGGTATTCGTACTCTTCGTTGGGTTTCAGCCCAGGAATCACGACAAAGTTTTCGGACTTGCTATTGGAAAACCAAGCCACATCCGGGAACTTGATGGAACGAGCCCGGAACTCATAACGATTGGCACCAAAAACAGCTTCCCATTTCAATTTAGCGTTGTTACTGGCGACGGACGAGGTAGAGAGGTACAGTGGCGTGGGGCAGGGCTGTCCCAGAAAAGCGGCCGAGTCAATGGTTACCAGAACTTCCTCTTTTCTGGTACAGGAATTGCCCGGATCATTTCCGTAAGCAGCCGTATGCCGAATCAGGTATTCCCCTGGATGGCTGTAGCGGTGGGGAGCGGGGTGTGTTTCTTGAATAGTCACTCCATCGCCGAAATCCCAAATCCTGCTGGTTGCAATACCGGTCAGGCTGTTGAGGGTTACCCGAACCACACCGGGTTCAGGAAAGGCAACTGCAAAGGTAGAAGAGGGAACGCTAATCGATTTGAATTCAATCTGTTCCACCGTTTCAAAGAAAAGACCGGAAGCAGTATCCACGACCTTTAAGGTAAGCGGCAATCGCTTCAACGTTGGCAGTAAAGCGGAGTTAATAGTAGACGATCCGAGCACAACCGAATCTCCGTAAAACGGGGCAAAAAAGGCCGGCGAACTCCATTCAAAGACGAACCCTTCAGGCGGGCTGCTAAAGCTGGTTCCATTGCTGCGCGTGTACCGGCCCTTGACCACATGGTTGCTGCTCAGGTTCAGGATGCAACTTATGTCGCCAAGCAGGATCTCCGCCTTTCCCCCGGATTCATTGTACAGCGGTCCATCGGGAAGGTATTGGGCCAGGTAGCTTTTGATGCCCTGGTAGGCGGGATCATTAGCCAGGTTCACAAATTCATTGGGGTCAACGTCCCGGCGCTCGCCTATTTCGTACAGCTCTTCCTGAAACCTGCGCGCGTCCAAATCGCACTCAGCGCCATTGAAAGGACCGTTGGTTATGTATCGAATGTAGTGGAAGCGCTGATCAAACACGGAGTGCATGGGGTAACAATAGCCATCTGCATAAGAGCGGCTGAGTTCCGTGGCCACCAAAACTGGTTTGGTTCGAATGGCTTCCGGATCGTCCAGCAGGTTCGCGAAGCTTTCCCCGTCCAGGTAACGGCCCCCACCGGGGAGCTTAGGTTCAGGGGTGCCGGTTAACTCCAGCAACGTAGGGAAAATATCGAGCAAGCTCACCGGACGGTAGCTGACGCGGTTTCCGGGTTTGCGAGGGTCTACCACAATCATGGGAACCCGTGCGACTTGGTCCCACAAGGCCACTTTACCATGGTGAAGCTTTTCGCCGAAAGCATAGCCATGGTCGCTAATCAGCACGATGATGGTGTTCTCCATCACCCCGGGCTGCGATTCCAAGGCGTCCAAAATGCGCCCTACCTGGGCGTCGGCAAAGCGAATGGAGGCCAAGTAGGCTATCATGGAGTTGGCTTCAAACGAACGGCCCAAGATGGATTCTCTGGCAGAATCAGAAAGTCCGGGCTCAACGATAGGGAGCGGACTGAGGGTAAGTGGGTAGTTTTTAAAATATAAATAAGGTGCATCTGCATTGCCATTAGCATTGGTTTTTCCAATAAACGGCAGGTTCACATAATCGGAAGGAACGGCATCGGGCCAGGGTGCCGGAACATTGCCATTGGGAGGGAACGCATTAACCGGGTCATTGTAAGGCTTGCGATAAGGCAATTGATAAGGATCAGGCTGGTAGAAATCCGAAAAGTATTTTTCAGGGCTATAGTAGGGAATATGCGGCCGAAAAATGCCGAGCGCCAGGAATAGGGGCCGGTCGCAGAAGTTGCCCGGATCGGCTATATAATCTTCCAGGAGGTCAATGGCCTTAGAGGTTGCCCGGTAGTCCGGAGCGTTGACTTCCAGGCTGTTGTCGTATCCTCCCCATTCGTAAGAATCCCAGCCGTAAGTTTTCGAGGGAATTGGTTCTATTTCATTGCTCGGCGAATTGTTCCAGCGGCTCCAGCTTTTTCCCCGGGCGCAGTTGTCAGATGTGGATTCATCCACATCCAGGTCATTGGCGGGCAAACTGTGGTTGCGACCGTGGAAGATCTTTCGCACCCCTGTGGTGAAGTAACCACCGGAATCTTTAAGTACCTCAGGCAGGGTAAACACCGGTTGTCCGTGGAAGTTGCTCCGAAAATCGCCATCATTGTATTGTCCGCCCTCGTAGATAGCCGTATAATCAGGAAGCTTTCCGCTTAGCATGCTGGTCCGGGAAGGGGAGCATTGCGGTGAACTGCAAAAAGCATTCATAAAAATCGTGCCCCGGCGAGCGAGCCGATCCATGTTGGGTGTAATGGATTGCGGATGTTCGTTAAGGAAGCCGACATACTCGCTCAGGTCATCCACGACGATGAACAGAACATTCGGTTTTGGGGGTGCAGGTGGTGGTATTTGCGCTTGTAGAGGAGCGAAGGACAAAAAGAGCAGAAGGAGTGAAAACAATCGACGCATGGGAAGTCTGTTGAATGATCGCTGAGGACTGATTTGGAAACAAGCCTTGAATTTACGCTGCATCAGCGGTAACTCCTAAAATTGAGCGGTTTAAGTTGAATTTTCTGCATACAAATAGCAATTTTAATCAATGCAATGTGAAATCAATTTAAGGTAAATTATTAAGCGTGTCAGAATATCCACTTTTGGTGCGGCACCTGCCCCTAAATTGTTCTGACAAACAGCAACTCCTTAGTGACCCAAAACGATTTGGTTAAATTTTAGTTAAACACAACCCACTACCTTGTAAAACAAGGAACTTTGCGCTAATTTGGTCTCGGCAACCTTCACAACTTCTCTCCTGAACATGGCAAACGAATCGTACGACCTCCTGGAACAACTGGGGGATCAAAAAAAAGTCAACCTCCTCAAGTCCAACATTCAGTCCAAAAAAGGCACGGACATAGCCGGAAAGCTGGATCAAATTGAATCGGATATTGAGAAAGCTATTCAGCAGAACCGGAGCACGGAAGAAGTAGTGCGCGACATTATTCAAGCCAATTTTGGCTCTTTGAATCAGGATGTTCAGAATACCGAGAAGGACCTGAACGAATTGATGTTGCATTTGCGCGCCATGTTGGATTCCTGCGGTGGGGAATTTGCCCAGTTGCAGGAACTCAACGACCAGGAAGAAGCCATTGTGGAGCGGGCCAAAGCCGCTTTCACCAACGCAGAAAAAGCACTGGCTAAAGCTAAGGATCTTCCCGACCTGGCCAACCTCTTGTTCGGTCTAAAGAACCGCCGGGTCAAGCGCATGTCCAAAGAGGTGGAAGCGTCTTTGACGGAGATTAAAACTTCCGAGGAAGCAGCCAACAAGATGTACCGCGATCGCCTGAAAAATGCGGACATTAAAGATTCGCTGCACCGGATCATCAGCCAGGTAAGCGGCATGGTCAAAATCATTGAAGGCATGATTGGCGAAGTTGAAGGGCAAATCGAAGCTCTGAAACACCGCAAAGACATGGCCTTTCAAACCAAAGAGAAGGCTGCAGAAATCATGGAAGAGCGCCAGAAAGACCTGGTGGATCTCGAAGCCCAACTCAAGCAGTCCGAACTGCAGTTGGAGGAATTCGAGAACTCTTCGCCCGAACACACCGAGCAACAGAAGAAAATCGCCGACTTTCGGGAGCAGCGCGCAGAACTCAAGGGCCGCTACAATATTGCCTTGGGTATATTCCAAAGCAAGGAGCGATTCGTTGACCAAATCGTCGTTCACTTAGAAGCGCAAACCACCACTAAAAACAACCTGAAGCAGCTCATCGGTCAACTGCGTTCTGACACCGAAGAACGCATCACTACCTATGAGTCAGGCTTGCAACTGATTCAGTCAGCCACCGCCCAAGAGGCGGCCTCTATTTACGAAGATGCCGGCGTCAAAACCGACCAGCTCATCAGCGAAATTGCGGCCAAAGTCTTCGTGTCTTCCGAGCGCGACCGCATCGACCGCATCAAAAAGCATCCCTCCCGGATGGCGCAACTGCACCAGGTTTTGGTGGCCATGGCGCAAGCAACCCAGCGCTACAAAGAAGAAGATGCCAAACTGGCCGAAGAGCACCGGACCAAGTACGGCATTGATGTTTCCCGCGAGTTTTCGTTTCAATACGAGTCCCCGGTACCCGGCACTCCGGTTGGGGACCCCTCCGTTGCGAGTCCCCCGACCAAGCCTACTCCGGCACCTCCTGCTAGCCCCGGAGCAGCCGTGGACAGTTTAATGGAATGACCGTTCAGGAATAACGCCATCCCGTGAAAGAGTCAGACATGCTCCGCGAGCTTACCGCGCTGGATAAAACCACGCTGCAGGGCGGAGACGAATACATCGCGTACTTCAACTACCTGCAAAGCGTATTTGATCGGCTGTTGGAATCGCTGCGAAACCGAACGCAAGACGATCCGCTTGAGATCGCCATTCTGCAAAAATTTGCCAGCCAGTTTCTCAATACGGTAGAGTCTATGCGCATGAAATACCTCTGCGAACCAGAGCGTAAGTTGCGTTATGATCCTACCGATTCCAGTTTCCCCAGTTTTATAGAATTTAAAGAACTGGAGCACGACTTGGAAATCCGCGAGCAAAGCCTTCGCGAGCTCCCCACGGTAGACGTACTCAAGCAAGCCATTCTGGATGCGCTTTTCCGGCACCAGCAGTTGCCCAACGCGCTGTTGCAGCAACTCGGTCAACGCGAGTATTTTTTGCTGCTGAACCGCTATTCTACGTTGGGCGGGTTATTCCGGGAGTATACGCCGGGGGAATGGAAACTGTTTGAACCTGCGGCAAAGGGGCAAGGCCAAAAACTGCTTTACTCGTGGGGAGCATTTGATGTGCTCACCAATCGGCCGCACGTGTACATGCTCATTTTAGAGGAGCAGACCGGTTTTCATTCAAACTATACTAAAGTAGAATTGGCGCTCTACGAGCAAACCATCCGGAAAATAAGCAACAACACGGCCCCACTTCAAGTCATCGCCACTGACCTTGACGCAGCGTTCAAAAACCATTCCCCCAAAGTGCTCAAGCGCTTAGAGCTCGGGCCCTTGTACGGCCGCTATGCGCGTGACGAGCATTTCTACTCGCTTGTGCTCCGAAAGAATTTCGGGCCTGAAGACCTCATTTTCTGCTTCACCACAGAGATCATATTCTCTATAGGCGAAACCAAAACAAAAAGTTTGTTGTCCGGCGGAGAGCTGCGCCAGATCTTTTTCATAGACAAAACCGCAAAAGAAACGATGGAGCGCAATGTCAGCGAAGTGCACAGCTACTTAATGGCCACCCATGAGGTCGTGCAGTACCTCAACGACCACTATCCAGAGAAGCTGCGCGAACTGACTCTCCCACCCATTACCTTCATCCCTACAACCCCGGGACGCCATGCAAAAAAGTGAAGCGCCCTTGATCCCGGTCAACGCCGACGATTTGCGCCGATACCGCGAAGAAGTATCGCAGTACCTGAAAATCAGCACCTGGAAACCCGACCGCCGGCAGGCCGAAAAGCAGGACATGGATTTGAGTTTCCTCATCCATAACAAAGCTTTAGGTATTGAGCAGGAAGACAGCACCAGCATCATGAAAGAAGCGGTGCGAATTTCTGATGACCGCATGCTGTTGAGCAATACGGTTTCATATATTTTAAATAGTTTGCGGGAAGGTCTTTGTCTGGGCAAGCACCTTTCGCGACTTTATGAACAAGCCTCCGGTCTGGAAGCACTGTTGCTCCGCAATCGGCAGGGTAGCATGCATCAAAGCGAACTTCCGGAATTTCACGATAAGCTGGAAACTGCAGCGGCGATCAGCGTTTTCGCAGCGGCTGCTTACACCCAATGGCGACTGGCTGAACATCGCATTGAAGAGGCCAGCTCCATCAAAATTCAATTCGGGGGAATTCCCGAAGTGATCCTGCAACGGCCTAGCTCGGCCACCAGCAGTATGTTGTACTATTACGGGGCTTACCTGGAGCGATCCGGCACCGTCAACAGCGAGCTCGATCTGCTGGCCCTGAGCCTGCTCTACTTTGAGCGGATGATCGAGGAAGTGCAATTGCGCAAGGATGCCTTTCACTACACGGAGTTTTTTACCAACAACCACTACCGGTTAGCCGACACAGAATTTGTGATCAAAGGCTGGGAAACGGTTGCCGGAGCCAAAGTGCGCACGGTTGAATTCAACCGCATAGAATGGGGCGAAATCGTGGCCAACCGCGATGCCAAGCACATGTTTCGCCGCTTTGCAGAACGTTTGTTGTGTTATGATCCCGAAACACGTCGCAACCCAATGCTGGAGTTGGGTGGTCTGCCCGCCATCACTATGGGCGACGGTCGTCCCGGCACCGGCAAGTCTATGCTGATTGCCGCTACAGCGACGTTCCTGCAGGATATGTGCGAGCGCATTGGCCGCAACTTCCTGTTTTGGCCCCTTCCCGAAAACATCATCTCAACTTACCAAGGCGGTTCTGCCGAGCGCGCTGCCGAGTGGTTCCGGCCTATGCAGGACACGACCAAAATTGTGTTTGCTCCCATAGACGACGCCGAAAATAATCTGGAAGAGCGCACCCGTCAAGGCGTATCAGCCGGTGTGCGCGAATTCATTGGCGTCTTTTTGCGAAACACCGAAGGCGCTTACGCCGTCAACCACGGCAATAAGCTGATCAGCTTGTTCACCAACATTCCCGACCAGTTAGACAAGGCCGTGCTGTCGCGCATTCAGTATCGCGTAGCCATCGACGGGGCAAAAAGCCAGGAGGATTTTCTGGACCAGGATTACCTCTGGTGGAAAAAATTCGACAAACTCATGCCGGGATTTGTAGGCATGAAAGATCCGGAGGGCTATCGCTACCTGCAGGCTCAGGAACCGATTCGCTCTTTGGCAGCCATTGACAGTGGACCCTACCAGTTTCGCCAGGACGGCATTCGCGAAGTGTACGAGCAGACCCTTCGACTGACAGACCCGACCGAACACCGATTTTTCAGCGTGTTCTATACGGCCATCATGGAGCGCTTTCCATTTTTCTCCAGCCGTGATTTGCGCAACATACAAAAAGCTGTGGATGCAAGGGTCATTGACATAGACTTTCCAGCAACCTGGATGGAGAATCCGGATGAGTTTTTCAGAAAAGACTACGACACTAAACTTAATATGCTGCGCGAATTGATCCGGTCCAACTTGGGTGCGCTGAGTTTTGCCGACCTGCGTTTGCGCGAAGCCCTTAACTACCTGGAGACCGCTTTGCGCATCAATGCCTCGGGTCTGGAGCGCGACATTGAGCAGGCGCGCGCGCGGTTGCACATTCAGCACGAGGCCATGGAGCGCCTCGAAGCGGAGCAACGCGCTGCGCTATCTTTTGGCCAAAATAATTCCCGTTAAGCGATGGACCGCCTGATGGAAACCGGACTTTTTGGCCAGGGCCTGATGCCAGTCAACCAACTCTCGCAGGTGGACCGCTACAACGCGTGCCTCAAGGAAATAGGACTGCCCAAAACCTTCCTTCCTAAATTTCGCGTGGACGGTTGGGGCTGGAGTCCGGACATTGCCGAAGAGCGCAATGATCCCTTTTACCTCAGCCACGGCGGGGCCGCCAAACCCTACGCCATCATCCTTTCGCCGGCGCAGAAAGACCTGCCGGTTTACTTTCCTTACCACAGCTTTGACAAGCACCTGATGAAGGTAGTTTTTCAGGCTGCCAATGCTCAGATTGCCGACCTCACTGCCAGTACCGCGATCTGGATTGACGTGGATCAGGAAATCAGTGCGTATCGCGCCCCGGTTGACTTGCTCATGATAGAGGCCATTACGTTGCGCTTTCACGCAGCCGGTGGCCTCATGGTTCACGCAGGCGCGCAGCGCGAACTGGTGCATCGATTCAACAACCAGCGCATGGCCTGGGCGGACCGCACACTGCTGCAAGCTATCGCTGACAGTGTTCGCCAATATGGCGACCTGCGTTTCCGCAGCCTCGCTATCCCCGACATTCCCTACACGAACACGCGATCGTTTTTTACTCGCGCGTTCGGTGGCCTGTTCCTTTTCCGCGACCTACCCGGCGGCAAGCCGCTCATCGTGGCTTTCGATGCAGCGCAGGCACGCCTTTCCGGACAAGCCAACCACGGTCATTTGGAGCATCACCTTCATGATGCCGGCCTCATGCCGTTGCTCTACGCCGAAAAACTGGTGGATCTTCAATGGACACTTTACCGCGAAAACTCGCACGTATTAAGCCGGCTGCAAACGGCTGTGCTCATGCGCGCGCTGGCCGAAGCGCAACCTGACCAGGATTTACTGGCGCTCAACGCGGGCGAATTGCGTCGCTCTATGCTGCAACTAACCGCTCAAAACAAGCTCCCCGAGCTCTACCACGAATTGGACAAGCTGCAGGTCATGCTGCAACGCAACCAAACGCCTCAAACGGAACAGGCCTCGCCCGAACTCAGGCTCGCGCTGACGCATCCGCACCGCAGCCTTTCGGAAAGCACCTGGAACGTAGTCCGGCAACTGTTGGTCAGCATTTCCTCCACAGACATAGTTCGTCTTTACGAATATGATAAACCCGGATTTTTTGATCAATTCAAAACCTGGCCGCTCAATTTTCAGCATTGGGCCGCCGATTTTGTGCGGCGCGAAGCCTTAGAGCGGCCAGCCCCTTGATAGGCGGGGCAGCCATTCTGTTGAAGGGGCATCGCTAAAAAACCCTTACTTTAATCCAAGCAAACCCATGGACCTTCTTCTGCAAATAGCGCTGTTTTTGCTCCTGGGCGTCGTCCTCCATTCCCTGGACAGTTTCTTGGGCACCGCCTTGTACCGCGGTTGGTACAACATGACCCACAAAGACCCGTTGCCCGCGGGCGAAAGGCGCGGTTTCCTTCAGCAACAGCCGCTGCGGGTCCGCTTGTTTTGGGCGCTGGCCCTTGCCGGACTGGCGGCAATTGCTGTGCTCATTTCCGGCACGTTTTTCCAGGACACCACGCGGATTTTACTCAACCTTTTGGCTATGTTGGTTGGTCTATTGGCTGGATTCCTGCTCGCCCCAAGTATTCTGGCCGCTTTCCCGGCCAAGTGGAAGAAAGCGTCCAGGTACCTTGAAGAGACCGAGCGGATGAGCCCGCAAGCCAATGCTGCGCCACCGCCAAAAGCGGCTTCGGCAGCAGCGCCTTCATCCGCCCCGGCAACAGCCCCGTCTCCAGCACTTGCCCCAGCTTCGGTTGCCT
>CAYSDI010000062.1:5864-21418 GCA_964429745.1 uncultured Chitinophagales bacterium | reverse complement strand
CGGTAGAGGTTGCCTCGTGTGCTGACAAGGAGCCCACCTTCACTATCGATGCCCATAAGAGTAGGACGGCCTCCTTCCGGTGGAAGGGCCATTGGCTCAAAGCGATCGCCGTTCAGGTAGGCGAGGGCACCGTCCGTGAGCACCCAGATTCGGCCTTCTCCATCTTCTGCTAACTGGCGCAGGCGGATATGAGGTAAGCCATCGCGAATGCCGAACGATAGCACATGCTGACCATCATAGCGGCTAAGCCCCAGGGCCGTCCCCAGCCACAAGAAGCCCTTTGAATCCTCCAGCATGCAATAGATTTGAGAAGACGGCAAGCCATCGTCTGCGCGCAACCAAACATAGCGGGAATCAGTTTGGTCCTGACCTGCAGGGAGTTGGGCCACGCTCGCAGGGAGCCAGAACAGGACCACAAGGGTCCCGAACAAGATCAGGCGTGATCCAGCGGTTGGTTTTAGACAAGCGGAGCGTGAGAGCGGCAAACCGGGTTGATTTGGGGCATAAGGCAGTCTCGGCAGTCTGAACGACTGCCGGCCCATGCAGCAAAGTAAGAAAAAAGGGCTAATATTGTTTCTGCTGTGCTTTTGTGCATTAGACGGCGACTGTCATTGTTCAACTGGCTGACTGTCAACCATCTTTCGCTTGCACCGCAAGTTTTTCTACACCCAAAATTCGCCTTTTCTTGACGCTTGCCCTCCTCCTGCTGATCATTCTGGTCGGGTTGGTCTGCCTCTTTGCTGAGTTTTTCATCTTTCCCGGGCTTACCATTAGCGGTATTCTGGGAGGAATCTGCCTGCTTGCCGGGGTTATTATGGGGTATCGAAATTTCGGATATACTACTGGAAACATTATCTTTTTTAGCACACTGGTAGTTTCCGGAGGGGTTTTCTGGTACGGCGTCCGCAGCCTGTCCTCTAAACAGTTTGCTATTCACGAGGCCATTGACAGCAAAGTCAATGTGCGTGAGGCAGGGCTTCTGGTAGGGGATCGGGGTGTGGCTATTTCTGCCCTTCGTCCAGGCGGCACGGCCCAGATCGGCAACCAGCGGCTGGAAGTTTTCACGCGCGGCGAGTTTCTGGACGCCAGTCAGGAGCTGGAAATCATCGGGCTGAGCGATAGCCGTGTCATTGTGCGCGCACCCCTTCCCCCGAAAGCAGAGGCCCCTGCCTTTCATGCCGGTTGAATTGACGTACTTTGCGCCGCAGCTTGCCTGCGTTTTACTTTTCTATCTCTTCTATGGATTCTATCAATTTCATTCTGATAGCCGGCATCATCGCCCTGTTGGCGCTGTTGGTCATTCTGTTCATGCTCATGAGGATCATCGCCATCTGGATTCAGGCGGTGTTTTCCGGGGTCAAGATCTCGTTGATTGAACTTGCCTTGATGCGTGTTCGGAAAGTGGATCCAGCTATCATTGCCAATGCTATGGTGGCGGCAACCAAAGCCGGTCTGCACCTGAAAACCAAGGAAATGGAAGCCCATTACCTGGCCGGCGGTAATGTGGTACGGGTTACCAACGCGCTGATTTCGGCTGACAAGGCCAATATTGAGCTCGACTTCAAATCTGCAACCGCTATTGATCTGGCAGGCCGGGACGTTCTGGAGGCCGTGAAGATGTCGGTGAACCCTAAAGTTATCGAGAGCCCGCCAGTTACCGCGGTAGCTAAAGATGGCATCCAGTTAATTGCTAAGGCGCGTGTTACCGTTCGCGCCAACATCAAGCAGTTGGTGGGGGGCGCCGGCGAAGAGACGATCATTGCCCGCGTTGGCGAAGGCATCGTTACGTCCATCGGCTCTGCAGAGTCACACAAGAGTGTGCTGGAAAATCCGGATACCATTTCAAAACTGGTACTGGGCAAAGGCCTAGACTCGGGAACCGCTTTTGAGATTTTGTCCATCGACATCGCGGACATAGATATTGGAAAAAATATTGGTGCTGAATTGCAGATTGACCAGGCCAATGCCGATAAGAGCATTGCGCAGGCCAAAGCGGAGGAGCGCCGAGCCATGGCTGTGGCCAATGAGCAGGAAATGATTGCCAAAGCCCAGGAAGCCCGTGCAAAGGTGATCGAAGCGGAAGCGGAGATTCCCAAAGCCATCGCTGAGGCCTTCCGCTCGGGCAGACTCGGGGTCATGGATTACTACCGCCTCCAGAATATTCAGGCTGATACAGAAATGCGGGAGTCTATTTCCAAACCGCGGGCGGAAAATCCAGGCAAGGCTGACGGGTAAGCGGCATTTTTTTGCCAGAGGCCTTTCCTTTGTCCCGAATTATTTACTTTTGTAGCCCGCGCGGAAAAAGGGTCTTTTCAAAACGACCCTATCCGCTGTTGCGGACCTGTAGCTCAATTGGATAGAGCACCTGACTACGGATCAGGAGGTTGGGAGTTCGAATCTCTTCAGGTTCACCCAGTAGCTAAAACACATCCGGGACGGTTCGCCGTCCCGGCTCGTTTTAGCTGTCTAGTGAGTTGGACATAATTACCTCCATCAGGTAAAGAACCCTTGCAATTGCTGAAAATGCCTTTGCCAGGTCAGAAAATAGGGCGATATTTGCATTTCGCTTTAAAACAAGCACGTAGTCATGGCCAGAGTATGCGAATTGACGGGAAAAAAGACCATTTCGGGCAATAACGTTTCCCACTCCAACACCAAAACCCGTCGGAAATTCCTGCCTAACCTGCAGCGCAAGAAGTTTTGGCTGGAAGATGAAAAGCGCTGGATTAGCCTGCGTGTTTCTACTTCGGCTATCCGCACCATTACCAAAAAAGGCTTGAGTGCCTACTTGCGCGCGCTTGCCAAGAAGGGCCACATCGTTAAAGTTTAGGGTTAACCTTTAGTCAAAGTTCAGGCAACGACCCAGTCAACATCCATTTTAGGGATGGGGCCAATGTGCCGTCATCCTTTTCAAAGCGCTTCTCAAGCCCCTCCAACCCCTCTAATCCCGCCACCCGATCATGGCCAAGAAGTCGAAAGGCAATCGAATCCAGGTTATCCTGGAGTGCACTGAGCACAAAGAGTCCGGATTACCCGGTACTTCCCGCTACGTTAGCATGAAGAACCGCAAGAATACCCCGGAGCGGATGGAGTTGAAGAAATTCAACCCCATTCTGAAAAAGTACACTGTTCATAAGGAGATTAAGTAACCCTTTCTGAATAGAAACCCAACGGACAATCGTTGCGTTAACACAGAAGGCACGTTCCTCTTTTTAATGTTCACTTAATATAAAGTTTACCCATGGGCAAGGTTTCAAAAAACGCGCGTAACTCTTCCGGTCAAAAAGTGTCCGGGGGTAAAGATTACGTCAAAGTCATTGTGACGCAAAAATCGGAAAAGACGGGTGGCTATTCCTTCAAGGAGGTCATTGTGCATAAAGACAAAGTCAAAGAAGCCCTCAAAGGCGAAAACTGATTTGGCGCCTGCTCGCCATGCTCTTTGCGCTGAACTTGTCCGATCAACCTATCAAAAGCTTCTCGTTGGAGAGGCTTTTTTTTCATCCCTCTGCAGGTAGACGGGATTGTTTACCCCTTTTTGCAAACGCCGGCCTCCGGTAGCAACGTCAGCCGACTTATGGGCTTATTTGACAAGTTATTTAGCCGTGAAAAACCCGTTGAGAAAAAGCAGGACCTCGATGAGGGCTTGGAGAAAAGCCGAACGGGCTTTTTCAATAAACTCACGCGGGCTGTAGCGGGTAAGTCCAAGGTAGACGAAGCTTTACTCGATCAAATAGAGAACATCCTGGTATCATCGGACGTTGGCGTGAGCACCACGATCAAAATTATTGAGCGGCTGGAGCAACGGGTAGCCAAAGACAAGTATTTCGGTGCAGAAGAACTAAATGCCCTGCTGCGCGAAGAGGTCATTAGCTTGCTCAGCGAGAACAATACCCCTGACTTTACCAGCTTTGAATTGCCGCAGGGACCCAGACCTCATGTGATCATGGTAGTTGGGGTCAACGGAGTGGGCAAGACCACCACCATTGGCAAACTCAGCCTGCGATTCCGCCAGGAAGGCCATCAGGTGTTGCTTGGTGCCGCGGATACCTTTCGCGCAGCAGCCGTGGATCAACTCAGCATTTGGGCCCAGCGGGCTGGTGTTCCTATGGTCAACAAAGGCATGGGTGCCGACCCAGCTTCCGTAGCTTTTGATACAGTTCGTCACGCGGTCGCTACCAAGGCGGATGTGGTGCTCATCGATACTGCAGGCCGCCTCCACAACAAGGTGGGCTTGATGGAGGAATTGAGCAAAATTCGCCGGGTTATGAGCAAGGAACTTCCGGGTGCGCCGCATGAGGTATTGCTGGTTCTGGATGCTTCCACCGGTCAAAATGCCCTGGAACAAGCCCGTGAGTTTACCAAAGCCACGGAGGTTACCGCCATCGCGCTGACCAAATTGGACGGCACCGCCAAAGGTGGTGTTGTCCTGGGCATCGCCGATCAATTTCGCATTCCCCTCAAGTACATCGGCGTCGGTGAACGAGCGGATCAATTGCAAGTTTTCAACAAGCGCGCTTTTGTTGAAGCGCTATTTGCCGATCATCCCGAAACGGCTTAGCCCGGCCCACGCCATCTATGCGAACTAAAGGAAAAGACAAGGTTAACATTATCACGCTGGGTTGCTCCAAAAACCTGGTGGATTCCGAAGTACTCCTGCACCAACTGCAAAGCGGAGGCATCGAATCCAGCCACCAGGCTGAAGACGACGATGCCAATGTCATCATCGTCAATACCTGTGGGTTTATCGATCGGGCCAAGGAGGAAAGCATCCAAACCATCTTGCAGTACGCGCAAGCCCGCGAGCAGGGCGCAATCGACAAATTGTACGTAACCGGGTGCCTTTCGCAGCGTTATAAAGACGAGTTGTCGCTGGAAATTCCGGAAGTTGACGCCTGGTTTGGCACCCTGGATTTGCCCGATTTGCTTCGGCGTTTTGAGGTCAACTACCGCCATGAGCTCTTGGGCGAAAGGCAGCCGACCACGCCAAAGCATTACGCCTACCTCAAAATCTCCGAAGGGTGCAACCGAACTTGTTCGTTCTGCGCCATCCCGCTGATGCGCGGCAACCACGTATCCCGGCCTATTGAAGCATTAGTAGCCGAAGCGCAATCGCTGGTTCGTCAGGGCATAAAAGAAGTTATGCTCATTGCCCAGGAGCTGACGTACTACGGCCTGGACCTATACAAACGCAGAGCTTTATCGGAATTGTTGCGAGCGCTATCTGACGTAGAAGGCTTGCACTGGATACGCCTGCACTATGCCTACCCATCTAAATTTCCGTTGGACGTATTGGCCGTCATTGCAGAACGCCCCAACATCTGCAACTACCTGGACATGCCGCTCCAGCACGCCAGCGACCGTGTGCTGCAGGCCATGAAGCGCCAAATTACCCGCCAGGAAACCGAAGCACTGATTGCCGATGCTCGCCGCATTGTGCCGGGCATCGCCTTGCGCACCACCATGTTAGTGGGCTTTCCCGGCGAAACGGAAGAAGATTTTCAGGAACTCATGGACTTTGCCGCGGCCCAGCGTTTTGACCGGCTCGGGGTGTTCACCTACAGCCACGAAGAGGGTACCAGCGGCTACGAACTAGTGGACGATGTTCCGCAGGAAGTAAAAGAAGAGCGCGCGCAGCGCCTGATGGAACTGCAGGAAGAAATCTCCGAGTCTTTGAACCAGAACCGGGTTGGCCAAATGGAAACCGTGCTGGTTGACCGAATTGAAGGCGACTGGTTTGTCGCTCGAAGTGAGCGCGATTCCCCGGAAGTGGACAATGAAGTGCTCATCTCAGCAAAGGATCATTTTCTGCGCATCGGCGATTTTGTTTCGGTGCGCATTGATCGCTCGGAAGCCTTTGACCTCTACGCCACGCCCGTAGTTTAAGCCCGGCTAACGGTACCTTTGCGGCATGAGCGATGCCCAACAGCGCCCTGTCGCCGAAAAGGTGCCCGCCGGACAATCCGGCCCGGTTCAGGTCAGCACCTTGCCCTACGCCCAAACCGGCTATTTCTCCAAACTTGTTTGCGATTACCTGGACGGCAACCCCAGTCTGTTGGAGCTCGCAGCCTTTACCCCAAACCTCCAGGGCTTGGCAAAAGCGCTGGATTCCCTGGACAACCAGCCCTATGACCGGGACCTGCTGGTCCGCGAGTTGCGGGCGCAATACGCTGAGGTTCACAAAGAGCCCGCTGTGTTGGAAAACATCCAGGCCTTGGGCCAAGGGGCGCATGCCGTTGTTACCGCCCATCAGCTAAACCTCTTCGGTGGTCCGCTTTACCTTATTTACAAGACTGTCTCCGCTATCGCACTGGCGCGCCGGCTGGAGCGTGAATTTCCCACCAGACGAATTGTTCCGGTCTTTTGGTTGGGCAGCGAAGACCATGATTTTGCGGAGATCGATCATTTCCGCCTGTTTAACCGAACCATTCGATGGCAGCGCGCAGCGGGTGGCTCTGCAGGCTCCTTGGATTTGGCCGGAATGGACCAGGTTTACGCAGAACTCGATACGCTGTTGGGCCAAGGAGCGCATGCTGATTCGCTGCGGGATCTTTTCCGCCAAGCCTACCTCCAAACAGATACCTTGGCCAATGGACAGCGCCGTCTTTTACACGCCCTGTTTGGGCAATACGGTCTGGTGGTGCTGGATGGGGACACGCCGGCCTTCAAGCGGCAGTTTGCCCCGATTATGGCGCGCGAACTAAGCGCGCAATTTTCTGCCCGCGCGACGGTACCGGCCTTAGCAGTGTTAGAAAAAGAGTGGCATGTTCAAGCCCCTCCGCGACCGCTGAATTTGTTTTACCGCACCCCGGGAGAGCGCATTCGGCTGGATTGGGCGAAGGAGCAACTGCATTTGGCGGATACCGGGCAAACGTGGACCGTTGAAGAGGCCCTCGAAAAACTGGATGCACACCCTGAACAATTCAGTCCAAACGTCATTTTGCGGCCCTTGCACCAGCAAATGGCCCTTCCTGCTGTTGCGTTCATCGGTGGTGGGGCTGAAGTGGCTTACTGGCTTGAGTTAAAGCCCGTCTTTGAAGCCGCCGGCGTTTTCATGCCCGTGGTCCTGCTTCGAAATTCAGCGCTTTGGGTGGATGAGGCGGGCGCCAAACGCCTGGAAAGCCTGGGGCTTTCGCCGCAAGCACTGTTTGAGGAGGAAGAAGCCTTAGTTCGGCGCTGGGTGCATGCACACGAGCCCAGTGATCTGACCCTGGACGAAGAACGCCGTCAGGCCGAAACCCTTTACCTGGGTTTGGTCGAAAGGGTTCGCGGGGTAGACGCCAGTTTAGTGGGAAAAGTAGAGGCTGATAAGGCAGCGCTGCTCAGCGCGATTGAGAAGCTGGAACAGCGCTTGGTCAAAGCCGCCAAACAACGCCACGAAGTAGAGTTGAACCAATTGCGCAAAGTACACGCCCGCTTTTTCCCGGACAGGGGCCTTCAAGAACGCACAGAGAATTTCAGCACGATTTGGCTGAGGCACGGTTCCGCATTTATCGAGGCGCTGCTGCAAGGCTTTGACCCACTGCTGCCTGAGTTCACGGTGTTTTCAGAAGAGCGTTAAGGCGGGAGAAGTTAGCCCGGAGTTTGACCACTGTCCTGGCCAGCCTTCGGTTTGGGTTTTGCAGCCTGCTTGTATTCCCGGAACGCAGCCTTCGATTCGCTGACCGCTTTAGCCGGCGTCCAGCCGCTGGCGGCCCGGGCTTCGCGCCAAAGCATGATTCCCCGGTAACCGGCTGCCAGCAGTCCCAGGGTTCCCTCGGGGGGCACTTCCATCACCTGGCCATCTGCTGTGCGAACTGTGTACGTTGCTTTTAACGGGTTCTCGCCATCGGAAACAACTGGTGGATTACTTTCGCCTGCGGGGGGGAAAGATTGAGCCGGTTCTTGATCGGATCGTGAGGCCATGGGGCAAAAGTAAGCCCCGCCCGTCTTCCTGACAACGGCGGCGGCTTTGGTGTTGCCGTTGTGGTTGCTTCCAGCAAGACGAGCGGGGCTGTCGTGGGCGGACGGAGCGTCATGCCCCGTTAAAATTCGATGCGGTAATTCAGGAACGGAAAAATTCCCGTTTGATAGCTTGCTTCTATGTTGCCGGTCTCCGGATTGAAGTACTCGTCGAAAACGTTTTGACGGTTGCTGGTGTTTTGCACATCCAGCATGATGCTGTGGGTGGCGCGGCTCCGGTTGATGGTGTAGCGAACGCCAAAGTCGATGCGGTAATAGGCGGGCACTTTCACAGCCCATTGCCCTCCTTCAACCAGAACTGTTTTTTCTGCAGCCCGCGAAGCTTCCAGGTCAATGTCATCTCTGCGGTGGCCGCCCTGGAAATTTACCTTGCCGTTCAGCCCAATGGTGTTGCGGCGTTCGCGGCCAACGGGCCATTCCCTTCCGCCCACCACATTGCCGGTGTACCCGCGGTCAAAGCGCGTGGAGTACCACTGCTTGTCCGCCCCCTGGTATTTGGACCGATACAGCGAACCAGTGGCCATGATGTACCAGCGGTCCGAGAAAAATTTCTCCACCGTAACATCCAATCCGGTATTGTATCCTACGCCGCTGCTTTCCAGCGAATCCAGTCCGATGATTTCCCAAATGTCCACTGTGTTGAGGAGTGCTTTGGTTTGGTCGCCACCCGTGGAAATGGCCAGGTGGTAAAGGTATTGGAAGTAGGCTTCTGCGGAGATGCGCCAGGATTCTCCAAAGCGCTCTCTGTAACCAAGGACGGCATGCATCGCTTTATTTAGTTTGAGGTCTTGGCTAATGTTTTTGCCCAGGGTTTCCGTGACATTCTCTTGCTGCAGAAAATACGCGCTGATGTGTTCAGGTTTTGCGTGAAGGCCGGTAGCGATGCTCAAGGTGCGCGATGGCGTTTGCTGCCATTCCAACGCGGCGCGCGGTTCAAGGGCCCAGGCGTTGTTGAGCAGCAAGAGTGTTCCGTGCATCCCTGCATTTAGTGTCCAGTCCGGGTGAAAGCGAAAGCGCCATTGGCCATAGGCTTCGGCTATTCCCGTTTGTCCCCGGCCGTTTAAATACTGGGTCCAGACCCCATTCGTGTCGGCATTCTGGTAGTCGTATTTGTACCCGAGTTGGCCGTGAACCAACCCTGCGCGAACGGATGAACGGTTGTTCAATTTGGTGTGCAGCATCCACGATGCACGAACTGAGGTGTTCAGGAAATTGGTGCTGTCGTAGAAGGTTTTCTCGTACGCTTGTTCGGGATCCAGGAAGTAATAAAGATCGCGGTAGCGGTCAGCGGAGCCTGCCACGACCGTTCGCATCCAGGTGTTTTCGCTGAGCAACATGCGGTGGCTGACGCCCACTACGCCCATTTCCTGCCACGCATCGTAGCCGTCGCGATCATCGCGTGATTCCCATTCCGTGGAATCGCCTTCCACTTCTTCAAAGGCGTAGTTTGCTCCACCCAGTCCCCAGATGCCAAAGGTGCCGGCGTTTTTTGTGGGCAAATCCACTTTGAACGAAAGATCCTGGTAGCTGGGCAACACATCTCCTACAGGTTTCAGAAAAGTGCTGAGTAAAGCCAGCGTGGAATAGCGGTAGTTGATCAGATAACTGGCGGATGAACCGGCTTTAAAAGGCCCTTCAGCCGAGGCCTCAATGCCCAGCAACCCAACCATGACCGCATATTCCCGGCGCTCTTCGTTGCCTTTGCGCAGTTTAATGTCAAAGACCCCAGAAGTAGCGTTACCGAATTCCGAAGGAAACGCGGCTGTATAGAAGTCAGAGGTAGCCAAGGTGCTGCTGCTGAGCATGGAGATGGCGCCCCCCCCCGAACCCATGCCACCAAAATGATTGGGATTGGGCACCTCAACCCCTTCGAGTCGCCAGACCAGGCCACGGGGCGAGTTGCCCCGTACCACGATTTCGTTGCTCAAATCGTTCCCACTGCTGACCCCGGCAAAGTTCATGGCCATCCGGGCAGGGTCAAAGATGCCTGCGGCGTAGCGGCCGGTTTCTTCTACGGAGAACGAGCGCGCACTTACCGTCGCCATTTCGTTCAGTGCTTCACCGGGCTTGCCCTCGCTGCTGATCAGCACAGCATCCAGCGTACCTACCGCTTCGGTTAACGCAAATTCCAGCACCGTTTCTTTGCCGGCACTAACAAGCAATTGGTCGCGTCGGGTGGGTTCATAGCCTACATAAGTTACCCCCAAATCCCAGCGGCCGACCGGCACATTTTCAAGCCGAAAACTTCCGTCCAGGTCGCTGCTCGTTCCCTGAAGCGGATCACTGTTTAGGAGGACTAGGGTAGCCCCGGGCAGGGGTTGGCGCGACTCTGCATCCAACACCACACCGCGGACAGTCTGTCCGGATTGGGGTTGCGATTGAGCCATGGCAGGGGAGATTCCGGCAATCGCCGGCAAAAGAAAGCTTATGGCCAACCTGGACAGGCTGGCTTTTAGAGAACCCAAGACATTCATGGTAGTGCATTTTACCCGACGAAAGACCGGGCAAAACGCAGCGGGTTGCAGCGTCTAAAAAAAACCGAAAAAACTTTTCACACCATCTTGGATCTACCAGACAAATGGGATCAGGATTGCGGTGCGCTTTTTGTAGTCTTGGTAAGCGCTTTGCATACCGTAGCGCTTATCGGAAGATTTTTCCAATAATGGAATACCAGATACTTTTACTAACAACCAGATAATCCATAAGGGACTCACCAGGGCAAACCAAACAGAATCGCCTAATGCTGGCAGGGCAAACAGATAAAAACCAATCCACACCATGATCTCTCCCAAATAGTTGGGGTGACGCGACCAGCGCCACAAGCCGGTGTTCACAAATTTGCCCTGGTTGGCAGGATTGCCGCGAAAAGTGAACTTTTGCCAATCGGCGAGGGCTTCCAGGAGCAAGCCCAGCAACCAAATCGCGCTGCCGATGAACCCGACTATGCCCGCCCAAGAAGCCGTTTCTGAAGAAGTGCCCGACATTCCCCCCTGTCCAACGCTATCGCCGGACTGCTGCAAGACAAGCATCAGGGGGAGCAAAACAACCCATACCGTGACGGCTTGTAAGAACCAAAAGCCGGCTAGCCGAAGCGCATTCGGCCGCATCTCGTCAAAGCGTGCGTCGCTTTGAATTTTGTGAATTCGCATGAACAGGTACCCACCCAAACGCGCCGCCCAAATAAACACCATCAGGGTCAGGCCAGCAGCGTTCCGGTTTCCAGGGTCAACGGCAAACAGGCAAATGACGGCAGCCAGCGCAAAGCTCAGGCTATAAAACAAATCCGTGATTTTATCGCTTTGGCGAAAAAAACCGTAAGCATAACCTGCGGCGTTCAAGCCGAAAATGAGCAGCGCGGAGAGCAACAACGGGTCCATGGAATGAGTTTCAGTGCAGAAACCAAGGTAAGAACACCTGGAAGCAACATAGAGTTCTAGCCCTGGTTTTTGGCCATTTATGCCATGCCCTGGAAATCAACGGGAACCACCTTAGAAATGCCCTGTTCCTGCATGGTTACGCCGTAAATGGTGTCCACTTTGGACATGGTCCGTTTGTTGTGCGTCACGATGATGAACTGCGAATTGTCTGCAAAAGTCCGGATCATGTCGTTGAACTTGTTGATGTTGGCGTCGTCAAGCGGCGCGTCCACTTCGTCAAGCACACAGAAGGGGGCCGGTTTCAGCAGGTATAACCCGAACAACAAGGCCATGGCTGTCAGGGTCTTTTCCCCTCCCGAGAGTTGGTCAATGACCTGGGGACGCTTGCCTTTGGGTTTGGCCATAATGTCGATTTGGGTTTCCAGCGGGTTTTCCGGATCGCGGAGCACCAAATCACAATCATCCTCAGCGCGGAACAACTGACGGAAAACGCTGATGAAGTTTTCGCGGACCTGAGTAAAGGCCTCCATAAACTTCGTCTTTGCAGTGTCGTCAATTTCACCGATGGTTTCCATCAGCGAATTCTTGGCATCGAGCAAATCCTGGCGCTGGGCCTGGATAAAATCGTAGCGGGTTTTCATTTCCTCGAAAGCCTGGACGGCCATCGGGTTGATTTCTCCGTAATTTTCCAACTTTCGACGCATCCGGTCCACCTTGCCATGAAGTTCATCCTGATCCAGTTCCAGCGTGGGCTCCTGGTCCAAAATGTCTTCGATATTGACTTGAAACTCAATCATCAGGCGCTCTTTGACCGAGTTTAGCTGCAACTTCAATTCTGCAACACGGTCTTTGATAGAGCCTATGATTTCGCCCGACTGATCGCGCTGCCGATTGAGTTTGCGCAGGCGCTCTTCCAGTTCGTGAATTTCTCCACGAGCGGCATAAAAGGTCTCTTCAGCTTTGCGGATAATGGCTTCGGCCTCGTCGCGCTCGGCATAAGCGGCTTTAAGGGCGGTCTCAAGGGCGCTCAGTTGTTCTTCAATGCGGCCAATCTCTTCAACTGCAGCCTTCATGCTCTGCTCGTTGCGCGTTTTCTGGTCAATCGTTTCCTCCAGTTTTTGGATTTTGAAGCCCAACTCCTGGCTCAAAGCATTGAGCTGGTTCTGCTGCTGGTGGAAACGAATGTTTTGTTGGTTGTAATTGCTCGTGGCAATGCCCAACTGGTTGTTTAACGCCTGGAATTCCCCCTCCAGTGTCTCCACTTCCGCTCCCAGCGCCTGCCGCTCCTTGCGCTTTTCACCGAGAACTACTTCCAGTTCTTTGTTGGCGGCGGTTAGTTCCTCGATTTGCGCATGCACTTCCGTCATCCTGCCCTCACCGCTTCCACTCTGTCGGTTGATCTCCTCCATTCGGGTGCGACAGGCCAACAGATTGGACGATACCTCGTCAAGCGTGCGGCGGCTGCTTTTCAACTCATCCTTAGCAGAAGAAGCGCGAAGTTGATGATCCAGCGCCTTGAGCCGGTCGCTTTCTTCGCGCAGGCGGGTCTCCTGAATTTCGAGTGCGGCAATTTCCTTTTCCAGTTTCTCCAGGTTCAGGGCACGTCCCAGGCGCTTTCCTTTGAATAAACCGACACTTCCACCGGAAAGACTAAAGCCGGATCGAACGAACTTGCCGCTCTGCGCGATCGCATTCAGCCGGTGTTGCGCCAAAAATTCGCCATCCTGGTCCTGCATCGGGCCCGTCAAAACCACTGCCCGGGCCAGTAAAGCTTCTAACAGCGGTCGGTAGGTGGGGTCGGTATCTACCACTGACAACGCTGAAACCATGTGCCCTGGCAACGGGGGAAGGGCTACCGCGTCCTGCCTCAACTCCGATAGCACCAAAAAGGAGGCTCGTCCCTGTTGCTTGGCCGACAACTGCTCTACCGCAGAGAGCGCAGAAGTCAGGTCCGGCATCACGTAGTGGTTCAGCCAGGGCTCCAGGTAACTTTCTACAGCGGCTTTCCACTCTTCACCGCAAACCACCAAATCGGAGAGGAGAGGAGCTTTGCGGGTTTCTTCCACGTGTTTGCGCAGATAGCGCACGGACTCGGGGAAGCCCTCCAGCGATTCCACCATGTTTTTGGTAAGCCGGAAATCGTGGCGTTTGGCGTCCAACTCGCGGCGCAAAACCGCTAGTTTTTGGTTGGCCGCCTCCATGGCCTGCCGGTTCTCCTCCAGCGAAGTAGTTAAAATCTCTTCGGCCTTCTCCAGCGAACTCACTTTGCCGGCGGCTTGTTGGCGCAGCTCGGACGCCTGTTGCTCTTGCTGCCGCAACTCTTCCAGGGTGGCCGACCGTCGAGCACTTTCTTCGGCAACCCGCTCAATCTCGCGCCGGAAATTCTCCATGCGCACTTCGTTAATGTCGAAACGCTTTTCGGCAGAAACAATGTCGCCGTCCAGCGTGCGGTAGGCCTGCTGCCGATCATCTAATCGCTGGCGCGCCTCTCCGTGGATGCGACGCACTTTGGTTAAGTCGGCGTTTAGCTGCTCCAGTTGGGCCTGAATATGCTCGATGCCCTCTTGGGCAATGCGCCGGTTTTTCTCCAACTGTGCGCTTTCCTGCTCAAAGCGGCGGGCGCTTTCCTCCGCATCGCGAATATCGCGCGACAGGTTCTCCCGGCGTTCCTTGAGGTAGCGCATCCGCTCGCTCAGCAGGTTGCGATCGTTCTCTTGCTTGCGCAGGATTTCCAGGCGCTGGTTGAAGGCGATTTGAAGCGCAGACAGCGCCTTTTCCTGGTCCAGGACGCCGGTTTTGCGACCTTCAACTTCGGCCTCAACCTGCTTGAGTTCGGTATCAATGCCAAGCCGGCGGTCTTCTTCGGCGGTCTGTTGCTCCAGAATGCGCTGGAACGTGTCCTTTTGGCTGCCCAAAAGCCTGATAGCCCACTCAATGGAATAGGTCTTGTACTTGTCCTTGAGCGTGTGAAAACGACGCGTTTTATCAGCCTGTCGTTCCAGATCGGTCAGGTTGTTTTGGATTTCAAACAGCAAATCCTCTACGCGGTCCAAATCGGTTTGCGTGCTTTTGAGTTTTAGCAGCGTTTCGTGGCGGCGGATTTTGTACTTGGAAATGCCGGCGGCCTGCTCAAACAGGCGTCTGCGGCTGTTTTCCTTGTCGGTCAGTAAATCGCTGAGCATGTTCAGCTCAATGATGGCATAACTGTCCGAACTGATGCCCGTGTCCAGGAACAGGCTGCGGATGTCTTTTAACCGACAAGCCACGTTGTTCAGGCGGTATTCACTTTCGCCCGTGCGGTAGTAGTGCCGCGAAATCGTGACGGTGTTGTATTCCGTGGGAAGAAGGTTGCGGGTGTTCTCAAAGGTTAGGGAAACTTCGGCGAGTCCGGAGCTTTTGCGCGCCTTGGTGCCGTTAAACACTAGGTTTTCCATGCGCTCTGTGCGCAAATTGCTGGACTTGGTTTCGCCCAGAACCCAGCGAATGGCGTCCACGATATTGGACTTGCCGCAACCGTTCGGACCCACTACGCCCGTGATGTTTTGGTTGAAGTGAATCGTCGTTTTATCGGCGAAACTCTTGAACCCTTTAATTTCCAGTGCTGTCAGTTTCAAGGGCCTTCGTGTTGTTCAGAGTATTGTTTCGAGAATGGATCGAAACGAGAATAATTCCCAAAGAGGGTTGAGGGTCAAAAGTAATCGGAAATGGCGCTCTTGCCGGGCGCTTCGCCCCCCTTTTGCACGTTTGTGGAGAAGTTGTTGATTGCTCTTAAGCCGACGTTAAAGCAGGATAGGGAACGTATCTTTGAACGCATGCCAGACGACGATCGTGCCCAGGCCAGACATCACACGGCATAATCAGCCGGTGTTTTTTACTTTCTTATGGAAATTGGAGATTTCGCGTACCTCATTATTTTAGGCATCTTTTGGGTGTTCAATGTCCTGCGCAAGCGACAACAGAAGCAGGTAGCAGAAGTGGAGGAACAGCGCGAAGCCGCAGAAGCCGCAGAGCGCCAAGCAAAAAGTTCTGCTAAACCCGTCGTAGATCGCCGGAATCCCCCCCCCAAGACCCCATGAAGCGCGTCCTGGAAGAACTTTTTGGACAGCCCGCAGCAGATACCACCACCAGAACGCCCCCCCTCCAGCCCTTGCCCAAAGCCCGGCCTGTTAACCGACCCAACCCCCAACAATCCTGGGAGGATGCCAAAAGCGCGGACGG
>CAYSDI010000062.1:0-5764 GCA_964429745.1 uncultured Chitinophagales bacterium | reverse complement strand
AGCGCGGACGGCCGCAGCCGTGCGGGCTCCCAAACGGATTCCTCCAATTCGGATGGCCGTCGGCGCGCCGGAAGCAACACGGAAGGAAAGGGCTCTGCCCAGGTCCGAAAGCCCGTAAAGAGCCGGGCGGCAGAAGGCTACCTTGAAGGCGAAAGCGTTGCCGACTACGCCAACCGGACCCGCCTGATCAGCCGGAAAAAACTCTTACCTACTTCGGGGGCGCAGGGTGCCATTCGCCGAAAAACCGGAAGCGACTATCGACTTGACCTGCGCCAGGCTGTTATCAACGACGCCGTCTTGCGCCGACCCTACAAGTAGAGAAGCCTCCCTAAACCGCTTCTAGTCCGGCTTGTACAAGCACTGCAGGGTCTGTCGGTTGCGCTGCTCCAGGTACAGTACGCCAGCCCCGATCCAATGCGACGCAGCGTGTTCCCAGTCGTGACGGACGGTGAGCAATTGCAGATTTTCGTTGTATTTGACGCGGAACATTTCGCCCAAAACCTGCAGCAGACCGGCCTGCCGCTCTGGATCTACTGCTACCGCTACGGAAAGACTCATCAACCCAATTTCTGTCAGGTAAGCCTTGGTTCTAAAGCGCCGAAATACGGAAAACACGTGCGCCACGTGCCGCTCGCCCAGGTAGCTTAAGTCGCTGAGGTGCAGGCTGATCAGCAGCAGGCCATCAAGACGCACCCGAATGGGTGGATAGCCGCCAGCGGGATCTTGTGACCCGATGTCGGTGCCTGGCTCCATAGGATCCAGAAACGAGCGCACCAACAGCGGAATGCCCGCGCTTTCGAGCGGCCCCATGGTTTTGGGGTGGATTACCTTGGCCCCGTAATTGGCCATCTGGAAAATCTCCAGGTAACTGAGCTGCGGCAATCGCTCCGCATCAGGAAAATGGGCAGGATCGGCGCTGAACACGCCAGCTACGTTCTTCCAAAGTGTCACTGACTGCGCTTGGAGCGCTTTTGCAAAAATGGCCGCAGTAAAGTCAGAGCCCTCCAGGCCGAGGGTAACAGGATGCCCATCTTCACCGCTGCCAATAAAGCCTTGAACCACATGAACTTCCGCTCCGGGGAAGGGCAGCCGTTCCCGGATCTGCATGTCGGTCAAGGCCCAATCCACCCGGGCTTCGCGGTGGGTGTTGTCGGTGTGAATCAATTGGCGGGAATCGTGCCAGCGCACGGGCAGCCCGGCCGCGCGAAATGCGCCCGCTGCAAGCACACTTGAGAGCACCTCGCCGCAGTGCACGATGCGGTCGTAAAAACGGTCAAAATCTTCGCTCGGCGGCTCCTGGATAGCTTGTACTATGGCCTCGAACTCGCGTTCAAGTCCTGCCTGCGTCTCCAGGTCGTTGTGCAACCCCAGCGCGAGGGCGATTTGCCGGTGGACGGTCAGCACGGGTTCAAGCGCGGCTACCGCAGCGTCACGCCGGCCTTCCCATGCCTTGCGAACCACGTGCTCCAGCGCAAGCGTGGTTTTGCCGATTGCCGACACCACCACCAAGCGCTGAACTCCCGGGCGCTGGCCCATAAGTGCGGCTGCGTTTTGGAAACCCCAGGCATCTTTGACCGCCGCGCCGCCAAATTTGTGCACTTCCCAGCGCGGAGTATTGGTAGGAGGAGTCTGGTTCATGGAAGAAAATAAGCGATAGTGCCGCGAAAATAATCGTTCTTTTTGGGGCAGGCTCTTTCTGGCATCCAGAAGCTTCGATACCGCCATTTCCACTCCGGGAAGCGCCCTACATGAAGAGTGTCCTGCGGACACCTTGCCTGCTGCAAGCCTTTGCAGTCAAGGAAAGCGACGAAGGCGGCCAGGCCCGCGCAACCCCTTCGCCCGAAAAAACGTATGGCAGTGTAGGCCGCCCATGCGCCAATTGCGTTGCTCCGCGTGCATTTTACTGATGCAGGTCATGGAAATGGCTGGTGCGAACAATTTGAATTACAGGGCAATGCTGCGATATTTGGCATGATGAATTTCAACAACAAGATGACTACCCTCGAGGAGTTTATCATTCAGCGGCAGTTGGATTTTCCGTTTGCCTCGGGGGAATTGTCCAACTTGCTCCGCGACATCGGTTTTGCGGCCAAAGTGGTTCACCGCGAAGTGAACAAAGCGGGTCTGGTAGACATTCTGGGCAATTTCGGGGCGATGAACGTGCAAGGCGAAGAAGTAAAAAAACTGGATGTATATGCCAATGAACACTTCATTGCCTCGCTGCGCGCAGGAAGGGAGTGTTGTGGCGTGGCCTCGGAAGAGAACGACGACTTCATTGCTTTTCAGGACGCCAACAGCCGCAATTCGCAATATGTGGTCCTCATGGACCCGCTTGACGGCTCCAGCAACATTGATGTGAACGTCAGTATCGGCACCATTTTTTCTATTTACCGCCGCCGCTCCAAACAAGGAGACCTGGCCCGCAGCGAAGACTTTCTGCAGCGCGGCACCGAGCAGGTTGCCGCCGGCTATGTCATCTACGGCTCGTCAACCATGCTCGTTTATACCACGGGTAAGGGCGTCAACGGTTTCACGCTAGACCCTTCCATCGGCGAATTCTGCCTGAGCAATACCAATATCCGCACGCCGGAATTGGGCAAGGTGTACAGCGTCAATCAGGGCTATTATTCTAAATTTCCCGAAGGCATTCGCCGCTTCATCGATTACTGTGTCGAAGACGACGAGGCCACCAAGCGGCCCTGGTCAATGCGCTACATTGGCTCCATGGTGGCCGATATTCACCGCAACCTGATCAAAGGCGGTTTATTCATGTATCCGCCCACCACCGATTCCCCGAACGGCAAGTTGCGGTTGCTCTACGAATGCAATCCTATCGCGTTTATCGTGGAACAGGCCGGGGGAATGGCCACCGATGGTAACCGCCGCATTTTGGACATAGAGCCCACAGAACTGCACCAGCGGTCTCCAGTGTACTTGGGTTCCAGAAACCAGGTGGAAAAAGCCGGAGAGTTTTTGCAGATATACGAAGCTCGCGCCAAAGTGGGTGTGAAGGCCTGAATTCTGGTTTCAGAGGGTCGGGGCTTGCTCACGGCAAAATGGTCGTGAAAGCTTGATGCTCGTCCCGTTCAAGCGTTCGCCTCGTACCAGGTGTCAGCCTCATTAGCCTCTTTTCCTGCTTCAACCGCCAGCGCGTCGCAGCGCTCGTTCAGCGGATGTTGGTTGTGCCCTTTAATCCAGTGAAAGCGCACGTTGTGCTTGCGGTAAACAGCTAAAAAGCGCGTCCACAAATCGGGATTCTTTTTGTCTTTAAAGCCCTTTTTTTCCCAGCCAAACAGCCAGCCTTTCTCCACGGCATCTACGACATAGCGCGAGTCAGACCAAACTTCTACGGCCATTCGCGGCCAGGTAATTTTTTCCAGCGCCACGATTACCGCCATCAATTCCATTCTATTGTTGGTGGTGTGTCTAAACCCTCCGGAAAATTCCTTGCGCACATTGCCGTACAGCATCACGATGCCATAGCCGCCAGGGCCTGGGTTGCCGCTTGCTGCACCATCGGTGTACACGCGAACGGGTAGGGGATTAGAGGGTAGTTCCGAGGCCATGCTGCCGGCGAAAATAGCCAAAGGGCATCGCTAAAAACTATAGGGTACCCCTAAAAACATCAGATCATGATTTTTTATATCCTCTTTTTTTAACAGTAAACTCCACTGTTAAAATTGGGCACGCCCTGTTTCTGAACGCTACTCCGGGTAACCGATAGGTTAGGCTCTTTCTTACTTTCGCTGCTGCTTGTGCTTCGGCTTCATTTGCATAGGCTTCTACTGCCTTTGCTTTATCTGCTTGTGCTTCTACTGCCTCTGCTTTATCTGCTTCGGCTTTATAGGCCTCCCCTGCTTGGGCAAAAAAGTCCGTGACCGCTACCTTTGTCGTTCGATGGAAAAATTTCACCTGGCTGAAGACAAAGCCACTCGACTCTTTGTGATCCTGGGCGGGCTATTCATTTGCAACGCCCTGCTCGCTGAATTTATCGGGGTCAAAATTTTTGCGCTGGATACCAGCTTGGGATTTTCAAAGGAAATTACATATTCGATTTTTGGCATGAAAATGTCACCCCACTTTACAATTGGGGTTTTGCTCTGGCCGGTAGTGTTCATCATGACAGACATCATCAACGAATACTTTGGCCCCAAGGGTGTTCGCCTGCTCACCAACATGGCTGTAGCCCTGATCAGCTATGCCTTTGTTATGGTTTACATTGCCATTCATGCTGCGCCTGCGCCGTGGTGGCCCGGCAGCCTTGAAAGCCAGGGCATAGCCGATGCGCAGGTGGCTTACGCCGCCATTTACGGCCAGGGCATCTGGATCATTTTAGGGTCGCTGGTGGCTTTTTTGGTGGGTCAGGTGTTGGATGTGTTCCTTTTTCATCGAATCAAGGCTTGGACGGGAGAACGCGCCATCTGGCTCCGAGCCACCGGATCAACCTTGGTTTCTCAGTTGGTTGATAGTTATATTGTTATTTATATTGCATTTGTACTTGGTCCGGCGCAGTGGTCTACCCAACAGTTTTTGGCGGTTTCCACCAACAACTACCTGCTTAAAGTAGTAGCTGCCATTTTGCTCACCCCGGCCATTTACGGTGTCCACGCAATCATCGAACGCTGGCTCGGCGAGAAAAAGGCCGGGGCTTTGCGGCGGGCTGCGATGGGCAAATGAAGCCCTTTCGCCCGTAAAACTTCAGGAAAAATTTGCGCAGTGTTGACGGGCATCACGCGGCAATTTTCGGGCGAAAGAGTGCGGTCTTTTTGTGCGACGTTTGAAAAGTTCAGAAAGCAACCTACCTTTACCGCGCATTGCTGGTGCTTCGTTGGGGTGACGCTAAACCCCAGTTAAGCTGAAAAGGGAATCCGGTGCGAATCCGGAACAGTCCCCACTGCTGTAACTCCTGGGGTTTGGTCACATCACCAAACCTCTGTTTTCGGCCCACCATCGCCACTGTTCGCCTGTAGTCTTTACAAAAGCGGATGGGAAGGCTGGTCGAAAGGGAGAAGTCAGAAGACCTGCCCGCGATCGTTCCGTCAGCCTGCTTTTGGGGATAAAAGCATATGTTGACCATGGTCCAGGTAATCTTCCATAGAAACCCTTTTGCCATCGCTGGTTCCCGGAGTTCCGGGAGCGGAATCTGCTGCGCACAGGCCTTTGCGCATCCTGAATTCCCCGGATACCCTCCGCCATGCGATACGCCACTTTTCGACTAACGTATTGGAGCATTGCGCTGCTGTTGCTCTGGCCATCACTGGCCAGTGCAGAAGGCCGTTTCGGCGGTGCAGGGCAGGCTGGGGGAGGAGGAGGTCAGGCTGAGGGGGGTGGAGAATCCACCACGCCCCCCGCCGACACTGTACGGCTGCGCGCGGTAATCATCCCTGGCTACACCACGGGCTCACCCACCGATTTACGCCTGGATTCCGCCGCCATGGCCATTTTCCAAGGCCAAAGCCTGGACGAATTGCTGGCCCAAAGCACCGGGCTGGCACTTAAAGATTACGGGGCGGGCCAGCTGGCCACAGCGGGTTACCGCGGAGGAGCGGCCCGGCACACTGTGCTGCGCTGGAACGGCATGCGCCTGAACAGCCCCATGCACGGCACCGTAGACCTGAGCTCGCTGCCGGTGTCTGCGCTTTCATCGGTGCGCCTGGCCACTGGCAGTTCTGCTGGCGCGCAGTGCGGGTCAGCGCTGGGGGGGCTCCTGGACCTGGAAACGGGCATTGCACCCGGTCCAGCCGGGCACCAGACGGAGTTGCGG
>CAYSDI010000061.1:21210-23169 GCA_964429745.1 uncultured Chitinophagales bacterium | reverse complement strand
CAAGGTGCCATTTTCGCCACCAATATTGAAACACCACCAGACCCCAAATGCGGGCGTGAACATCGCCGGGGCTGGGGCTGAAGAGTTTTTCTTTCAGTTGTTGGATGACCCCAGGATCAAAAATTCCCTGCTCGCGAATGTAGGCATCCGCCAGCAAATCGTCCGCAATCCAGGAGCGCAGCTCGTTGCGGAACCACTTGAGCAGCGGCACTTCAAAGCCGTGTTTGGGCCGGTTGTAGAGTTCTGGTGGCAGCAGATCGCGAAACGCATCCTGCACGATTCGCTTTTTTATACCGCCGCTAATTTTGCTGCTGACCGGAAGGCGCGCTGCAAAATCCACCACGCGGTGATCGAGAAAGGGAACGCGCACCTCCAGGCTGTGCGCCATGGACATGCTGTCTACCTTGTGAAGCATGTCTCCGGGAAGGACCATGCGCTGGTCAGTCGTCAGGACGGGAGCCAGCCCGGATGCGTGCTCAAAGGCGCGTGTCAGGTGGCGCTTGCGGGCTAAGTAATCCGCCTGCTGCTGTTTAACCTGCTCCTGCCAGGCAGGGGCAAGCATGCTCAGTGCCTCCGCTTCCGGGGCATAGCCGCACCAGCGCCAGTAGCGATTTGCGGGAGTCATGGCGCGGCCTTCGGCAAAACGGGCCAACTGGCGCAACCGGTTGCCCAGCGGGCTTTGCCGGCTTTGCGGCATGCGGTTGAGCAGCGGTCCGGCTGCGCCCACCAAAGCGGCGGCAGCTCCGCCCTGTTCCACCCGCACATGGCCCATGTGCTTGTGGTAACCACCGAATAGTTCATCGGCTCCATCACCGCTCAGTGATACCGTAACTTTTTTTCTGGTTTCACGACTCAAAATGCTCACCGCCAACGCGGAAGAATCTGCGAAGGGCTGATCAAATTGATCGAGCGTGTCGTGCAGGTGCGCAAACAGATCGTCGTTGCTCAGGGAGAATACCGTATGGTTTGTTTTGTATTTCTCTGCTACTTTTTGTGCGTAACTGGTCTCGTCGTAAAACGGCTCATCGCGGTAGCCGATGGAGAACGTGGAAAGTTGCTTTACATGCTTCGACGCAAGCGCTACAATCACCGACGAGTCAATTCCACCGCTAAGGAAAGCCCCCAGGGGCACATCTGCAACGAGGCGAAGTTGCACAGCGTCTTCGAGCAATTCGCGCAGCCGTTGCTGTTGGTCAGCGTAATCCTGTGGGGGAATTTGTTTCGCCGACGCAACAGGGTCACCGGGTTGTTCACTAAGGGCACTGCCCGCCTCCGGCAAGGTCCACCAGCGCTCCCAGCGCACTTGGTTGCCTTGCACGTGGAGGCAACAGCCGGGTTCCAACCGTTTAAGACCGCGGTAGATGCCGCCGCTGTCTGGCAGGTAGTTGAGTTGCAGGTACTGGTAGAGCGAAACGGGATCCAGCTCGCGCGGCAAACTCAACGCGTACAGCGCCTTCATTTCCGAAGCAAAAACCAGCGCACCACCGTACTCCGAGTAGAGCAAAGGTTTGATGCCCATGCGGTCGCGGGCCAGCAGTAACGATTCCGTTTCGCGGTCGTACAGCCCAAGTGCGAAAAAGCCGTTCAAACGATGCAAGGCCTGCGCCCCCCATTGGCGAAAGGCGCGCAAGAGCACTTCGGTATCTCCTCCAGAATGAAAGGTATGGCCCAAGCCCTCCAGCTCGGAACGCAGGGTGCGGAAGTTGAAGATTTCGCCGTTGAATACCAGCGTGAAACGGCCCTCGGGGTCGGTCATCGGCTGATGCCCGGCGGCGCTGGTGTCCAGGATGCTCAGGCGGCGGTGGCCCAAGCCGCAGCGGTTGTGGTAGAAGAGGCCTTCGTCATCGGGGCCACGGCGCGCTAAGGCCCGGGTAGCCTGCGGAAGTTGCTCGAGGACACGCTGCCCTTCGCCCGACAAAACCCAAACCCCGGATATTCCGCACATGGCGCAAAATTAGG
>CAYSDI010000061.1:0-21110 GCA_964429745.1 uncultured Chitinophagales bacterium | reverse complement strand
CCTTCGCCCGACAAAACCCAAACCCCGGATATTCCGCACATGGCGCAAAATTAGGTGTTGCAATTTGGGAATGCGCGCTGCCCTGCTTCAGTGTTACCGGAAATTTTCTGCGTGCCACTTGTGCAGCAATAGCAACAACCAAATTCGAACATATAAATGATTATGACCTTGCGCAAATTGCTTTAAAAGCCGCTCTACCTCCGCATAATGAACCATTCCGGCTTCTTCAATCAAATCTTTGTGGAGGTATTGCGGAATGCGGTCCTTCCACTGCCCTTTGAGCCAGTCGCCGAGCGGTATACCAAAACCCCATTTAGGCCGGTCAAAAACGGCCGCAGGTACGTATTGGTAGAGAATTTGCTTAAGCAGTTTTTTGGTGACGGTGTGGTCCGCTCGCAACGCTGCAGGCAAGTTCAGCGCGTAAGAAACCAAGCGGTGATCGAGCAGCGGAACGCGCACTTCGAGCGAGGAGCGCATGCTGGCGCGGTCCACTTTGACCAGCAAATCGTCAGGGAGGTAGCTTTTTAGGTCGAAAAGGGCCTGGCGCTCTGCGGCAGTTAGCCGCAAATTCTGCCGCTCCGGGTATTCAGGCAGCGAAAACGGAGCCTGAAAAGGTCTTTTGACCAAACTGCGGAGTTCTGCACGGCTGAACGCGTACTGTTCCTGTGAAAAGATGTGGCTGGGCAAATGCGAGCGATCGGGGAAGTTTAGAAGCTTGCCGATGCGGCGATAGCGGTCCGGCACACCGGGGCTGTGTTGCAGCGCCAACGCCAGCGGCTTGTGGAATGCGCTGTACAGAGGGCTTTCCAGTCGCTCTGCCCAGGCATAACTGCCGTAGCCAAGGTGGGTTTCATCCCCGCCGTCGCCGGAAAGAATGACGGTTACTTCTTTGCGGGCCAGCTCAGAGACCAGCATGGTGGGAATGGCGGAAGAATCGCCAAAGGGCTCATCGTAGGTGGTCAGAATGTCTTCAAAACGGCTTTGGGCTTCTTCTTCAGAAAGAATGAATTCGGTGTGGTCGGTTTTGAGGTGCTCGGCCACTTGTCGCGCGTAGTGCGACTCGTTGAACCGGGCCTCTTTAAAACCAATGGAAAAAGTTCGCACGCGATGCGGCGAGGCCTCCGCCGCCAAAGCCGTGACCAGACTGGAATCAATTCCCCCGCTTAAAAAGGTGCCAAGCGGCACGTCGGCAATCATCTGCGAGGCAACCGAATCCCGGAGAAGGGCGTGAAGTTGCTCTACGGCTACAGCTTCCGTTGGCGGAGGATTAGCGTGGATAGTATCCTCGAGGTTCCAGTAGCGGGAAATAGTGAGTTTTCCGGCTTTGTAAAGGGCCCGGTGCCCCGGCAGCAGTTTTTGGATGCCTTCGTAAATAGACATCTGGCCCGGAATGTAGGTCAGGTGCAAGAAGGCATTAATCGCTGCGGGATTCAGCGCGCTGCGATCGCGAAGGCCCGGAATCTGCAACAGGGCTTTGAGTTCAGACGCAAAAACGAGCCGGTTTTGTTCCAGCGAATAATACAGCGGCTTAATTCCAATGTGATCGCGAAAGAAGTGCAGTTCCTGCCGGGCTTTGTCCCAAATAGCGATGCTGAACATTCCATTGAGCCGGTGCACAAAATCGGGACCCAAACGGGCAAACGCTTCCAGGATCACTTCGGAATCTCCGGTGGTGCGGAGGTCTTGAAGCGCTAGATCCTGAGCAATCTGACGGAAGTTGTAGATCTCTCCATTGAATACCATCACATAGCGCCCATCCCCACTGTGCATGGGCTGGTTTGCCGAATCCGACAAGTCCAGGATGCTGAGCCGCCGGTGCACCAAGCCTGCCTGCCCTTCGAGCCAAATGCCCTGTGCGTCAGGGCCACGGTGCGCCATAGATTTTCCCATGGCTGCCAAGTGGTCCTGGTTCAGCGCTGCCTGCTCGTCCACAAATCCGGCTATGCCACACATACTATATGTTATGTTATGGTTTTGTTGCGCTCGGGCGAAAGGAGAGCTGCGTATACCGCAGCATAGGTTTCTATCCCTGCTTGCAAGGAATAAAACTTGTAGGCGGCGTAGCGAATGGCGGCTTTATCCAGTTGAAGCAAGGACTCAGTGCGGGATACTGACACCTGAATTTGTTCAGGATCTTTGACATCAATTGCGATGCCACAGTCGCTTTGTTCAACAATGTCACCGACATCTCCTACCCCGCTGTTGCAAACCAGTGGAATACCCATGCCCATCAGCTCGCCCATTTTGGTCGGGCTGGAGGCTTGCTTGGAAAACGTAGGGAGGATGAAAAACAGGCCCACGTCAGCACCGCTCAGAAAGCGTGGCATGTCGGCATAAACAACCTTACGGATTACCACATTAGCATCAGGGATATGAAATACTATGGCCTGCTGGCGGATGCGCTCGTGTTCAGCACTCAAAAAAAGAAACACGGCATCCGGGCGATGCTTCAGCAGCTCTGCAAACCATTGCAGCATTTCGTCCAGCATGTACCAGGTACCAACAGAGCCGGAGTACACAACGACCAGGGCTTGTGGGCTGATGCCCAACTCCTCCCGGACTGCCAAGCGAACCGTTGCGCTGTAGTGGTGGTAGTCAAAACGATCCAGGTCTGCGCAACAGGGAATGACGCGAGTTTTAAGTGGATCCAGACCGGGTAAAAGCTGCGTTTCGATGATGCGTTTTCCCGCGTGCGTCAGGCTGATGACGGCTCCTGCCTCGCGCAGAAAGTCGAGCTCCTTTCGCTTGAAATACTGGTAAACGCTGCGGAAAATGGCTTTGGACTGCGGCCATAAGTGGCCATCTACCCGTTCGTCGGCGTAAAAACCGCGCATGTCAAACAGCCAGGGGATGCCAGTGTTGCGGCCCAAGCTGAGGGCTACCCGCGCCGAAATGTAGCTGCGGGCGTGAAGCAACTGAATCGGCTGACTGCTATTCAGCTTTATCGCCGCCCGGTACATACGAACCATGTCGTAGACCGTGGAGAGCACCGGCGGGCTTTTGGTATAGGTCAGCGGGATCCACTGAATGTGCGAGTGGTCCAATAGGGCCTGGATGGTGTTGCGCTGTTGTTCAAAAACCGCGGGCTTTTCGAAACTGATGATGCTGATGCAGTAGCCGTGACGCACCAGGCCTTGCAAGTAGGGAATGACCTGGCTCTGTCCAAGCGGGTCGGTCATGCCATCGTAAGACAGGAAAACAGCGTGCGGAGCAGAATGCTGCACCCTATTCGCTTTTGAGCGATTCAGCCAGAAAATGCTCCACAGTCAGGGCAAGGCCCTGCTTCATGCGGTAGCGGGGCTCGTAGCCGAGCAAGGACGCAGCCTTCTCAATGCTGGCCAAACTATCGCGGATATCGCCTGGACGGGATTCTTTGTGAACGGGTTCAGCGTCCGCGCCCAACAATTGGCGCAGGTGCTCGAACAACTGGAGCACCGTGAATCGCTCGCCTACGGCTACGTTGTACACCTGGCCGAGGGCTTCAAGGTTGTCTGTGGTCAGTGCCAGCATGTTGGCCTGAACTACATTTTCAATGAAGGTGAAGTCGCGGGTTTGGCCGCCATCACCGTCTATCTCTACTGGCTGCCCGTTCAGAATCTTGTCAATGAACTTGGGTATCACGGCAGCATAAGGTCCGTTAGGGTCCTGGCGCGGACCAAACACGTTGAAATAGCGCAGCCCAATGATTTCCTGCCCGTACACCTGGCTAAACACTTGTTGGTACAATTCGCCTGCCAGCTTGCTCACGGCATAGGGCGAAAGGGGTTTGCCGATTTTGGCTTCTGTTTTGGGAAGAGTGGCTTCATCGCCGTACACGGAACTGGACGATGCATAGACCACTCGCTTGACGCGCGCTTGTCGCGCGGCAGTCAATACATTGACGTAACCATCTACATTGATCTGGTTTGTGGTGATGGGATCGGCTACCGAGCGTGGAACCGAACCCAAGGCAGCTTGATGGCTAACCATGTCCACGCCCTCGCAAGCGCGCAGGCAGGTGGCGAAATCGCGCATATCCCCTTCCACAAACTCATAGCGGGAATCATCGCGAAAAAGCTCAACATTGGATCGCAAACCGGTAATCAGGCTGTCCAGTACGCGAACCCGCTTTACCCCGTGTTGGAGCAAATACTCCACCAGGTGGCTCCCGATAAAGCCAGCGCCACCCGTGACCAGGATGGCGGTATCGGAGAGGGGGCTTTGGTGGTAAGGAATAGCGTACTTCAACCAGCAAGAATTGTGGCGCTAAAATAAGGGACGACACTGACAATCAATCAGACAATCAATCAATAGAACCCAATTCGAAAGGAAACTCTAAGCTTAAAACAGATGGCTGGGTGCCCAGGCAATTGAACGGAAGATCAAAAACTACCTAATTTCTCTTTTTTATAAATTTTTCTATACAAATCATACGCATGTCCTAGCAATTTCTCACTGTTGGGATAATCTGTATACCAATGCGGAGGTAAATTAATAATTGACTCAAATTCATCGAGAGAAATTTCCAGCTTTTTTGCTATATAATTTTTTTGTCGCCTTATGCTATCGTCGTTATACGGTGGAGATTTTAACATTTCCAGCGCTTGCTCTCTGGATACCACACCATTGCATATTTGAGATGAAAAAGTTGCCCGCCGATAATCTATACCGAATTTTTGAAACAAATAATAAGACTGAATAAAGCCAGTATAAACTGATTCATAATGTTTGCCTCCATAATAGCGCCACCCCAACTTTTGCTCTAACAACTGAACGGCCTCGTCCTTATTGAAATGTACATAATTTAATATATAAATATTCTTAACTCCTCTAATAAATTTATAATAGGATTCATGCAATAGACCAAACTTAGGGAAGGAAGAAATACGACCAGTCGAAAACTGAGTGATAATACTATTAAAATATCGCAAATCTCTTGCGTTATAGTGCCAATGAGCAGGTAAAATACCCTCGGTTGCAAAGTTGCCACCACTTAGGATAGTTCTAACCCCATACTTGGAAGCTACCTTGTTTAAAGCACCAGGAATAGCCATATCAAAAGGTGTATCTGCTTCGGGAACAGAAGCCTTTAAAAAGGCAAGCTGAATTTGGCGGAACTCTTGCCAATTCAAGACAAAACTTTCATAAGGTATATCCAATATCTGTGATATATTTTTAATATTTAAAACGGCCTCTTCAGAATTCCAGCCATTATCAACGTGAACAGCCAGAACTCTAATCCCATTCTGTTTTGCTATATAAGCAGCGTAGGAACTGTCTACCCCACCACTAAGACCCAATATGCAATCATACTTCCTACCCTTCCCTTTGGCTTTAATTTCAGATACCAGACGCAAAAATTCTGCATCGCTAAGATCACCAGAATACTGATACTTTGATCGAATATTTTTAAAATCAGTACAATGATTACAGATTCCATCTTCATCAAAATGAATCTTTGGATCGGAGGTATCCATAATGCAGCGATTGCATATCCGATATATCGCTGAAACACTCATTAGCCTTAAACAGCTTGATTGAAAAGTACTCGAAACATTGCCTTTTTTCCAGCATCAGGATAGTTCACTAAAACACCTCGGTTGCGATCATTGTATACAAACAGACTTCCCGCGGCAAGGCCATTGACCACTGCGGTGCGAGCTAACTCTTCTAGGTGCTCCATTGAACCCGCGCCACCGAGGCCAATCACTGGGACGGGAACCATTTTTGAAACTTCAGCGATTAATGACACATTATAACCATCCATTACGCCATCGTTATCAATTGATTGGACAATAAGTTCACCAACCCCTAAACTAACCATATGCTTTGCATACTCCAAAGGTGCGTATTTGGATTGGTTTTTTCCGTTTAAAGAATAAACACGGTCTCGTTTGGTTAATAATGTTTTTTTAACATCCAAGCAAACACAAATAGTGGAGGCGCCAAACTGATTGCTTGCTTCACGCACAAAATCGGGGTTTTCGAGTGCATATGAGCCTATGACAACTTTTTCAGCTCCTGCTTCAAGAATAGCCCGGATTGATTCTATTGAACGAATACCTCCTCCCACACCAAAGGGCATGTTAGCTTCTTCCGCCACTTTTTTAACAAAATCGAGGGAAATTGAACGCTTTTTCTCACTTGCCTGAATGTCTAGAAACACCAACTCATCTGCTTTCAATTTGTTAAAAATCCTCACAGCATTTATGGGGTCACCAATGTATTTTGGCTTGGAAAAACGTATAGTTTTTACCAAGCCTTGATCTTTTAGAAGTAATACTGGAATGATTCTGGGCCTGTACATTAAATCAGTATAAAATTTTTAAGCAACACATCACCTGCATCATGGCTTTTCTCTGGGTGAAATTGAACTCCGTAGATGTTTTCTCTGCTTACCGCCGACACAAAAGGGTATTCGTAGTTAGTAGTTGATAATACCTGTCCAAATGAGGTGTCCGTGACGCAATAAGAATGCACAAAATAGAACTCCATGTCTTTACTCAAACCTTTATTCAAGGAAGTTTCCCGGCAAAAGTCCGCAGTATTCCATCCCACCTGCGGGACCTTATACCTCTCTGCGTCGGCTATTTTGAAACGATGAACATCTGCGTCAAACCAGTTTAATCCCTGGACATTCCCCTCCTCACTAAATCGCATCATTATTTGCATGCCAAGACAAATTCCTAAAATTGGAATTTGGTCTGTGATGACCACTTTTTGGAGAGCTTGATCAAACTTATGCTTCTTAATAAATGCCATTGCTGCACCAAAATGACCAACACCAGGCAATACCAATTTTTCAGACCGAATAATTTCATCATATGTTTTTACAACCCTTACCTGTGCTCCTAAAAACTCAAACCTCCGGACAACCGAGTTTATATTGCCCATATTGCAATCCAAAACCGATACAATCATACATTTTAATTTACAATACCTAAGTTCAAAATTGTCACACTTTAATGTAACAGATCGGATAGTAGATTTTACTCTGCTTTTGGCTATCAAAGTTACATGCCAGTATCCCATCAATTCATTTTTTCATGAATAAATATTTAAACGGCCTCAGCTACACTGAACTATAAATTTAATAATTATTGATAATACTAATATAGATAAATACTATTATTTTTTTCAAACAATACATTTATTGTAGATAGTTTCTGTTTCCCTTGTCATCCGGTCCAACGAGTAATGCTGACGCAAACGCGACTCCGCTTGTGCCGTCAGCTTTTGCTGCAAATGGGAGTCTGACAGCAAAAATTGTATTTGCTCAGCCAGGCTTTCCGGTGAAAAAGGCTTGGCCAACAATCCAGTTTCTCCATTCTGAATCAAATCCCGGCAACCAATGGTATCGAAGGCCACCACTGGTTTTTGGGCAAAAAAAGCTTCGAAAATGACCAGCGGCAGCCCTTCTGCATAAGAAGGAACCAGGACCAGATCGGAGGCAAGCATCCAGCGAATTGGGTCTGGATCAAAGCCCTGGAAATGGACATGGTTGGACAGACCCAACTCGTTTGCACGCTGGCGCAGCGCTTCTTGCTCGGGGCCAGAGCCCACCACCACAAGGCGAATACCCGGATAAATGGGCAAAAGTTGCTGCATGGCTTCCAACGCCAATGGCACCCCTTTTCGCTTTATCAGCCTCCCAATGACCGCAATTTGGGGAGTACCCAAACGACAGTTGGGGTCTGGTGCAGGCCTTACCCCCGGAAAATCAAACCCGTGTTCCACCACCGGCCACTTTGCTGCCCCGCGAATGCCTGCTTGTGCATAAAAATCGCGAAGACCAGCGGAACAGGAATAGGTACAGGGCAGAAATCGGCGGGTGGCATTAAATACCTGCCAATAAAGATTGTGTGGAACGCGCTCCGGTTCCAGGACAAAGCGCTCCAAAATGCGCTCCTCGTATCCGTGAACTGTGCTGACCACCGGACAGCGGTTGCCAACCAATGCTCGAATGCAAGCCGCCCAAAAATCTGCGTAAATGAGGTGGGTATGCAGCAAGTCGAAGGGCTTCTGCTGCGCTACGCCGCTGCGGAATTGCCGCCAAAGCCACCAGGGCACCGAAGGATCCAGGTAGGATTGCGTCTTTCGGAAGAAGACGGGGACATTCTGGTCGCGAAATCCCTGCATCCAGAGATCCACTTCTGTGGCGCTACCCTGCGCTCGCGTGTTATGCACTCCCGCGAAGGCAACCTCGTGGCCGCGCTCCTGAAGGGCAGGAAGCAAGCGCAGGAGGTAGTTTTCAGAGCCCCCAATGCCCTGGGCATTTTGGGCAAACAGGATTTTCATGCGCCTAAACTGCCTAATTGAGCACCCGGTAACCCGGCAGTAGGCTGGCTGCCCACTCCCGCTCCGTTAAACGGATTGCTTGTTGCGACAAAACGCCGGCTTTCCAGTTGATCCCACACCAGTTCTGCCTGAATGCACAGCTTTTTAGAAAAGTGAATGTCGGGCAGGGCCTTGTCTAATTCGTCCGGAACGAAAACACTTTGAATGGGCACCGGGGTCAGGTGAAAGCCCCATTGTTGCGAAAGGAAGGCTTGCAAGGCGGCATCTGCTGTTTCCAAATCATCTGTCCGCAGAAGGACAATTTCGGTTGGGTATTGCTCGGCATGGCGAAGCAAAGCCTGGTTGTAGCGGATCCAGGTGCCCAGGTAGCGATTGGCCAGCAATCGGTTAGCCGGATGATGCCAATACGGGAGAAGGACCTTTTTGAGGCCTACGGCTGGTTGCTTTAAATCGCGACGCATTAGCGAATGCACCACGGTATTGTAGGGCCGGTACAAACCCAGCACTCTCAATTGCAACAACCGAGCTCGCCAGAAATCCAGGAAGAGGCTGGTACGCGGATCTTTCCACCCCCACTGTGGGCGTCCACCGCGCTCGCGCAAAAGGCTGTAAGCTTCCCGGGTTTCCTGTGCCGATACGTTCAATTCACGCTCGGGTGGAATGACAAAATCAACACCCTGTCTGGCCAGGATTTGCTTGTGAAACCCTACAAACACAAGGTCTTCAAAGTGACCGCGGGGATTGCCGTAGGTGGCTTCGAAATACTCATCGCCCAGATCCATCCCACAACGCTCCAGCCAACTGGCCGCCAGCGAGGTGCCGGAGCGGTGCATGCCGGTGATGGCTAAAATGCGTTGTGGAGGGGTCATTCCGTCTGGGTGAAATCTGGGTGAAAAGGAGATGCGCTTGGCAGCTCTGCGGGATTTAAGGTAAGGATTTGCTGGATCAGGCAGAGGACCGTTGCTGCATCGCACTGTTAAGAACCGTCAGGTAATGGTCGCGCTGCGACAATACGGAGTACCGATCCAGCACCGTCTGCCTGCCTGCCTGCCCTAACCGTTGGCGAAGTTCCTCCGATTCAACCAGTTGAGAAAGCTTTTGGAACCATTCTTCGTCAGTGTTGGCTAAATAACCGTTTTGGCCGTCCTGAATGATCTCCAGATTCACCCCCACCCTGGACATGACCGCAGGAATGCCGCAAGCCATGTATTGCAGCCCCTTAAATCCGCACTTTCCGCGTGTCCAGGGGTCATCTGGAAGAGGCATGATGCCAATGTCCAGTTGATTCAGGTCCTCAATTTCGCTCTCCAAGCGCCAGGGATCGCCTTGTAAGCTGAGCTCCGAGTTGTGGTAATGCGGGTCGCCGATGAGCTTGAAGCGGATTTTACCGCCAAATCTTTTCTTCAACTTCACCATTAAGGGCGTAAAGGCGTGAAAATAGGGCACCGTGGTTAGGCTGCCTGTCCAGCCAATGCAGACCGGCTCCCCTCCCATTTTTTTTCGGGCCAAGGGGCGGTGGTAATCCGTGTCAATGGTGGTGGGGATGATCGAAATGCGCGGGTTGTACTGCCGTGCATAGTCCGCTAAATAGGCATTCCCGGCGATAACCTCGTGCGAGGCCTCGATGATTTCGCCCGTTTTCCGTGCTGATTTAAGCCACCCAAACCCGCGGTTCTGCCGGGAAACATCTGCGAGCCAAATGGCGTCGTCAAAGTCAAAAATGAGCGCTGAGCGTCGGGCCATTTGCCGCTCAAACCAACTGCTCCCTAGCATAAAGGCCTCGCGCTGGACAAAATTAATGTCCGGCGCCGCCTGAAAAGACTCGCGCCAGCGCTTTGCTGTGGCATTGAGCACAATTCCCGCCTTGGCCGCCCAATGACCAGGACGGTAGTAAACCCGATCCTGCTCCTGGTTTAACAAATACGAAAACTCCAGCGAGAAGCCCTGCAGCTTGAAGTAGTCCAAATACTGCTCGTAACGGAATCGCTGGGAAGGAGACCGATCTGGTCGGTGGATGGTTTGAAAACGCAGCGTAGGCATGGGCTTCCGTTCATTAGATCATACCCTGCTAAGAACCCGACGCATCGGTCTGATCCTTTTGGGCATTTTCAGCCGCTAAGGCAGCGCTGTGTTTGCGATGCCCGGCCTGGTAGACTACCTGAACGAGTACAAAGAAAACAATATAACCGATCACTACTTGTATCGTTTGACCATAGGTCCAAGTATCCTGTTGCGTGTAAATCCAGTACCCAACCCCCATTCCCACAAGGGAAACTGCGCTAAATATGCTGCTCACTCCCCAGTCAGGAACTCCTAGAAAGGCAAGTTGATGAGTGGTGTGGTCTTTACCCCCAACAAACGGGGACTGCCCGCGGGCAATGCGGCGTATGAAGACGGTGGTGGTATCGGTGATCGGCAACAAAAATGCCATTAGGGGAATGAGAAACTGTTTGATCTGCACAAGCTCCGAAGTCTCGTCTCGATTGTTCCAAAAAAGCAGGATGGCAACCGTGGCCATAAAAACACCTAAAAACATGCTGCCCGTATCTCCCATGTACATGCTGGAAGGATTCCAGTTGTACCAAAGGAACCCAACCAATGCCGCCAGAATGCCATAAAACACAAACGTATAAGCGGGCTCGCCCGCGCCTGCAAAAGTGAAAACCAATGCACCCAGCAAAGTGGACGCACTGACGGAAGCGGTAATGCCGTCCATATTATCCAGCATGTTTAGTGAGTTCATCATTCCCACAACCCACATGGTGGTAAACAAGTAATTTACTACTGGGATACCCGAAATAGTAATATAGACTCCGCCAGCGATCAACAGCGCAGCACAGCCCAATTGCCCCAGAAACTTCAGCATGGGGCGGGTGTTGTAGGTATCATCAGCAAGCCCGATGAAAAACCCCAGTGTGCACGCCGCAAAGATGCCCATGAGCTTGCGGTTCAGGAGATCGACTCCCTCAATTGGCAATAAGCCAATAGCCGTAAACGAAAGCAGAAACATGATGTAAAACCCGAGTCCGCCGAGCGATGGCTTGGTCTGACTGGTCCAGCGAACCATGTTGAGTTCATCCAAATTGCGAACGCCAAGCGTGCGAATAAAGCGGAGCAGAAGACCATAGATGGCCAAGCTGAAGAGGACGGCGCCGGAGTAGAAAAGTACGTAATAGAGGCTGCTGCTCATTTCTGATTGCGTTTCCATTTGGCGGCAAAGATGCGGCGGTACCAAGGCATTGGGTGTGCCGCATCGGAGTAGTAGCCGTAGCCGTATCGGCTGGCGCGGTCTTTGTAACCATAGCCATACCCATAGCCATAGCCGTAACCAAGCCCGTAACCACCCGCTCCATAACCGCCCGTACCCATTCCAGCATCGTTAAGGATAATGGACAAATTTCGGGTCTTGCCGTCCACAACGATGTCATTGATGTTCTTAAGGAATGTTCTTGCAGAATAATTAGCGCGTACCACATAAATGGGAATGTCCACCTTTTTCATGATGTCCAAGGCATCACTTACCAGCCCCACCGGTGGCGTGTCAATGAGCACCATGTCATAGTGGGTCTTGAGCCAAGCAATCAGGTCATCGGCCTGTTTGGAGGCAATGAGCTCAGAAGGGTTAGGCGGAATGGGGCCTGAAGGGATCATGTGTAGCCCCGCATGCTCGGACTGGTGGATGACTTCTTCGACGGTACAAGCTCCGATCAGAACATTGCTGATGCCCTTTTGATTGGATACGTTGAACGCCCTGTGCAGTTTGGGTTTGCGCAGGTCAAAATCGATGATGATGACCCTTTTGTTCAATAGCGACTCCACCAGACCCAGGTTGGCAATAATAAAGGTCTTGCCCTCTCCGGATATAGTGGAGGTAATGGCCAGCGTAGGTGATGCTTTGCCCTGGCGGAGGAATTCCAGATTGGTGCGCAGAGAGCGAAAGGCTTCAGAAATGAGCGATTTGGGGTGGTTGGTAATAACCAGGGCAGGATTCTCCAGGGTATCCGGATAGCGGGGCACCACGCCAAGTATGTCCGCCGAGGTATATTTTTCCAAGTCCCGCAAACTGGTGATGGTGTTGTGGAACATGTAGCGAAAAATGACCAAGCCAATGCCTAGGAACAAGCCAAAAGCGACCGCCGCCATCTGAATTAGCGAGTGTTGGGTACTGACCAGGTTGGCGTTTACAGCTTGTTCCAATAAGACATAATCCGACACCATGCCCGCTTTGGCAATTTCAAATTCCGATCGGCGGGTCAGCAGAAGCAGATAGAAGTTTTCGCGGATGTTGGTGAGTCGGGACAAGCGCAGGTATTCGGCCTCTTTACCGGGCAATTCGCTGTACTTGGCGTCGTTTCGATCCAACAAATCCTGAATGTAGCGCTGGCTGATGGCCAACTTGGACCGCGCGCTGGTCAGGCCTTTGCGAAAATCTTCGGTCACCAACCGAATCTGCTCATCTTTGAGCCGCACCCGTGGGTCAACCAGCGTGACGCTGACCAATAAGTCGGCCCGCTCTTCCTGCAGTTGTTGAATGGTATTGACGTAGGCGCTGAAGTCAATGAACTCTGAACTGGGCGGAAAAATGGTGGCCAGGTTGTAGCTGGTGTCTATGAGGTAGGCCTCCAGCCAATCCAAGGTGGATTGCTCCAACGTCAGTTCCAATTGCCTGCCTTCGAGGGTTTGGTATTGACCACGCAGGTAGGTCTCCTCGGCCAGTGGGGTGGTGAGCTTGTTGGCCTCTTTAAAGGTGCGGAGTGCGTTTTCCTGCAGGAAGAGGTCAGCACGCACCGAATCAATTTGTTGATCCAGAAATTGAATGACAAGCGAAGCGCTTTCGGACTTGACTTTGTAATCGTTGGCCACGATTGCCCGGGCCATTGCATTGACCACGTCTTTGGCCATTTGCTCGTGCTGGCTTTTGTAAGCCACCACCATCTTATTCGCGTCCGGGTTGGCAATGGCAATGGTGATGGACCCGGAGATATCCCGTGCCACGCGGGCTCGGTTGTTAAAGCGGAAGTACACGTTGTCTTCAGAAAGGTCGACGCTGCCGGGGTTGCGCTCTTGTACCTCAATATTGAAATGAGGCGTATGAAAGCTCTTACCAAAGCTTTGCGTGAAGGTGTACGCTTTGCCGAGCACCGAATAGGTGAGCGTGTATTGCTGGCTATCGCGTGCTTTGAGGTAAATGGGCTGGTCAAGCACTGCGGAATCCAAGATCTGGTGCTGGATAATTAAGGGCTCGTTGCCGTAAAAGGACCCGACCAGGAGTTGGCCCTTCATGAACACGCTCACGTCAAGGGGCAGGTGGCGAACGGCCCATTGGATAAAGCGACTGGAGCGCATCAGCTCAATCTCCTGGTTGACCACCTCGTCGTTATCTCGCTTAAGCAGCATGTCAATGTCAATCAGGTTGGGCGATTCAATGCTCTTGAGGAAAAGCGTTGACGTGGCCTGGTATTGTGGCAACTGGTAGCGGAGGTAGAGCAGAGTTACCGCGAAGAAGGACCCAACCGCAAAAAGCACAATCCAAATCAGGTTGATGCGCAGGATGTAGAGAAATAGGCCCAAGTTGAAGTCCTCGCCAAAGAGGGCTTCAATAGGGCTTTGAAAGCCAGTCTTGCGCTGTTTTAACTCGGGTTCCATGGCGGGCAGGACTACCTATTGATTAAATACGCGAATTAGAACTAGGATGCTGGCAACAGATGTGAATAGACCCAAAAGTCCTGCAATTTGGTTGAGGAAGGTGGTTTGGAAGAGGGGGTCGATGTAAATGATATCCCGGTGGCGAATGTACACATCAGTCTGGTTGAGGTCCTGGATGCTGCGCAAGTTGATCTGGGTGATGGCATAGTCGCCGTTTGGACCCTGCCGCACCAACTTGATGCAGTAAGCCTTGCCGGTGGCCGGTATACCCCCGGCAAGGGCCAACACTTCAATTAAGGTGGCGTTCTCTGAGCCCAAGGGAACTACTAGGCCTTGGCCGACAGCACCGACGTTACCTCCACCCCCGCCAGCTCCAAACACAAAAGCGCGTCGGTTGAGCACCCTGACCTGCGCAAAGGGTTCCCGAAAATAGGTCTTAAAGGCTTGCTCTATGCGCTCTTCTGCCTGACGAATGTTCAGGTTTTGAACGCGCAAGGTGTCCACAAAGGGCAGGCGGATGTAGCCCTGCAAATCTAACTCAAAGGTGTTTTCCTGGCCACGAAAGCCCCCGGTAGGGGATTCCAGGCCGGGGGTCAACATAGTGTAGCCATCGTTAGTCAGGACCGTGACGGTGAGTTCGTCGCCCGGGCCCAGAATAATTTGCTGAGGCAGACTATCGGTTATGGCTGTAAATTCGTAGCCTGAGGGAGTCAGGAACATTCGGTTAGGGTTCCAAACCCGGCAGGAACTGCCCAATAAAGGTATGAGAACTACAAATGCAAGAAGCTTTGAGATGGTAGGCATGCCCATATTCGTCACCAGCAAAAGTAGCCTATTCAATTGAGTCCGTTGATGTTACCGGCTTCCCATTCTTTTGCTGTCATTACCTAGCGCATGATGGCCCAAGCTTCTGTGTTGCTCACGATTGTAAACGACCGTTGGCGCAACCCCTTGGACATCATCCAAGGCATTTCGCTTGTAGACTTGTTTAGTATTCCCCTTTACATCACGGCCTTGTTGTTCTTTGCCTTCATTGTTAAAAGCCGGTACTATGCGCATACCCGAAAAGGAACCATCCTGCTAACAGCCGTCTCGGTCAAATTGCTGGCGGCTGTAGGCTTTGCCGCAGTATACGTGTATGTGTACAACGGCTACGGCGATACCTTCTTCTATTACGAAGGCTCCGTGGCAGTGCAGGATGCTTGGTACCATTCACCCTTAATGGGCCTAAAAGTGATCACCCAAGCCCCCAAAACCTTCGTGCCAGAAACCATCGCCTACACGTCACGCATTCCCGGCTTTGGGCGGGGTGATGCAGAGATCGTGGCTACCTGTAAGATTGTGGGCACCCTCATGATCTTCAGTTTTCAATCCTTTTGGTTGAGCACCATTCTGGTATGCTTTGTCAGTTTTTCCGGCGTTTGGAAGCTGTTTCGCTTCTTTGCAGACCAGTACCCCGATTTAGAAAACAAAGCCGCCTGGGCTGTTTTTTTCCTTCCGTCGGTCTTATTTTGGGGTTCCGGATTGTTGAAGGATACCCTCTGCTATGGAGCCTTAGGATGGATCACCTGGAGTGTTTACCAAATTTTTGCTCGGCGACAAAGCGTCGTAAGCCATGTTATAATCATTGCCCTGGCCTCTGCCCTTATCCTTAGTCTCAAAGCTTATATCTTATATGCCTTTATACCTGCGGTAGCGATTTACCTCATCATTTTATTCAACCCAAACAATGAAGGCATTCTGCTGAAATACACCTTGATTCCATTCATTGTGGTCATTATGTTCGGCGGAGTGTTTCTTGGCATGCAGGGTATTAGCCAAAGCTCGGAAAAGTATGCCTTTGACAACATTGAGACCAAAGTACATGGTTTTCACAGTGATCACGGAAACGCGAAAACACACCAAGATGCCTCTATCTACACACTGGGTGAAGTAGATTACAGTACAGCCGGTTATCTAAAGAAATTGCCTGCAGCATTAAACGTAACCTATTTTAGACCCTATATATGGGAAGCTCGTGAACCGTTGCAACTGCTTTCTGCTGTGGAGAGTTTGGTGTTTCTTTTTTTGTTCGTCAGGGTTGTGTTTCGAGTTGGCCCTTTCAACTTTCTTAAGTTGATGTGGAGTGACCCAGTGCCTGGGCTTTGTGCGGTTTTTGCGCTGTTGTTTGGTTTTGCCGTGGGCTTTACTGCCTACAACTTTGGTGCTTTGGTGCGGTTTAAAATCCAAGCCTTGCCCTATTTTTTAATGATGCTGCATACAATAAATTATAACTATTTAAAACTGAAACAAAAAGTAGAATTATCGTAAGTATTTAGAATTATTATTAATCAGTGTACATTTTAAAATATTGAATATACGCTACTGCGATAATGGACCCCAATAATATACAGTTACGTAAACTGAATTTACGGATGAAATTTACAGAATTATTCAATCCTGAATTTTACCATGCCCTCTGAGTACTAATACCTTTCGTATTAAGAAAGCCTATTTTTGCTTCCAGATTGGCGGTAGTTTTTCTTCGATTTCGATCTCACCAAAATAACTACTTGAACGAGATCCTGCTTTTTCCACCCAATTTGCCATTTTCACTATACCATCTCGCAAACCAACAAATCCATCATTATGAATCCCGAAGATACGCTTAGCCCTGCTGTGATCAGAATAGGCGTGCAAAACTTCATTTCGCGCTAGTTGATATGATATAGCCTGTTTTAGGTTCATTACTTCCATTACCGTTTGAGCCAATTCATTGACAGAGTAGTCATTATCTCCACCAATGTTTATTACTTCGTTTATTGCCTCGCTATTATAGACTGAATTTGCAATATAAGGTGCAACATCACTAATGTAACTGAATGCTCTTGTTTGAGTTCCGTCCCCAAAAATGGTCAGAGGCTCTCCTTTTAACAATTGATTCATAAATATTCCAATTACGTTGCGATAGCGGTCGCCTATATTTTGATATTCACCATACACATTATGTGGTCTAAAAATAATATAATTCAATCCAAACATTTCATGCGCACACTTTAAATCTTGCTCAACGGCGTACTTCGCTATTCCATATGGGTCTTCTGGTTGTGGCACCATATCTTCTCGCATGGGCAGTTGGCCCGCCCCATATACAGCGATCGAAGAGGTGAAAACAAAACACTTTACTTTATGCAAGACTGACTGATTAATCAAATTTATACTCCCTATAAGGTTATTTTCATAATTAAATCTTCGTATGAAGTGACTTAACCCTTCAGCTGCATAGGCTGCTAAATGATAAACGTAGTCAAATTTATACTCTGTAAAAAGACTTTTGACTAATGAATTATCCGTAATTGACCCTTCAACAAAAATTGATTCAGGATTAATATTATCCAGAAATCCTCCACTAAGGTCATCTAATACCACTACTCGGTGCCCCTTACTAATCAATTCATTGGTCACGTGTGCCCCAATAAACCCTGCTCCGCCCGTAATTAAGGAAGTTGTCATAATTAATAATTTAAAATGGTAGGTTTTTTCTTACTTCAGTTGCTGTAAAATTTCTCGAATTTTTCTCTGCTCTCCTCTTCCATTCATCAAGAAGAGAACGATTATCTATAACGGATTCAATCATTGTAATCAATTCTTGAGTTGAATAATAATTGAATACCGAACCCTCGAGGTTTTGGGGAATTGTTAAATGACTAGGTAGAAATCCTGGCAATTCAAAAGTCATCATATCATGAATCGCTGCAGTTGGTTTCGTTTTACCTATGTATTCGGTTGTGCCCATTCCTCTAAATGTAAGAGTGCTTGTGGAAATTACAACGTCAGCAATTTCCATTTCTCTTCTAAAGTCTTCCGCGGAAGCATGATCCTCAAAAAATGTGACAATTTTGTTGTCCACGGACTTTATCTGCCGCAATTGCTGTTGAATTTTTAGGCCGTATTCTCCCTTAGCCTTCCCTGCGAAAGAAAAAACTAATGCCAATTGTCTACTCATAAAATGATGAATCACGTCAATGATTTCTTCATATCTTCTTCGATCTCCATCAATGTGCCCTGTCAAAGCAATTCTTATACTATTGTCCTCTTTAAAGAACTTTTTCTGTTGAGATCCGTGAAAAATAGTAAAAGGAATACAAATAAAACAATATTTTTTAAAATAACTATGATTAGTTGATCTTAAATAATTAAAAATGAAGTCTTCTACCGCGATATAGTCGCAGTGCCGAATGATCGATTGCATATTTAGTCTGTCTCTCAGCGAATTTGGCGACCAAAAGCGACCATTAAACCACGTGTTTATGTTGTGCGTAGTAAGTACTTTTTTGCAGTTAACCGTCTTTACTATTGTACGCAAAGCACTGTATGAATCAAATACAGGACTAATTAGGAGGATGTCTACTTTTTCCTCTTGTAAAATTGCTATAATTCGCTGCCCATCTTCAGTTATGCTATCAATAATTTCATATGACCATTTCTCAGTTTCAGCAAAGTATTCGTAGATCTGCTTCCTAATCTCATTAGTTGTGATAACCAACAGCTCACAATCGGAAAAAATTGCCGTCAAGGTAATTGCATACTGAAAATGGCCAGTTTCTAATATCGCAACTTTCATCGTTTATTATTTAGGCGCCCACGTTTATAAAACTCAATCGCTCCCCACCGCAAGTCTCGAAAATTTCCTGGAAAATAAGAAAAAGAATAAAAGGTAAAAAGTAGATAATGCTTCAACAAATAATGAAACGGAATTTTCTTTGTACCGTAGGTGTAAATGCAACGGTGTAAAAAGGATCTAAACTTATGTACTGGAAATTCCGGAGCCAATAATTTTAGCCATGGAAGCATGTGTAAATCAGATTCCAATTCTCTAAATTCAATCCTTGAAGAAAGCCCGAAGCCAGTAAATCGGTAAACGCACATCGATTTACTGGAATAGTGAATATTTCCATATATTGCAATCATTGGAAATAACGCCCTTTCGTTAGACGAAATCGTTGATGGAATGCCTCCTGAAGATACCCAGTGACACCTGCGAAAAACAAAAGAAGAAGTATGGAATTTGCGGTGAGTAATCATATCACGTACTGTATAGACCCCATCAATAGTCGCACCAAACGGCACACGAATTGTAGGTTCATCATCAAATATTTTTATCGACTGATGAGAACTTGCGGCGAAGTTCATATTTTCTTCCAAGATTTTTATTTGATAGGCGAGTTTATCTTTGTCCGTCCAATAATCGTCACTATCTAATAATGCTATATATTCACCCCGACATGCGTCTACTGTTGAGATACCGTTAGGAGTTAGTCCTTGATTCTTCAGTGGAACCAGTACACGAATAATATTAGGATATAGTTCTTGATATTTTAAAGCTATTTCAAGGGTATTATCTGTACTACAATCTTCGCCGATAACTAATTCAACCGGAAAATCGACATTCTGAGTAAGAACACTTTCTATTGCTTCTTCAATGTAATTGGCCACATTATAAGCTATGATGGCGACGCTAACCTTTATAGGCTCCCTCAAATTTCTAACGTCGCTTGAGAGATTCTTTACTGCTGCCATAAACTCGAGAAAATTTGAGAGGAATAATTAGGTACATTCTTAAATTTGAAAAATATGCACGATAATTCTTCAAAAAATTTCGTCTAATTTCTTTTTCGAAATACCACAAAACAAGTACATTGGTAATAATATTTATTATATAAATAATATGATACAATAAATACCCTGCCCGGCCCTTAACTTTCAAAAACAATAAAGAGGTTGATAAAAGATTTTGCTTTAAAGCCCAAACATTATCACTACTAGATCCATGTTCATGTATGGCGCTTACAGTGTCTTTACAATGAATATTATAATTTCTTATTCGAATGCGATTGCACAATTCAAGTTCTTCTGCATACATAAAAAAATCAGGATCGAAACCTCCGACCTCCTTATATACCCGTGTTGGAATCAACATAAATGCACCCATAACGGCCATTAATTGTCTTTCTTTAAAACGAACAAACTTTGTTAGTATCAAATTGTCTTTTAATAGGCTTGTGTACTCTCCAACGTGATAATAACAAGACTTTTGATGCGACCCATCAGAGTTTAAAAGTTTACAGCCTAAAACGCCTGTGCGGTCATTGGCCTCCATAAATTGCAGGCAAACACTAATTGTATTTGTTTCGACATATACATCCGAATTTAAAAAGAGAAGAAATTCGCCCGTAGCATGGCGTGCACCTATATTGTTCGCTTGCCCAAATCCTACATTTTCGACATTTGCAACCCATACTACTTCTTGAAATATAGAAAGAATGAGAATTTCCGAATCATCATCGGAATAGTTATCTATAACAATGATTTCGTAGTCTTGATGGTTCGGATCGCTGTAGATCTTTTCAATACACTTCAGAGTTGTCCTTGGTGTTTTATAGTTGATGATAATTATAGAAAGATAGACCACTATTAAATTGTTTTTTAATAAACGTTCATATTGAAAGTTGCATTTCCTCTAAACATATCACACCAACTTCGATCGACCACAAATTCTTTGCGGTTTTGAAGGAATTCTCGAATAGCTTTAGGCGGGCCGCCAAGAAATTTTTCTTCACGCCCCAATACGTTAACGATACCATCTTCAACAATCAAATACGATCCCGGTGTGAAGACTGGAGCAAATTTTTACGATGACGGTCTTTAACTTTTAACGCAACACTCCGTACTGTTTATAATGTTGGAAACTCTTTTTGTTTTTTGAGAAATGTAAGGGCCTGAGGTTTTGGAATGTGGAAGAGAGCGGTTGCTCTCCCCCTTATTTCCCAAAACCCTGCTTGTTCGCTGTGGTTTCCAATCGCCAGCCACGCAGGTAAAAATCGTTAGGGCGATACCCCGCACAGCTGATGGAAGACTTCCTTGGGAGTGTACCAATTTAGCACTTTTCTGGGACGCTCGTTAAGTTGATGTTGCACCTCTTTCAACCGCTCGGCAGAAATGGCATTAAAGATTGTGCCTTTGGGGAAGTAATCCCGGATCAGCCCATTGGTGTTTTCATTGGTTGGCCGTTCCCACAGACTGTATGGGTGAGCAAAATAGGCGTTGATCTTGCTGTTTTTTGCCAGTAGTTCGTGCTCAGCCATTTCTTTGCCGTTGTCGTATGTCATCGTTTTTCGCATCTGTTCAGGTATGCGGGCAAACTCCTC
>CAYSDI010000060.1:0-23197 GCA_964429745.1 uncultured Chitinophagales bacterium | reverse complement strand
GCTTCGCCCCATGACTTGGAGCAAGGACTCAGAAGGTTTTCTTTTGCGAAAGAGGGGAAAGAAACCAGGCGGCGGCGCGACCGGTAACATGGGCGGCGCGGGCAGCGGCGCGGGCAGCGGCGGCGCGAGCGGCAGCGCAGAAAGACGCCATGCAGGGCATCATGATTTCTACAGCCCCGAAAGCCCACACGCTGGCTCGGTGCTCATTCCCCTGACGTTCCGATCCTTCGGCGGGGATGGGGGGCACTTAGTGGTGGAAACCTGGTGGAAGGAATTACCGGTACCACTCATCCTGGATACGGGGTCCACGCATTCGCTTTTGCACACAGGCTTGTTTCTTCTCGATGACACTTCAGCAAGGTCTGCTCGGAAGGGTCGCGGGAGGGGCATCGGCGGTCTGGCCGAAGCCGTACTGGTGGTGGGGGGTGGGGGTAGTGTTTCGTGTTCGCAGGAACCGATGCTGGTAGCCGGAATGCGAATCGGTGTGGCAGAGTTACCCCCATTGTCCTGGGGGCTTATCGATCTGGGTCCTATCAGAAACCAATATCGCGAAAACGGTTATCCCCCACCCTGCGGCCTTATCGGTCTGGATATGCTGCGCCGGATGAATGCCGTCATTCATTGTCATGCACTTGATTTATTCCTGAAAATATTGCCAACAGCGCCGTAATCCTTCTCCTCCACCAAAAATAACTTTTCCTATGGAAATAACATAATCTTTTCTATGTAAAATCCCGGGCTATAAGCCCCATAGCCAACATTTGGCTTGGAGCCTCTTGCTGAACTGACCTCTCTCAACACAACCAGGTATAAGCCACGAGGTAGACCGGACACTGAAATCCTCAAAACTTGCCCGGAGCCCGTATGCTCAAGTTGACTTTGCCTCTGGTCCAGTAGCCCATCTGGTGAAGCGTTGCGATCGCCCGTGTATTGCCCCTGAAGCAACGGTTGACCGGCGGAGCTCAACAGCTCCCATTGGAACTCGCCCAACAACCCAATTGGCAGTGCAACAAACAACTCGGTTGAAGCTGGGTTTGGCCAAACTTTAAGTGATCGCGCCGATTCTAAAACAGGATCAAAACCTATGACTGGCGGGACACCTTTTGACGTAAACAATTGCAAACCTCCCCGGATATTTCCAACCAATACGTCGGGCACGGTGTCCCCATTAAAATCCGCCAAAGCCACCGATGACTTCAATCCAGGCTGCAAGCCACCCCAACTGGAATCAACCAACGTGAAGGTGCCCAGCAAGTTGCCATCAATATTGCTGTATCGGTAAAGGTAGCCGCTTTGAGAGCCTACATACAATTCCGTCTGGTTGCTTTCATTCAGGCGCAGAAAGGGAGCGCTGCTGCCAACGGTAAATCCCAATCGACGGGTATCTACCGCACCCCAAAACTCCGTTTCCAACAGGAAAGCCGGGGCACTGGCAGAACCAATATTGCGCAAGTAATTCAAGTTGCCGTTTCGCTCTCCAAGAATCAGATCGAGCTTGCCGTCGCGGTTAGCATCGTACAGGGCAGGCACAGCCTGTACGCCAAAATTGATGCCTTGAAAGTCAACTTCAGCCAAAACAAAATCGGCGGGCATTCCAGTCGCTGCCTGATTCCGGTAAAAGTGAAGATTGCCCCCGATGTCTCCTACGATCAAATCCAAATCCCCATCGCCGTCTAAATCGCCGGTAGTCGGGGCCAGCCCCTGCCTTCCCAACGCAGAAAGCCCGGCGTAGTCATCGGTAATGCGTTCAAAAACGGCCAATTCCGCGGTGCCCGTATTTCGAAAAAAGGTCAGGCCGTTGGCGCGAGTACCATCTCCATCCACGCGATTAAGCCGCCCGACAAGAAGATCAGGCAGACCATCCCCGGTAAGGTCAGCGATATGGACCCGCGTTTCTGCCCCTTCGTCCAGCATGCCCCCCAGCAGAAAATCCTCCTGAACAAAGACCAGATCCACGGAGTCCGGACTTTGGTTGCGGTAATACCAGATCATACGGGCATTGCGCGCTTCAGAATCGTCATTGGGAGCCACCAACAAATCCGCGCGACCATCCTGGTCCACATCCAGGTGGAAGGGAGCCAGGTAAGTGGGAAAATTCACCGACAGCGCGGTCTTGGGGTAGGCGGTGTCTTGTCCGGTAATGGTCGCGGAGAAAACCGTACCGCCATTGCGAATCAAGACCAGGTTGTTGCAACCGGCATCGCCCATCAACATGTCCAGATCGCCGTCGCCGTCGTGGTCCAACGGGCAAATCGCAGAACCAGCGTGGGCACGCTGCTCTTGGCTATTGTACCCGCTCTTTGTCTGGCTCTTTCCCCCGATCCCCCCCCCTGGCCGACAAAACACATTGAGGTCGCCACCGTTGCATAAAGCCGCTTCGAACCAATTGCCCCAACAATCGGTGGCAAAACTGAACAGCAGGCTGTCCGCATCCCAGCCGTTCTCAGCGGTGAGGTTTTCGAAATACCGGACAAAGCCACCGAACGTACCAAAAGTTATGATATCCAGGTCGCCGTCGCCGTTTATGTCTGCAAAACCCGGCAAGTCGGCGCGACTGGTAAAAACAGGGGGCCGCAAGTCACCGTCCGCGTAGCGCACTACGTCTTTGATCTGTGTAAAAAAGGGCATGCCGGTCACGGCATTTCTGCTGGCTTTCCAAACCCCAAAACCCGCAGTGGTGTAACTGAAAAGGTCGGGGAGTCCATCGCTGTTGTAGTCGCGAAACAAGGCCCAATCGCTGCGCGGAGGCAAGGCGGATTCGTACTCAGGCGCATAGCGGTACGCAGCACTTCCAGCTATTCCAATGTGTAAAAAAGTGGCATATACCGTTCCGCTTTTGTCAAACACAATCAGGTCGTCAAAACCGTCATCGTTTAGATCAAATGGCGAAAGCTGGGGCTGGTTGAAACCGCCTACCCAAGGGTCCACCAACACAGTGGCCCCTGCCTGCACGATCACTTCTTCGGCCAAGCGGAATTGCGCATGGACAGCCAGCGATGCCGTCTGAACAAGCAACAACATGGTGAAACCCAGTCGATTCGTCCCGTTGTGCGAAAAAGGCTGCATCAGTTTTCTGCTTGCGCCTGAATGATAACAGGAACCGAAAATTGAATCGTTTTCGTTTGCACTAAGAACTGGTACAAACCGTCTGGAAGCTCTGGCAATCCAAGCTGATGTTGCGCGCCACTCATTTGCCACTGGCCACAGACTTTTCCCTGGACATCAATTAACCGCACCCACTGGGGTTCCTGAAGGCCAGTGTACAAGGTTATCTGCTGCCGAGCCGGATTAGGCCAAACCCGCAATGGAGAAGCTTCGGCGATCGTGGAGACACCGACATACTCCCCTTCCCGGTACAACCCGAGGCCACCGCGCATGTTGCCAACAACCAGTTCCAAGACGCCGTCGCCGTCCAGATCCGCCAGGGCCACCCGGCTGCGATCGCCGACATCAAGACCTCCAACCGTAGAATCTGTTACGGAAAACACGGCGCCTAAATCGCTTTCCCAATTGTCGTAACGCCAGACCCTTCCGGTTCGCTCACCCACATACAAGCGGTAGGAGCCCGTTTCCGGATCCGGCACTACCCATGGCTGAACTTCGCCGATGTTGGTGGCACCACTGGCCAGAACAATACCCCCAAACGTTTCGGTGACGAACGTAAAACCGGACACGGAAACCGAGCCATCGTTCCGGTAGTAATTCAGGTTGCCATTGCGCTCGCCTACCAGCAAATCAAGATCACCATCGCGGTCCAAATCCACCAGCAACGGCGTTGACGTCTTGCCCGGATCAATGCCCTGCCAACCCGGAGCACTTAAGGTAAAACTGGCCACCCCGCCAAGCGGATTGTTGACAAAAAGATGCAGCAACCCGTTCTCCTCGCCGATGACCATATCCTGATCGCCGTCGCCATCCACGTCGCCAAAGGTGGGATGCACATTTTCAAAACCGTAAATGGAAATACCGGCATAGTCGGTGCTCTGTAGTTCGAAGGCCGGTGCGGTCACTGTGCCAGTGTTTCGGTAAAACGCCAACTGCCCCACTTTGGTCCCGACAGAAAGCGTATACGAACTGTTTCCAATGACCAAATCATGGAGCCCGTCGCTGTTCTCGTCAAAGAAAACCGGATTCGCCCCGCGGCCTACATCAATCATGTCGCCAACCAGAAAATCTTCGCGCTGCTGCTCCCAAACCACCCCGCTACCAGTTCCAATGTCCCGGTAAAAAGCGACATTGTTGACATCCTTGCCCAGCACAACCGAATTGGGGGCCACCAGCATGTCCGGTCGGCCATCCTGGTCGGCATCTGCATGGAAGGGCGCGGGATACTGATGCACTTCATAAGGCTGATCATATCCTGGATAGAGCGTATCCTGCTCCACCATCAGGGCCGCTTCCGGCGATCCCCCGTTCACGAGGCGGTTGAGGTTGTCAAAAGACAGATCGCCCAAAACGAGTTCAAGGTCGCCATCGCCGTCCTCGTCAAAGGCCATCATGGTAGAGCCCGAATGTACGCCGCTCCGGGACACGGGTTTTTGCACCGGAGAACCGCCCAGACAGGTGTCTAGTTGCACCGCCTTGGCCAAACCGCTTTCATAAAAACGCCCCCAGCAGCCATCGACAAATTCCAAATCAATAGGTCCGCAAGGATCGCCGTTTTCTGCCGCGCGGTTTTGATACCACTCCACGTAGCCCCCGCTCAGGTTGAAGGTTAACACATCCCGATCACCGTCGCCATCCACGTCTTCCAAAGCCGGGATGTCGATCTCCGTAACCCCCAGAAATCGGGTGAATCCGCTTTGTACATAACGCAACCTATTGGTGTCCACGTTAAAATTGAGGCCTCCATCCCGGTTGCCCTGGTAAATGACTACACCGGCCTCGCGCGAGGTCACCAAGTCTTGGACCCCATCGCAGTTAACATCGCGGAGAAACGCCCAATCTCGCAAGGGGGGGAAGCGAAAAGCATCAACCGGCGAAAGCCTCCATCCGTCTGCCCCCCCCACCCCATCCCCCAGGAAGATCAGGGGCACATCACCCTGGCGGTCAAAAACAAAGAGGTCCGGGATACCATCCCCGTTCACGTCCATGTTGCTGAACTGGGGGTTGTTGAGCCCACCTGCCCAGGCATGGGCAAGCGGCTGCCCCCCCACCCCCAACACCGGCACGTCGCTGGCCAAAATGTAGGATTGAGCCCTGACGGGAAGGGCAAAAAGGCTGAGCCAACCAGCAAGTGCCAACAGCATGTTGAGCCCGGAGGGCAGCAAACGGGGCAAAGAGAGAGCCATGAGCGAATCCTGTATTGGGTGGAGAGACGCCTGACCAGCCAGGGATCCGGAGCAGGGCCGCAGAAAGACTAAAGGGCATCCCTAAAGCAAGTCGGAAAGGTTTTATAGTATTGCAAATCCTTGCCGGCACTTAAAGTTAGCCCGCATTCCCGAAACCCACGCTGATGGCTGCTTTCCTCCCTGTATTTCTCGCATGGTCGCTCTTATTGGGCATGGTCGGCACCGTAGCGGCGCAACCCGCAAACCAAGGCTCCTCCTTCCAGGCTGGGCCCAACCTCTTGCCGGGCACCTTGCGAGCAGAAACAATCAACAACCGGGGAAGTGTCAACCTGATGCTCCGTGTCGTCCACCCGGATGGCAGCGTAAACGGTGACTTCAACGGGCCATACTCCTTGACGCTGAACGGCGAAACCACCGAGTTGACCTTCAGCCAGGGTTACTGCAATTTCCCGCTTGAGGGCGAGCGCTTTGAGTCCATCCGTCTGGACTATTGGAACACCGCTGGCCCCCAGCACCTGCAATACGGATTTCACACACTGGGAACCCGCACGCGCGAGAACCCAGTCGCTCCGTGGACTTCTGTCCTTCCTCCGATTATGGCCATTGCCTTGGCGTTGATTTTCCGCGAAGTCATCGGCTCCCTGTTGGCCGGCGTGGTTTTGGGCAGTTTGCTGTTAATTGGCTTCCAACCCAGCAACTGGTGGCCTGCCATTACCGGAACTTTTGAATTCTTTATTCTCCATTCCATAGCCGACTCTTCGCACGCTTCCATCATCCTGTTCTCACTGTTGATCGGTGCTATGGTGGCCGTTATTTCCCGCAACGGCGGCATGTACGGGGTGGTAGAAAAATTATCCGTTTTGGCCAATTCAGCCAGGAATGCCCAATTGGTTACCTGGTTTTTGGGAATAGCCATCTTCTTTGACGACTACGCCAATACCCTTGTGGTGGGCAATACCATGCGGCCAGTTACGGATCGCTTTCGGGTCTCGCGCGAAAAACTGGCTTATCTGGTGGATAGCACTGCAGCCCCGGTGGCGGCCATTGCCTTCATCACCACCTGGATTGGCGCTGAACTGGATTACATCAGCGGAGCCATTTCCACCCTTGGCTTGCAGGAAAGTGCCTATGGCGTCTTTTTGAGTTCGCTGTCCTACGCCTTCTACCCTTACCTGACCCTCATTTTCATGCTCATGCTTATCATGAGCAAAAGAGACTTCGGATTTATGCACAAGGCAGAAATGCGCGCGCGCAACAGCGGACAAGTCTCTGCGCCAGGACACAAACAACGCGAAGGCCAAGGGCCGGAAGGCGCTGACCTGGAACCCGTTGCGGGTATTCGCCACCGCTGGTTGAATGCCTTCTTGCCTGTGGCAACCGTAATATTTGTTACGCTATTGGGTTTGTGGATTACGGGCTTTGAATCGCTGAGAATGGAAGGGCATGCCTATGCTACGTTTTGGGAAAACGAAACTCTTGCGAACAAATTCAATTTATTCTTCACCTCCGACCTCCTGAGCAAAGTTATTGGCGGTGCTGATTCCTATACGGCGTTGATTTGGGCGTCGGCCAGCGCGCTGTTGGTCGCTGCGTTCATGAGCCTGGGTACGCGCACCCTGGGCCTTAATGAATTGGTGGATGCCATCCAGGACGGATTCAAAACTATGCTTCCCGCACTTACTATCCTGGTTCTTGCCTGGTCGCTGGCTGCTGTTACCAATCACCTGCACACCGCGGGCTTTTTATCCGGGTTGCTCACCGACCGGTTAAACCCAATGTGGCTACCAGCCATAACTTTTATTATGGCTGGACTAATTTCCTTTTCTACCGGCTCCAGTTGGAGCACCATGGCCATCCTCTATCCAATCATTTTGCCGCTCACCTACAACCTTGCGGAATCCTCAGGTCTGTCTTATGAGGCCATCATGCCCATTTTCCACAACGTGACTGCCATGGTTCTTGCCGGCTCGGTGTTTGGCGACCACTGCTCCCCCATTTCCGACACCACCATCCTCAGCTCGCTTTCTTCCAATTGCAACCACGTGGATCATGTTCGGACACAATTGCCATACGCACTAACCGTAGGGGCTGCTAGCCTCTTTGTTGGCGGAGTGCTTTCTGTGATGGGTATCCCGACCTGGATCAACTTATTGTTGGGAATCGGCATCCTGTGGCTGGTTGTACGCTACGTGGGAAAGCCCGTCCCGGACTGGAAGTAAGCGCTGGTATCAAAAAACTGCGCACCACGGAGTTGATCAGCGTTTGACAACGTCTTTACCTGCTCAGAACGGATACCCAATAGCGATGTTAAACTCCGTATTTCGGCTAAAATCGTTCAGGTAATCTTCGGGGTGTGTCCATAACCAAGCGCGGCTGCCTTCAACCGCAGGGTCCCGAACCCGGAGGCCAAAATCAGCGCGAAACACAAAAAAGCTGAAGTCCAGGCGCAAACCCACACCGGTTCCAAGCGCGATATCCGTGTAGAAATCAGGTTCTATTTTACCCCCTGGGCGAGTGGCATCTTCTTTGAGCAACCAGATGTTGCCAGCGTCTAAGAAAAAAGCTCCTTTAACAATATTGTATATTGGAAATCTATATTCAATATTAGCTTCCAAACTCAGGTCGGCTGTCTGGTCGATGAAAACGTTCTGCTCGCTGTCCTCTTCCGCTTCAAATGAACCGGGACCGAGACGGCGCACACGCCAGGCCCGAACAGAGCTTGGCCCCCCGGCGAAGAATTGCTTGACGAATGGAAGCGCAGCGGAATTGCCGTAAGGCAACCCGACGCCGGTAGCCAGGCGAAAAACCCAGATGTCTTGGTCAGTGCGGTTAAAGTAATAGCGAAAGTCTGTCTGCAACCGCCCGTATTGCGCCAGCGGGATACCGGAAATGTTGTTGACGGTATCGCTGCCGCCAACCAGCGACGCCACGGCGTTCACCAAATTACCCGCGAACTCCAGCCCCCCCCGGAAATACAGCCCGTTTCGGCTGCCCTTCAAACTGGGCTCGTTGTACAAAAAGGTGTAGATGCCCGCTGGAATGATCTGTTGTTGAAAACTTTGGGTCAGCAACAGGTTGTCGTTCAGAATGGCGCGAAAAGCATCCGAAATTTCCGTCGGGCGAACCAGGCTCACGTCAACCGGGCTAAGGCGGTGCGCGATTACTGCATTGCGTCGCCAAGAGTAAGCCACAGAAACGGAAGTGCTGTGCAACGTATAAAACTCAATGCGCTGAACGTAGCTGTAGCGAGCCGCGTACGAAGTAACCGGATTGAACATCCGCGATCGCTTGATCTTAAACGGCACCACAAATTTTGGAATATCCAAATTGGCCATGCCCGTGAAGTCTACGTTGCGAATGAACGATTCCCCTTCGCCCACTTGCGTTTCCACACCAGTGGATAGGTTCAGTGTGAACAAATCCGCGTTGTGAAACAGGTTTCGGTTGCGGTAATTGAAGTCCAGGTCTGAACCAATCAGCGAGTTGAAATTGGTGTTGGCGTTCAATTCAATTGACCATTGCTGCTTGAGGCTGGGCTGCAGCCGGATGAAGGCGTCCAGCAGGTATGGATCCACCTGACTGGAATCTCCCTCGGGCTTGCGGTAGATGATAGAGACAAACTTGAACGCGCCCAGCTCGGTGAATTTTCGGAGCGTGAGCGAATGGGCAGAGGCATCGTACCAGCCGCCGGGCTCAATAAAAATGGGGTTGAGCAGCGTGGAAACGCGAAAGTTCAAATCGTAGCTGATCAGGTGAATACGGCGGCGGTACAGCGTGTCCGGCGGGGTATTCGGCGACAACGCCGCCGATTGGTAATCCGGGTAGATGTACACTTCGCCGATCCGGTAGCGGTGGTGTGCCGTGTCTTCTTCCGGAGCAAGAATGCGCACATACACGTCCAGTTGCCGGTTGCCAATCATGGAATCGAGCTCAAACTCCACAAAATTTCGGTCGAAGGTGAAGTAGCCGTTGTTCAACAGCGTATCCCGAATGCGAACCCGTTCGGCCTTGAGGTCGCTAAGCCGATACGGCTCACCGGACTTCAAAATGGAATCCTTCTGAGGCTTGGTAATCAGCCGTAACATAAAGGTGTCAGTGGCTTCGGTCACAATGTTCCGCAACATGTGCCGGGGCCCACTTTCGACCACGTAGTTGGCGGTTCCTTTTTTGCGCTTGACCAGGTGCTCCGGTTCCACCTGGGCATTAAAAAATCCGTTGTCGTTCAGGTACACTTCCATGCCCGCTGCGGCCGACTCCGCGAGCGCGCTGTCATACAGCACTGGAGGCTCTCCCAGGTTTTCGATAAACCAATCGCGCAAATCCTGGGTGTCGGGGGGATAGAGCAATTCCCGCAAGACGTCTTTCAACTGCCTGATTCCGCGCCCATTGTTGATCCAGGCTTTGAGAAAACCCTCTTCGGTTTGGGTCAGAATGTTGTAAAACCAGAGCTTGAACGCCACTACGCCCAGAATCTTTTGGTTGGCCTTCTGCTTTTCGAAGCGAAGCAAATCCGCCGCCAAATCGTTCTGTTCTTCCTGGAGTTTGCCGTCAGGGGCATCGTGCGGCCAGGTGACCCGGCTATCTTTGTACAGCACCTCACCTTCCTGCAGGTACCGGGTGTTGCTGCACGAAGCGGCAAAAGTCAACAGCAACACTAAACCCGGCATCGCAAAACGCTGCACAGCTTCTTTGCGGCACTCCCATAGCCCGACGACGAGGACCCTTCCCCGGTATAAATCCAGAACCCGATGCTTTCTAAAACGCAGGTGCAATTGGTGCAAAGCCTTCAACAAAAAAAGTTCCGCCAAAGGTACGGGATGTTCGCGGCTGCCGGCCTGAAGGTGGTAAGCGAGCTGTTGAACAGCCGCTGGCCAGTGGATCAGGTCTTTGGGCTCGAAGAATGGGTGCTGGCCCACGAACGCCAACTTGCCGACCGGGGGGTGGAAGCCTTGGTGGTCAGCCCTAAACAATTGGAGCGGCTCAGTTTCCAGGACCAGCCCCAATCGGTCCTGGCGCTGGCCAAAATTCCCGCCGACGACACGCCCATCCCGGCCAACGGCTGGGCGTTAGCGCTGGACGGCATCCGCGATCCAGGCAACCTCGGCACGCTTCTGCGCACTGCTCATTGGTTTGGCGCCGTGGGCATGTATTTGTCGCCCGGCTGCGTGGACCGCTTCAACCCCAAGGTGGTTCAGGCCTCCATGGGCTCGCTGTTCCGGCTGCCCTGCCGCGTGCTTGAACCGGGGGAATGGCCCGCGAACCCTGCGCAACCGCTCTGGGGAGCCGATGCCAGCGGCGTTGATCTGCGCGAACTCGACTTTCCACCAAATGGCATTCTGGTCGTCGGGAGCGAGTCGCACGGCCTTTCAGAAGAGGTCAGTGCACGGTTGGCCCAACGCTGCCGCATTGGCGGGGCAGATCAAACCGAATCGCTTAACGCTGCGGTGGCAGCAGGCATCCTGTTAGCCAAAGTGCTGAAATACACCTAAGGGTACTTCTAAAAACCTAGCTACTCGTCGCGTTTCTTAGTGCGATTCTCGTAATTAAACGGGTCTTGCGATGGATCGCTATCCGGCGTATAGTCCGGTGCGAAAAGCTGCATTTGGGTAAACACCTTGTCAATGTAAACCCAATACCCTTTTTTATCCCAGCTAAAGCCCTCATAGGTGCCGTCAGGGATGTACGTGGAACGGATGCCCTCTGAGAGCGGATTTTCCGGCACCAAATGGTCAAAGACAATTTGTTCCAATTCGGCGTCGTAATTCAGGCTGGCTGAGGCTTCTTTTTTGTATTCCAAAAGGAAGCGGTTGCTGTAAACCGGTTCTTCAAGCTTATCCGGAAAGAGGGGCGCACCAAAAACCGGGCGCTCGTTTTCAAACTGAAGCACTTCTACCAATTTCCGGGAACTGAAAAGGTCCAGCCCGTCGAACCCAAAGAGGAAGTAGTAGGTCTTGCCTTTGTGTTTGCGGCTGGTGATGCCGTAGTAAATGGCTCCGTACCATTCCTCCGGACCAAGCACGGCAGTGTTCAGCACCGAATCGGCCATGAACAGCGAGGCATCCATGAGCGGCGTCAGGCGCAATTCATTGTCCCGGTACTGAATGGCTCCAAAGTAGCGGTAGGTGTAGTCCCAGAGCATCATCTGGAAGGTGAAAATCCGAAAACTTTCATCTGGCGCTCGCAACTCCGACAGCGTTTGCACCCGGTCAAATGAAAAATCGAAAGCATCCGGGGTTCTCAACGCCCGCACCAACATGGGAATAAACGCCACGCAGGCGGCCTCCCGCACTTCATAGCTGCTGCCGCTCACCAGTGAATCGCCCAGGGTAACCAGGCTGTCCTCGTACACCAGGAGCCTTCGAAGGTTGGGATCAGTGACCTCGGTGGTCAGAGAATCCGCGGCCTGAACGCCAGAAAGTATTCCGGCAGAAGCAGCCTGTAGCGCTCCGCTGTCCAGCATAGACAACGCAAGGATTGCGGTAAAAACCGCAGTGGTAAACCAGTATTGGAAAGAAGTATTCCGCATTAATCGGCTGCTCATGAAACTCTTAAGAAAGCGCAAATATTGTGCCTTTCAGGAAATCCCGCGCTTGCCTTAAGGCCGGGACTTTAACAGTCAACGCTGACTGCCTTCCTGACTGCCTGCTGTGCTGCATCATTTGCTGCTCCACAGAAGGCAACGCCAAACCGGTCATTAGGCCAGTAACTCCACCACCATGGCTGATGCGCCCCCACCCCCGTTGCAGATGCCCGCGCAACCCAGACGACCGCCTTTCTGGCGCAGCACGGAAATCAAGGTGGCGATGATGCGCGCACCGCTGTTCCCAATGGGGTGGCCCAAGCTGACCGCACCGCCAAACACGTTAACGCGCGCGGCATCCAGCCCCATGTCGCGGTTATTGGCCAGCGCAACCACACTGAAGGCTTCGTTGATCTCAAAATAGTCAATGTCTGACAAGGTCAGGCCCGCCTTGGCAATGGCCTTGGGCATGGCTTTAGCCGGGGTGGTCGTAAACCATTCCGGGGCCTGCGATGCATCGGCGTAGGAGCGAATTTTGGCCAGCGGCTTCAACCCCAGCTCAGCAGCGCGCTCCGTGCTCATCAAGACCATGGCTGTAGCGCCATCGTTGATGTTTGAAGCATTCGCCGCCGTGATGGTGCCATTCTTGTCAAAAACGGGCTTAAGGCTCGGAATCTTGTCGAAATTGACCTTGGTTACATCTTCGTCTTCCGTAACAATCAGCGGGCTGCCGCTGCGCTGGGCGATAGAAACCGGCTCAATTTCGGCCGAGAACCACCCGTTTTTCTGGGCTTCTGCGGCTCTTCGGTAACTTTCGATCGCGTAAGCATCCTGGTCTTCGCGGCTAAAGCCGTAAGTAGACGCGCACAATTCCCCCGCATTGCCCATGTGGCAATTCTTGTAGGGATCCCACAGCCCGTCAAACACCACGCCGTCTATCGTTTTGCCGTCGCCGAGTCGCTGGCCCCAACGGGTGTTGGGCAGGTAATAGGGCACGTTTGACATGCTTTCCATGCCGCCTGCCAGCACGATGTCGTTGTCGCCAAGCAGGATGGATTGCGCGCCGAACATCAGGGCCTTCATGCCGGATGCACACACTTTATTGACCGTGGTGCAGGGCACTGTATTGGGAATTCCCCCCCCCAGCGAAGCCTGCTTGGCCGGGGCCTGGCCCTGACCCGCCGTCAGAACATTGCCAAGAAAAACCTCCTGGATAGCGTCCGCGGCAATGCCGGCTCGCGCAACGGCTGCGCGCACAACGTGCGCCCCCAACTGATGGGCCGCAAGGGAACCGAGTGAACCGCCAAAACTGCCGATGGGCGTCCTGGCAAGCGAAACGATGCAAACTTCGCGCATGTTGGCTGGGATATTGGGATGGATGAGGATAGCCCGAAAGCTCAAAATTAGGGGCAAAGATAGCGAATCAAGGCGGTTAAGCCGCCGCACTCCGTTCCCTGATCCCGTTGCCCTGGCGGAATGTAAATAAGCAGAAAGCGTCAAACAGAAGGAGTCAAACAGAAAGGGTCAAACAGAAGGAGTCAAACAGATTGTGGCCAAATAGGTCGCGGGAGGCTACTTTTACGCATCTTGAGGCAGCTTCCTTCAGCTGCAATTGTTCGGCCGCACGCTCCATGAAAAACCTGGTTATCAAGCACCGCCGGCTGTTTAGCCGGTATATGTTGGTCCTTGCAGCGGCTGTGGGCATCACCATCATCATTCCAAAAGATGTCCGTTTCCCCTATGACTTTGAGGTAGGAAAGCCCTGGCGCTATGACAACCTCCTCTCCCCTTTCGACTTTGCCATCGAAAAAAGCGAAGCCGAACGGAGTCAGGACATGGAGCGCGTGCTGGCTGATTTTCTGCCTTACTATGAGAAAACGTCTGACGTAGCAACCACCGCCCAGCGCAATTTTGCGGCTGACCTACGGCTCCGCTGGCCTATGCTAGCGGGCGAAGGGGTAACACGTGCGGAACGCGACCTTTCCGGTAAACCAACCGGCGGGGTTTTGAGAACAACTGCAGACAGCACTCGCCTGCTCCAAGCTGGCCTGAAGGCGCTCGAAGCGGTTTTTAATCAGGGTATCCTGGCGCTCGACAGCACCCACCGGGACTTTACAGAAGACCATGGTCTTTTGGAACTCACCGGAAAGATTGCGCGCAAGCAGCGCATCGGCGATTTCCTCACCATAGACCAAGCCAGGGCCCAGCTCCTGCTGCCGCCGGATCTTTCGGCCGAAGAAGCGGATTTTGTCCGCGAACTCCTGCAACCGGTGCTCCGGCCAGATGTCACCTACCGGCGGAATACCTCTGAACAGGCGTTGCAGGCAGAACTCGATCAACTTTCCAGCCACCGGGGCAAAGTCGGTGAGGGCGAAAAGATAATTTTTACGGGCGAGATCGTCACCGAAGAAAAAGCCCTGATCCTCGCCTCCCTGCGCGACGAGTCTGAACGCTACACCGAAGGTTACAAACCTTATGCTTTGTGGGTGGGCTATTTTGCCATTGTTGCCATCAGCCTGGTGTTGTACTCCTTGTTTCTGTTGCAATACAAAGCCGACGCATTCCGCCATTGGCGGTCGCTGCTCTTCATGCTGTTGCTCATCCTGGCCTTCATTTCGCTGACCGTTTTTAGTGAAGCCAGGGAGTATCCTACCCTGTTTTTGGTTCCTTATTGCATCGTGCCCATTATCATCCGGACGTTTTTTGGCACCCGGACTGCCCTGTTTACGCACCTGGTGATCCTGCTTATCGCCGGTTTTCTGGTCAGCAATTCCGGTGAATTTATGTTCCTGCATTTGCTCGCTGGCCTGGCGGCCATTTTCAGCAACCTGCGGGCGCAGTATTGGTCCCAGTTTTTCATGGCCATGTTCTGGCTCTGGCTCACGTATTCTCTTTCCTGGCTGGCCATCGGTCTGGTGCAGCAAGGCAGTTTCTTCCAACTGGACACAGCGCCTTTTGGCTGGCTTTCGCTCAACGTCTTCTTTTGCCTGATGGCCTACCCGCTCATTCTGGTGTTTGAGCGGCTCTTTGGCGTGGTCAGCGACATTACGCTTCGCGAATTGTCTGACCTGAACAAACCGCTGTTGCGCGAACTTTCGTTCAGGGCACCCGGTACCATGCAACACAGCGTACAGGTGGCCAACCTGGCTGAGGCAGCCATTGCAGAAATTGGGGGAAGTGCCTTGCTGACCAGGGTCGGAGCCTTGTACCACGACATCGGCAAGATTCGCAACCCCATCTTTTTTATCGAGAACCAGGCCAGCGGAGACAGCCCTCACGACGCCCTGGAACCGGAGGAAAGCGCGCGGATGATCATCAGCCACGTACAAAACGGGGTGGAAATGGCGCGCAAACACCGCTTGCCTGATTCGGTCATCGACTTCATCAAATCGCATCACGGCACCACCCGTGTCGAGTTCTTTTGGAGCCGGTACACCTTACTGCGCGGCCAGGAACCTTCGGCCAACGACGATCGCTTTCGCTACGCCGGCCCCCTGCCCTTCTCGAAAGAAACCGCTGTCGTCATGTTGGCCGACAGCCTTGAAGCGGCTTCGCGCGCACTCAAGCAACCCAGTAGCAAAGACATTGATGCTTTGGTGGAGCGTATTGTCCACCTAAAAATCGAAGATGAGCAATTGGTCCAATCTGAACTGACCTTCCGGGAGCTGTACCAGATTCGAAAAGTATTCCGGAAAATGTTGCTCAGCATTCACCACGTGCGCATCGCCTACCCGGAAGTCTCGAAGCCCTGAAAACGAGCCACAAAACTTCCGGATAAGCGCTGCGCGTCCGCCTGCAGCGCAGATTTGGCACACCGGACCGGAAGCGAGCGAAACCCGCTTCTACCGCACGATCTCAAACGACCGCACTTCGTTTTCCCCCGCTTGCAGGAAATAAATGCCGGTAGGATAATTAGCCACCACCAGCGTCTGAACATTCGCGCCGGGAACGGTGGCCAACACGCGGCTCTCCATCAGTTTTCCGCTCAGGTCGTAGACCAAAAGCTGAGTTTCCTGTTCCTCGCCGCCTTGAAAGGAAACCATGAGCTGGTCAGTGGCAGGGTTGGGGTAAACCTGCAGGTCAGCCAGGATTCCGGAAGCTTCGCGGGCCAATGGAATAGAAAAAGTATCGCCAAAGGCCGTGAAGGGGCTTACTTGCAGCGGCGAAGTAGAACAGGCACAGCGAACGCGCCAGGTCCAGGTGGTTCCCGGACCGGCTGCGGCATAGGGAACATCTGTGGTATTGATTGCAGCGCCAAGCACATTGATGCTCGGTTGCGGTCCTGTAGGCACTTGTTTACCCTGCACCTGGCAAGCTACTGCGCCAGCTTGTGGGGTCCAGTTGAGGCGAACCCGGTTGCTCAAGGGCGTACTGCTTTGCGCTGTGGGTGCTGAAGCCGTGCTGCAGGTTGGGGGTCCCACTACAACCACGGTCCCAATCATGCCCAGCGACACGTGGAAGTCGCACTGGTAGTTGTAGGTACCCGGATTGTTGAACACCAGGTCAAAAACGGGTTGTGAAGCATTGAGCGGAAAAAACACAAACGAGGCCCAATCGCCTGATGTAGATGACGTTGGGTGTGAGCCGGTAACCCATTGAAACCGCACCGTATCACCCGTATTGACGGTGATGACATCCGGGGAGTAAAAAAAGTTGAGGGCATTGACCACATGGACGGAGGCAAATGCAGCCGGGACAAAAGCAAAGGAGAGAAGGAAGAGGGTGGTTTGGTAAATTTTCTTCATGACAATCAGGGGTGGATAAGTGAACAATATTTACAATGTACTGCCTACATCCCGGGCGGCAAAACTTTTGTTGTGTTTCTGAAGTTGCCAAATGCAAAAAAGCCTTTCCCCCGCAGGGGAAAGGCTACTTCGCCAAAACAAATCAACTAGCACATTAACCAATACCCATCACTGAAAACGTCAACACTTAGCTCGCTTTGGCAGGCAGGGCGCGTCTGCTCTTGGCATCAGCAACCCAGAGGCCCAGCGCTAGCGAATGTAGGCGTACAATTCTGCGGTGCTGCCGGAGAACCGGAACGCGTCGGTGACCAAGTGAATGTTCTGCGGGTCAACGAGCGAGCTGTACCCGAACTTGGCTGCCTGCAGGCGGTTGGCTTCAAAATCCAGGGTGCACATTAGGTCGCGCAATTGCAGGGCCGTGAAGGCATTGCGGCTCAATGCATCCTGGATCATGGCCAGGCGGTTTTCGTCAAAGCGCTGGGCTTCAATGGAGCGCAACAGGCTATTGAAAGATGAGCTGTGCATAACCATGGGTGCCGGGGCAACAGCCGGACCGCCGGAATAGTACCCATAAGGCTGGGGAGGCGTTCCGCACTCGCCAATCACCGGGCCATTGGGCACGTAGACCCCACCCCCCGTGTAAATGACCGTGCCGGGTCCCTCCAGGCCAAAACTCGTGTTCTGGTAGCCCTTGCGGATGACGTGGCTGACCACGAATTGCCCGCGGTGGTCAATTCTGGCTTTAATCATGCTGGCGGGCTGCACATTGATGTACCCGCGGTAAAGGATGTGTCGGCCGGAGGGAGAAAATACCTCCAGAAAGTGACGGCCGGGTTCCAGGTCGCGCAAGATCACCTGATCGGCGGGTCGGGTTAAACGATAGCCATCCAGGTTGAGGATGAAAGGCTGGTTCTGATGCACCGTAATTTTCAGATCAGAATCCTTGTGTCCGGCAAAAACAGCCGCGGCACTGAAGACAGAGAGCACGAGGGTGATGAGTAACTTTTTCATCGCTTCCTTCATTGTGTCATCCCGGTGAATTCCGGGAGTTGAAAGGCTACAGCCAAAAGGTGTGCCAAAAATTGGTCAGTGCTAAAAATTGTGCCGCAGGCCCCGTACGTTGCTTGACCTGCCTCACCCGTTGCTAACTTCGTCCCCCGGCCTTCCTTCATCCATGCATCCCTGAACTTCGCTTTTGATCTCCCCTGAAACCACCGAGCGCATCAAACAAGCTACCCGCATTGAAGATGTGGTGGGCGAATTTGTGCCCTTAAAGCGACGGGGCAGCCGGCTCATTGGACTGTGCCCCTTCCACCAGGAAAAAACACCTTCGTTTAATGTAAACATTCCAAGAAATTCTTATAAATGTTTTGGATGTGGAAAGGGCGGCGACGCCATTGACTTCCTGCAGGAACACGAGCACCTCAACTACCCGGAAGCGCTGCGCTGGCTGGCCAACCGCTACCAGATAGAAATAGAAGAAAAGGAAGCAACTCCGGAACAAAAAGCGGCGCACGATCACCAGGAAAGCCTGCTCATTGTCAATCAATTTGCGGCCCAGTGGTTTGCCGGGCAAATGCTGGAAACCGATGCCGGCCGCGCCATAGGCCTTTCGTACTTCCAGGAGCGCGGCCTGCGCCAGGAAAGCCTGGAATCCTTTACCCTGGGCTGGTGTCCGGACAACGGCGACCGGTTCACCCAAGCCGCCCTCGACGCAGGCTATCAACTGGCCTTTTTAGAAGAGCTGGGGCTTACCAAAAGCCGCGATGACCGGCACTGGGATTTTTACCGGGGAAGGGCCATTTTCCCCATCCACAGCCCCGCGGGCAAGGTCATCGCGTTTGGGGCGCGAGCCCTCAAAACCGGGCCGGGCATTCCCAAATACGTCAACAGTCCGGAGTCGATCATCTACAGCAAAAGCGCGGTGCTCTACGGCATGTTCCAGGCCCGGCGCGCCATTGCAGAAAGCGACCTGGCCTATCTGGTAGAAGGGTACACCGACGTCATTTCGCTGCACCAGGCCGGAATCCGCAACGCCGTCGCCTCGTCCGGCACAGCGCTCACCAGCGGGCAACTTCGCCTGATCCGCCGCTACACCCCAAACGTCACGCTGCTCTACGACGGCGACCCTGCCGGCCTCAAAGCCGCGTTGCGCGGCACGGAAATCGCGTTGGAAGAAGGGCTAAACGTCCGCATCGTCCGCTTGCCGGAGGGTGAAGACCCAGATTCGCTTGTGCAGCGGCTCGGCGGTGAGGGCATGCGCAGTTACCTTCAAACCGAAGCTCGCGACTTTGTCCTGTTCAAAACCGATTTGCTGCTCCAGGAAGCCGAGGGCGACCCGATCAAAAAAGCAGCTCTGGCCCGCGAAGTCATCGGCACCATCGCCAAAGTCAGCGACCCCATCACGCGCTCACTCTACCTGCGGCAGACCGCAGAGCTGTTGGATATGCCCGAGCAATTGCTTATTCTGGAAACCAACAAGGCCATTCAGCAGGGCTTGCGAAAACAACAGGACAGCGAACGGCGGCAATCGCATGCTGGCGATTTCCGACGCGATGGTGCTGGCTCATCAGGCGCCGCAGGTGGCCCCGGCTACCCTTCGTCCGCTGGGCCCGAAGAACCCCTTCCCCAGCGCGACTTGCACGGCACGGAGCCGCAAACCCCTTCGACCCAACCTGGCGAGCACCGCGAGCGCGACCTGATCCGGCTGTTGCTCGAAGCCGATGCCTTCAAAGTAGAAGAACAACCCGCCATAGCTTTTATTCTGGAACAGGTCAGCGACGTGGAATTGGAGAACCCGCTCTACGCCGCCATTTTGGATGAGTACCGCACGGCGTTTGAGGCTGGCTTGGTCCATCCCAGCCGGCACTTTCTGGAGCACGAGCGCCGCGAATTCAAAGACCTCGCCCTGACCATGCTCCACCAACCCTGGGAGCTCTCGCTCAATTGGACCATAAAGCACGACATTGCTATTACCGACAAGCAATTTCTCATTCGAAAAGACATTGAAAAGGTTGTGGCCGCCCTCAAAGCGCATAAAATCGACAACATGATGGCCGAACTTCAGCTCCGCTTAAAAAACGCTGTAGACGATCCGGAAATCACGCACCTGCTCGGCATGTACAAGGAACTGCGCCAGGCCAGAGCTGCTATGGCGGATGCCGCAGGGCATTTGCTGGTCAAACGAAACAACGGGAATCAGTAATAAGCCGGACTCAAAATAGCGGTGTTTTTCAAGTAGGTTTTTAGAAAGCACCCTCACTCATCCGCGCTCTCTGTATCCACGGCCCAAACCACGTAATAATCCACCAAGCGGCGATACCGCAAAAGGAAGCGGCGATCGTACTCGCCTTTGCGGACCCATCCCCAAAATTGGCCTTCCTCCAGATTGCTGACCAGATCAAAAGGCTCCACACCCATATGTTCGCGAAAATCCAATTTTCTTCGATAATATATTTTATACATTACTTCTTTTGCGCTCCAGTGCATCAAAACATAGGCAAGGGCATGTTCAGGCGGCATCAGCGCCAGTTCATCTGGTCGCATAAACTTATTCTTGAGCCTGGCCAGGTCATGCCGCATGGACTCCACGTCAACGCCCACCGTATAGCGGTCTGAAATAATCACCGCTGAATAATCGCGCGAATGGCTGATGGACATGCGGTAGTCAAAATTCTGCATTTCCGGGCGGCCGTATTGGTCCACGTAAATGTCCACGAACGAAGTCGTATCCAGCAGCCGCTTGAGCAAAACCCGGCTGGCCATCCATTGCGTCCGCCGATCTTCATTGGTAACCCTGCCCATAAACTCCTCTTCAGATCTACTGAACACCAAAAACGGCCGCAAGGCGTGGCTGGGCTCCTCAATGTGCCACAGCCCGAGCTTGGTATGAGGGTCCAGTTGAATCTTGTCAATAAGAGGCACTATATTAAATATTGTTTATATAGGAACAGAATAATCAATCCCGGTAAAGTTCCGCAATGAGGGGCAAAGTTCAAAGGAGCGCTTAAAAAACCCTTGCGTCCCCATTCGCACTCCGCAAGCGTAAAGGCCTATTTTTAACGCCGTGCCCCTTGAAATTAACCACTTACAGACCCTGACAGGACATCGCGCGGCCATTTTTGCGCTTTCTGCCGCCCCGCATGCCGATGCTATCTTGTCTGGCTGCGGAGACGGTCTGGTGGCTAATTGGACCCTCGCCGGGCTTGATTCACCAAGGTCGGTGCAGGATCTGCCCCATGAACCCGCCCCTGCTATGGCCCTGGCGCGCATTCCGGCTAATGTTTTTTCGCTTTGTTGGCTCCCGGATCTGCAGCAACTGCTCGTCGGTGGCATGCACGGCGGCGCATTTCTGCTGGGTTGGGAGTCCCCGATTTCGGGCGAAGGGGGCCCTTACTCCGGGCAACCGCTGCCCTCTGGCAACGTGCTCGCAACCCTGAGCAACCCCCATGCTCCCGTCTTTGACCTGCTGCATCGGCCACAAGTCCAGCAAGTGTGGATGGCTTGCGGGGATGGCATCCTGCGGGTATACGACACCCGGGATTGGACCCTGCTCCGGGAAACGCTCCTCAGTCGCGAGCGGCTGCGGAACCTTTCGCCCGAGCCAAATGGAAACCGCATAGCAGTCTGTGCGTCAGACGGTTGCGCCTATTTGGTGAACAGCCAAAATGGGTTGGTTACGCAAGTGCTCGAAGGGCACGAACAGTCCGTTTTCTGTGCGGCCTGGACGGCGCAAGGTGGCCCGCTCGTTACCGGTTCGCGCGATGCCCGGCTCAGAATTTGGCAGGGCCAGGACGAGTTATCGCTGGACGAGGTAATCCCGGCGCACCTGTTCACCATCAATGCCATGGCTTTGGACCCCAGCGGGCGCTGGCTGGCCACCGGCTCCCGGGACAAGACCATCAAGGTGTGGTCTGCCAAAGATTTTCGCCTGCTAAAAGTGTTGGAAAGACCCCGATACGAAGGGCATGCGCGCTCGGTCAACGCGCTGATGTGGCATGGACAGAACGGGCTGTTGGTCAGCGCTTCAGACGACAGAACCATCAAAGTCTGGCAGGTGCAGGAAAGCGCGGCCTGAGTTTCTGGCAACCTTTAGCTATGCCTACCCGTCGTGCTGACCGCCCGAAATGCCTGCCCGTCGTGCTGACCGCCCGAAATGCCTGCCGCTAAGTAGGCTTACCCTTCAAAATGCACCGTAAAGGTGATGGCCCGCGAGAGCAGGTTTTGCAGCACGTCGCTGAACTGCAGGTTGGTATCGCGCGAATGGACGTTCAGCAAACCGTGGCTGAACTTGACCTCCGGGCTGAAGATGAAATAGGGAAAGTAGAACTCTATGCCCACACCCATTTCTGCGCTTAAGTCATTCCGAAAAATCTTGACCTGGTCTTCGGCGTTGCGCGCCTCTGCGTTTGAGGCCAGATCGAAGGTGTAATTGGCTCCGCCGATCACGTACATCCGGAAATCGCGGTGCGGATCAGACTTGAATTTAATTGATACGGGAAAGGCCATGAAAATGCTTTCGATGGTCTTGCTCTGCATAGTATTCTCCAACATGTTGTACTCCAGCCGCTTTTCGGCAAAGACCAGGCTTGGAATGAAGCGCAAGTCCCAGCGTTTGCCCAGGCGCAGGTTGGAGATAATGCCCAAATTAAAGCCAGGACCGGTTGCGGATTCGGCCGTAAAAATGGAGTCGCTGGCCAGGAAGGCTTCGCTGTGCTGAACCTTGAAATCAGAGACGTTGTAGCCCAGGGCAATACCAAAGTGGTAAGGCTTTTTGCTGTATTTCAGATCAAACTCGGTGGCATTGAGCTGCGCCTGCACGCCGAAACCGGCGCCCAGAACTAGCAACAGCGCCAAAGCGCGGGTTAAGCCTGCCCGGTGTAGAGCGAAGTAATACCGAAGGTGAGTCGCTGGCATGTTGGAGATTTAAAGCCGGCCTTGCGCAATTCGTCTGCAAAGGCCTCACCCTCAGGGAAAACCGTTACAGATTCGTGCAAATAAGCATAGGCCCTGGAGTCGCTGGATAACAAACGCCCCAGTGCCGGCAATATTTTACGGAAATAGAAGCCAAATAGTTGTTTCACAGGGAAAACGCTGGGGCGAGAGAACTCCAGCACCACAAACAAGGCCCCTGGCTTGAGCACCCGGCGGATCTCCGAAAGCCCATTTTGGAGGTTCTCAAAGTTCCTGACCCCATATGCGCACAGCGCCGCGTCAAACTGGGCATCCGGAAACGCCAGAGCCTCCGAATCGCCATCTAACAGTTCAATCCGGTCATCTATGCCGCGTTTTTTGAGCTTGGTGCGGCCGATGGCCAGCATTTCGCGGCTAATGTCCACCCCAATCACTTTTTTTGGGTTCAGGCGAAGGGCCGCAATGGCCAGGTCACCCGTTCCGGTGGCCACATCCAAGACCAGCTCCGGGCGGGCTGCCGCCAGCTTTGACACCGCTTTGCGGCGCCACACGTGATCGATGCCCAGGCTTAAAAAGTGGTTGAGGAAATCGTAGCGAGGGGCAATCCGGTCAAACATGACCGCGACTTCCTTTTTTTTGCTTTCCTGACCGTATGGGGTTACCGGGCTGTTCATTTTGGAAGCGGCAAAGATAGCCCCAACCCACGGCTTGACGGGCGGGCGGGAATG
>CAYSDI010000059.1:20961-23211 GCA_964429745.1 uncultured Chitinophagales bacterium | reverse complement strand
CATATTATATGTTATGCATAGAATATTATATGTTATGCATAGAAGCAAGTTAGAATCCAACAGTTAACGTCTGGGTAACCACGTCTTGACCTGTATTTGCACGAAGCAGGTAAATGCCTGCTGGCCACCGGGACACATCGAACGAATAAGCGTTGGCCGGAGCAAGATCAAGAAGCATCCGTTGCCCATCCGCTGCCAGGACCACTAATTCGGACATCATCTCTGGAAAGCGAACATTTACCTGCGTGGAAGATGGGTTGGGGAATACCAGTACATCGGCACTCGTAACTACTTTGCGGAGGGTTGGCATCGTGAACGCAGCCAGGGCCGACCAAGGCGAAACATCCGCACCACAGCGAGCCCGAACCCTCCAATTGTACGAAGTAGCCGGGGTAAAGAAAGCGTTCGCTACGTTTAAGGCATTCGTTGGCGCAAGCAATCGGTTAGTTCCGCCTGCCACAGGACCGCCTTGCAGTTGGTATTGTTCGGCACCCGCCAACGCGGTCCATCTGAAGACCACTCCACTTACCAGAGAGGGGACTGAATTGAGCCCAGTAGGAGCAACGGAACAGGTTACAACGGCATTCCAGAGGGTTGCGGCTCCTGATGCGCCAGCCGCATCGCCTGCTCCGGCTGTTGCAAAATGAATATCCTCGAGGTCTTGAACGGTGCCCGAAGCTTGAGTAGTCCATAAAGCACCGCCATCTGAGCTGACTTGAATCAACCCGGCATTACCTGCCATGTAGCCATTGTTCGCATCAAGAAAAAATACCTCGTTAAGTTCGCGATCATTTCCCAACAGAATGCTGGAGGTCCAGGTTGCACCGCCATCAGCCGTGCTGAGGTAGGTATCTTCACGCCCCACCGCATAGCCGGTATTGTCGCTCGTGAAGAAAACGCTCTCCAGGCGTTCCACCGTTCCGCTGCTCTGGCTCGTCCAGGTCATTCCCCCGTCATTGGTGCGAAAGACCACACCGTCCAGTCCTACCACATGCCCCCGGAGTGCATGGAGGAAATAAATCCCGTATAGGTTGGACCCTGTCGGCACAAAGGAAACCGTCCAACTGACTCCGGCGTCCGTTGATTTCAGAAAACGGCCGTTGTCACCGACACCGAATCCATTCAAGGCATCGACGAATTATAAATCGTTAATCTCATCGCCAAAGGTTGGGATACTGGCCTGCGCAAAAGTGGCCCCTGCATCTGTTGAGCGAAGCAGCGTGCCAGAGTTGCCGCCAAGCAGGACAATGTCCGAACCAATTCGAACTGTGGTATTCAAGTCCACGACGGTACCCGTAGGAGCAACCGCCCACTGTGCTGTGGCGGGAAAAAAAGACAGGCTGCACTTAAATAATGTATAGAATAACTTTTTCATGGTCTGATTTTTGAAGATGAAGAGAAACCGGAGGTCGGCTAGACAAAAGACATTCGGTTTTTAATGCTCCAAACTTAAAGGCGGCCTCTGCCCTTGTTGCACCAAACACGCTGAAAGGGCCTTTTGGTGGGCTGAACAGAGCAAAAGCCTTGTTTTAGGATCGGTTAACTTTGTGTTTGCTGCAGGTTATACCAGACAAAGACCGGTAGCCGTGCAACCATTAAATAACGCCTATGCGACCGTTGGCCATGCTGCTTCTTTTGCCGTTGCTCTGCACCTCGCCGGAAGGCGCAGCGCACGCGTGGGCTGGCAGCCAGACGAGACAGAGTCACCAAACCCATTCTTTGGGTTCTGACAACCAGCCATCTGGTACCCAGAGCAACCGCTTTGTAAGCACGAGCGGTCGCATTGATTTTGTTTCCGATGCGCCGCTGGAAATTATTAACGCCTGGTCAGTGGCACTTCGCGGCTTGCTTGAGCCTTCCGGGGCTTTTGCATTCAGCGTAAACATGGCCAGCTTTCAAGGCTTCAATTCGGGTTTGCAGCGACAGCACTTTCAGGAAAACTATTTGGAAATCAGTCGCTTTACGAAAGCTACTTTTGAAGGTCACCTGATAGAAAGTCCAGAGCTGAGTAAACCGGGAACTTATCCCGTGCGTGTCCGGGGTCAATTGACGATTCACGGAGTAACCCGGGAGCGCATTCTGCCTGGCAGCATACAAGTGATGCCGGACAAAAGCCTGGAACTCTCTACCACATTTGACATTCCGTTGCTGGATCACGGAATTAATATTCCCAAAATCATGCACCAGAAAATAGCGGAGTCGGTGCGCGTTACGGTCAACGCCAGGCTTGCTGTTCCGTCATGATCAGCC
>CAYSDI010000059.1:19393-20861 GCA_964429745.1 uncultured Chitinophagales bacterium | reverse complement strand
AAGCAACACCGTCGGGATTCTTGCCGGCGTGCTGCTTTTTGTCCAACCCTTGACAGTGCGCGCACAGGTCTACGAACTGGATTTACTGGATCTCCTACAACCTGATATGGGGGCAGAAATTCGCTGCGTCTACCAGGACAAAACCGGGTTCTTATGGCTGGGCACAGACCGGGGATTATGGCGGTTTGATGGGGAACAGACCGTAGCGCTGCCTTGCACCGAAGACCCTGCGCCTGCCCTTTCCGTCTTGCTGCACCACCGCGATACGCTTTTTGCAGGTTCGCCTTCCGGCATCGTGTATGCGCTCAGCCCCCAGGGCAAGTTGGAGCGACTGCCTTCGGGCGAGGGCTATCCTGCAAAAGCCATAACTGCCATTTGCGCCGATACCCAGGGCCGCTTGTGGCTGGGTACTGCCGGAGAAGGGCTTTACTTGCGGCAGGGCAGCCGCTGGTACCAAACGGCACAGCGTGACGGACTGCCCTCTGATCAGATCAACGCCTTAGTGGCTGACGCCCAGGGTGGTGTCTGGGCGGGCACGGATCGGGGACTCGTGCACGTGCTTCAGCAAGGCAGCGAGCGCCAATTGAGCCTCCTACCCCGCGGTGGCACGGACCCGGACGCTATCGTCACGGCGCTGCTGGCGCTCCATGACAACCATTTTCTGGTGGGTCATTACTCCGGGGGAATGGCCCGCTTTCGGGTTGGCGACCTCGAAACAACGCCCATCGGCGATCCTGCCCAATGGACATTTGGCCAAGTCAGCAGGCTGGCCTTTTCAGCCGGCCGCTTGTGGGTAGGCACTGCAGAACACGGCCTTTTTGAAACAGACCCCGGTAATGGAGCGATCCAGCAGGTACGGTTGAGCGGACGCGAGCCCGTTCGGCGAATTCAACATTTGGTCGCCTTGCGCGAGGGTCGCGTGCTCAGCGTGAACCAGCAGGGTCAGTTGTTCAGTTTTGATCCGCGCCGTCAGGCTGCGTTTGAACGCGGAACTTCGTATGGAGAAACCCAGGCAATTTTGGAGCACACGGACGGCTGGGTTTGGTTCAGCACGCTCGAAGGACTTTACCGTTTTCGACCGCACCAGGATGGCGAAGCGGAGAAAGTCGCGCTACATGGAATGCCCGGGCAGGCCGTAGTAATTTCTATGTTTGAAGATCCAGAAGGTTTCCTATGGCTCGGTACTTTTGATTATGGAGCCTTTCGTGTCGCCCCAGGTCAATTGCGGGCCAAGCGCATTACTGCTGGCGAAATGCAACAACCTGGCAGCGTGCTCAGCATTCGGGAGTGGAACGGGCTAATTTGGATGGGAACCCTTGGGGGCGTTTACGCCTGGGAGCCAGGTGCTGACCGCGCTCAATATTTGGATTTGGGGATAGGTCCCAATTTTGTGTACTGCCTTTACCCCGATCCACAAGGTGGCCTATGGATGGGAACAGATGGCGCAGGGGCCTATCACTTTGCGCAA
>CAYSDI010000059.1:0-19293 GCA_964429745.1 uncultured Chitinophagales bacterium | reverse complement strand
CGCAAGAACCACAGCATGAAGACAACATAGAAAAACCTATCGGGGGAAGGGCCGCCGAAATGCTGCTCGACAATCTGTTAACATCCAACCCCAAGCTCCCATCCGTGCTGGACGGTCTCACGGTTTACCAAGTGCTTCGGGATCGGCGCGGACGGCTGTGGTTTCACACGCGGGAACGCGGACTCCTGGCCGAACCCGAAATTGCCGCCGAGGGCAACAGTAGCCCTTGGCCCGAACCGGTAACCCATTACGGCTTGCCAGAAGAGGTTATGGCCATTGCGCTGGACGACGAGGGAGTCGTGGTTATGCTGCACGAACGCAGCGCGCACTGGATGCCTAATCCCTGGTACCCGAGCCGACCAGTTGACCTTCAAGAATTGCGCGACCGGCCCCGCCCGATGAGCAATGCCATCAGCCTGGGCAAGAACCGCATCTGGTTTGGCACCAACAACGGTCCGTATTGCCTCCAGGGCAACCTTGCTGATCTGCAGGCTTCTCCTGTGGTTACCCTGAACCAGGCCACGGCTGCCGGAAAAGCGTTCAAAGCGGGCAGCAAAGTATCAAGCGGACGGCGCCTGGTGGAGTTCTTTTTCTCCGCTCCCTGGATTGGCGCTAATGACAAGGTTGTTTATGAATACGCTTTGGTCGGAGCCCAGGAAGAAGGCTGGCGGCTAAGTCAGGACGATCGGGCCTTCTTCAGCAACCTGGACCCAGGAAGTTATGTGTTTAAGCTGCGGGCGCGCTTGAAAGATTCGCCGCAAGCTGGTCCGGAAATTGCGTTTGCTTTTTCTATTCCCAGACCGATTTATGCCAGGCCCTGGTTCCTCGTGCTTTGCGTGCTGGGCCTGGCTGGTGGATTGGCGTTTTGGGTGCGATGGCGGGAGAAGCGTTTGCGGCGCATAGAAGAAGGGGAACGCGATAAAATCCGCACGCAATATGAATTGCTGCGCAATCAGGTGAATCCGCATTTTCTGTTCAACAGCTTCAATACGCTCAGCGCGTTGATCGAGGAAGATCCGGTGCGGGCGCAAACGTATGTCGAAAGGCTTTCTGGTTTTTTCCGCAACGTGCTCACGCATCGAAAAGAAGATTGCATAGCGGTTGAAGAGGAACTGGGCATTCTGGATGATTACCTGTCTATTCAACGGGCGCGTTACGAAGACAATCTGGTAGTGAACATAGAGGTACCCGCTGCGCTGCGCGCGATGGCCCTTCCCCCGATGACGCTTCAAATTCTGGTGGAAAATGCGTTGAAACACAACGTCATTTCTCGCAACCACCCTATGCACTTGTCCATCGGGCAAGGACCCCACGGCGGTCTTGAAGTGGCAAACTCGCGCAAAATCCGCCCTTCGCCCGCGGAAGGGACGGGAATTGGGTTGGAAAATCTTTCGCGTAAATTGCAGTTGATTGGCGCGCGGCCGCTCATCATTCATGATCAAGCAGACCGCTTTTCCGTAGAAGTGCCGTTGATTAACCTTCCTTCCTTATCCTCCCGACATGCAGGTACTCATTCTTGAGGATGAACCTGCGGCTGCGCGAAAATTGCGCAGGCTTCTTGAAGCCGATGGCCGCATAACCGGAATCGCAGGCGAATTGGACAGCGTGGAGGCTGCCCTGCAATGGGTCAAAACCCACCCACGTCCGGAATTGATCTTTTCAGATATCGAATTGGCAGACGGGCTCAGTTTTGAGGTTTTTCGGCAATGGCCGGATTGTCCGCCTATCGTGTTTGTATCGGCATACGATCAATATGCGCTGGAGGCTTTCCGCTCGCCTGGAGTAGATTACCTGCTTAAACCGGTTAAAGCTGAAGAGTTGAAGCGCGCCCTGGATAAGTTTATGGCGCTCACCGGCAAGACCAAATCTGTAGATTTAGCCGTGCTTCGGCATGCGTTTGAGCAGCTCAATAGCGCTGCCGCACCCAAGCGCTTTTTGGTTCGCTTTGGCGAAAAACTTGTCGCACTTCAGGCAGCGGATGCGGCGTACTACATGGTAGATGGGCGTGTTGTCTTTTACATGGCCCAGGATGGAAAGCGCTATCCGCTGGACTTAAGTTTGGAGGAAGTGGAAAATTTGCTGGATCCCGCTGTATTCTTTCGCATTAACCGGCAATTCATTGTGCAGGTCAAGGCCATCCGCAACATGCACGTGGTATCAAAATCCAGGGTTAAACTGGATCTGCACCCTGCCCATGCGGGGGATACCATTGTTTCTAAAGAGAAATCGCCGCTTTTCCGGGTCTGGATCCAGGGAAAATGAGGGACCGGGGCTCTGTGTAACCCATTTAAATCCCGTTTAGGAGGCAATTTGCCCCGCTCAGCCAGTTCGCACAGGCTTGACCGCCCAATGTGCGATAGTTTAGCGGAACAATTACGGGCTGATGAAAATTGGTAAAGTTTTACTGGTATTGGCGGTACTAGGCGCAGTAGCGGGTGCGCTGGTTTATTTTTTTGTGGTGAATAAACCCCATACCAATGTAGCCAAAGCAGATGCGGCCTACGAGGGGTCCGCTGCAGGGTTATACGCCGAGTTTCAGGCGGATGCCGCGGCTGCGGGGAGCCGTTATGCCGGCAAGGTAGTTCAGGTGAGCGGTATCCTGGTAGAAAAAGGCGGTACCGATGGCTCCATCAATTTACAGTTAGAAGCAGGCAATCCCATGGGGGGGGGCCTGACGGCTGCGTTGGCTAATACAGAAGGCAGTGCCGCCTCTTCGCTTGAGCCTGGCCAGGAGGTTGTCGTTCGCGGAGAATGCAGTGGCTTGGATCAGGATGAAGGCGGTTTACTGGGGGCCTTAGGTGCCACGGTGCAATTGACTTCCTGCATTCTCGTTTATTAGTCGAACCACTTCAACCTCCCATGAACCTTCTAAATCTATTTAAACCTGAGGTTGCAGCGCTCCTTCTGATGGCCGCGGTGATCACTGCCTGCCAACACGAGCCCTTTATTCCAGATGGCTGGGTGCCGCCGATTGTTCCCCCGGTGGATACCCCCAGTCAACCCTTGGACCCCTGCGATCCGGATTCCGTGTACTTTACGAATACCATCCTTCCGCTGCTCAATTCCAGTTGCGCTATTCCAGGTTGCCATGATGCCGGAACGGCCGAAGAAGGAGTTATCCTGAGCAGCTATTCGCAAATCATCAATACAGGTGAAATTGAGCCTGGCAATCCTTCGGATTCGGAGGTATTTAAAGTCATTACCGAAGACGATCCGGACAAAATCATGCCGCCGCCGGGAAGCGGGGTACCGCCTTTAACTCCTGATCAAATCATGGACATCTTTACCTGGATCCAGCAAGGTGCGCTGAACAATGGTTGCGATGGTTGCGATACCACAGCAGTTGCGTTTTCAAGCAGCGTATTTCCCTTGATCCAAACTAACTGCACCGGTTGCCACAGCGGTCCCTCGCCACAAGGGGGCCTAAGCCTGACCAACTACGCGCAAATTTCGGCGTCAGCCAACAGCGGTATCCTGATGAACTCACTCAACGGCACGGGAGGCACTGTGCCCATGCCCTTTAATCAACCCACTCTCTCGGATTGCGCCAAGCGAACCGTTCAAATCTGGATCGAAGATGGTACGCCGAATAACTAAGTTCTTTCCTGGGTTTTTGCTCTTGTTTGGTATCGTGATCGCCACAGGAAGTTGCTATTACGACAACGAAGAAGAGTTGTACGAATTCTACTACACGTCAAACCCCTGCGACACGACCAGCATCACCTTTTCTGGCACGATTTTTCCCATCATTCAGGGCAATTGTGCTACAACTGGTTGTCATGTTGCCGGTGGCTCCGGACCGGGTCTTTTGGAAAACTACGACCAGGTAAAAGCTATTGTAGACAATGGAAAACTGGAGAACCGGGTTTTAGTATTGCGGAACATGCCACCCAGCGGACCACTCACCGATTGCCAACTTATCCTCATTCAGCGCTGGCTTGACAACGGAGCCGTGAACAATTAGGCCATCGAAAGACTTCAGGCATTTTGCCATTAACAAACAATAACAAAAACTATTAAATGAGAAATATTATGTTAGTTCTCCTGCTTGCCATCAGTGTGCAGGCAGCTCAAGCTCAGAACCGCTGGTTCACCAAAGAAGGATACGTGCGTTTCTACTCCCATACCCCAATGGAAGATATTGAAGCCAAAAATTATCAGGTCAACAGCCTGGTTGATTTCAGCACAGGTGACATGGCCTTCAGCATGTTGATGAAGAGTTTTCAATTTGAAAAGGCTCTGATGGAAGAGCACTTCAATGAAAAATATGTGGAAAGTGCCAAGTTTCCCAAGGCAACTTTTGAAGGCAAGTACGTGTCAGGGAATCCCATTGATCCTCGGAAAGCCGGTGAACACAAAGTGACTGTTCAAGGCAAAATGACCATCCACGGCGTTACCCGGGACGTGCAAACTACGGGTACATTCAAAGCAGACGGAAGCGGCACGGTCGTTGGCACGGCGGTTTTCACCGTGAAGTTGGCCGACTACGACATCAAGGTACCTGGTGTGGTAAAAGACAACATTGCCGAGAGCATCGAGATCTCCGTGAAGACGGAGTACAAGCCCATGTGAGATGAGAAAAAGCCTGATTGCCCTGATTCTGACTGTGTTGGCAGCTCGGCCTGCCCATGCACAGGACCTGTTGGATTTGCTCAATGAAACGGAAGAAGAACCCGTCGAATACGCATTCGCAACATTCAAAACTACCCGGCTGATCAATGGTCATTCGGTGGAAACAAACTCAGGGAAAGAACTGCTTTTTCTGATCAGCCACCGATTTGGTCGCCTTAACGGGGGAGCATCGGAGTTCTTCGGACTGGACAATGCTACTATCCGTTTGGGGCTGGAATACGGCATCACGGATCGGCTGGGAGTTGGTGTTGGGCGATCCTCGTTTGAAAAACTCTACGATGGCTTCGTCAAATACAAGGTACTCCAGCAAAAATCCGGTGCTGAGAATTTTCCAGTTACTGTAACGCTGTTTGGTTCGGTAGCAATCAAAACCTTGGAATGGCCAGAGCCCGAACGGGAAAACTACTTCAGCTCCAGAATGTATTATACCTTTCAAACGCTGATTGCACGAAAATTCTCTGAGGGGTTCAGCCTCCAACTCAGCCCCACGCTCGTGCATAGAAATCTGGTTGATTCACTCGACGACGCTAACGATGTCTTTGCGCTTGGGATTGGCGCACGCCAAAAAATCACGGGTTCGCTGTCTGTTAACGCGGAGTATTTTTACGTGTTTCCCGGCCAAATTTCCAGCCCGCTCAACGGGGAAACCGTACAAAATGCCCTTTCCGTCGGCTTGGATTTAGAAACAGGAGGACACGTATTTCAATTGCACATGACCAATTCCCGGGGCATGGTCGAAAAACTTTTTGTTACCGAAAGCACGGGAAATTGGCTGGACGGCGACATCCACTTTGGTTTCAACATCAGTCGCGTTTTCAGCTTGGGCGGTTCCGGGGCAAAGGGGGAAAAGAAGGAAGGCGACACCCCGGCTAAGGCACCGCCTTCCTGGGAGTGAGTTCTCCTAAGGGCTTACGAAACCCTTACTGGGGCGGAAAGATCAACAGAGGCACCTGCGTATGCATGGCCAATCGCCGGGTCATACTCCGGTGAATGAGTTTCTGGAGGAAGGGGTGGCGTTCCCGGATCATGACCAGCAAATCCACCTCGTTTTCTTCGCAATAAGCAGCCAGCGCTTCTTCGACATCATGACCGGTAATCACTTCACCCTTGGCCTCACCGCGACCATGCATGGATTTGTAAGCGCTTAAAGACCCCGCGATTACCCCGCTGGTTGCCACATTTTGTTCTTCAACCACATGCAGGAAAGTGAGGTCGGCACCACAACGCCCCGCCAGGTCGTCCAGATCGCGCAATAGCTCGCCTTCGGCAAGTGGGGTATCCAATGCGCAGACAATGTGGCGGAATGGGGCTGCTTTAACCCCGTGAGGTACCGCCACAATGGGCCGGTCTGAGCGTCCAACCACTGCGGCTGTAACACTGCCAAACAGTGCTCCGCTAATCCCTCCTGCACCTCGCGTTCCCATCACAATCCAGTCCGCCTCCTCTTCTTGCGCAAGGCGGCTGATTTCTCCGGCAGCGAAACCTGTTCGCACCACCGTTCTAAATTCGATGGCCTTTATCGCTGCTGCTAATTCTGCATTCCCTTCGCCCATGGTTTTGATCACTCGCTGCAGCCGTTCGTGCAAGCGCTCTTCCAGAAGCGCATCGACTTCAGCGGTGGCCACTTCCGCGTAAGGATCCGTCATGGGTACACCCTGAACGTGCATTAACTTGATCACAGCCTGATAGCGCCCCGCTAAATCAATGGCCACTCGCAAGGCCTCGCTGCTGGGCTCGGAAAAGTCAACGGGAACGAGAATGGATTTCATGGTGCTGGATTTTCCGTGAAGAAGATGATGATGCCTGGCCTCAAGCTCTGCTTTTTGCCGCTGCATCGGGAGATTTGGCTTGAAGTTGCCGTTTATGGGCGGTTTTAACAACCCAAACGGGTATATCTTCTACCGATTGCAGCAAACTCTCTGTTACTGAACCAATTAAAGCACCCGTTAAGCCACTGCGGCCCTTTCCTCCTATCATGATCATGTCAGCGGGAATATCGGCAGCGCTTTCTGCAACGGTTCTGGCTACACTACGGTCTGCCTTGGCATTGACAATAACCCGAGCATTGGGTGCCTGGTATTTTTCCTTAAACTCATCCATCTGCTCTTCCGCGGCTTCGCGAAGCAAGTCGACCATGCTAGAGCCAGCCAGCCCATCGTAGTAAATGGAAGAAGGAAGGTGGCAGGCGTGAAAGAGAAACAGCGTTGACCCATCCACGTGTTCGCTAACCCATTGCGCCGTTTCCAAAGCCTTTGCGGACGGTACCGAGAAGTCGGTGGGCACTAAAAACGTTCGCAGTTGGAAGCTGGGTTTTTCCGGAACAAACAGTACGGAGCATTCCGACTTGCGCGCAATCCTGCGGGGAATAACACCGCTGCCCCCCATCTTTTTCTTTCTGCCCATAATCATGAGCTCTGCAGACTTGATGTGGGCCCAGCGGAGCAGTTGGCTCTCGGGTTTGCCTTCAACAACCATGCATTCCGTGGCGTAGCGATCCATTTCTGGAAACTCTTTGCGGACCTGTTTTTGTATGTCGCGAACAAGGCGCTCGTCCAAGGGAAGTTCTGCATCGCTGAGTGCACTCTTGGCGATGTCTGGCAAATCAAGGTTGGGGTAAACGTGGACAAAATAAATCTTGTCCGGGTACAGCATATCCGCCAGCGAAGCCGTGTATTCAATCACGGGGCGGTCCATCGCAGTAAAATCAAGACCAACGATCCAGGTGATTGGAGTTTTCATGGGGGGGTGGTTTACTTGGTCCAAACCTACAAGGCTCCCGGCCAAGCAGGCATGAGTGCGCTCATTGCGAAGGCTAACTTTCATCAAGAATGAATTCCGGTCTGTGCTTTGCGCATCAGCCATTCGAAATAACTCCAAAAGTTCTGCTTGAAACGGAACACGACCTATAATAGAAAGTTTTCCATTGATTTCAAGCGCGGGCGTTCTGGAAATTCTGCGTTCAATCAATTGGTCTAAATCCTGAACAATAGATAAGTCTATGTTCAGACCCAGTGAGGCAGCCGCCTGACGGACTTTTTCTTCCATCAGGCTTTGCTGGACACAGCCGGTACCAAAGATTCGAAGACGCAGCATCGGGTTAGGCGGGAAAAACCAAGAGCGGAGATCGGGCATGCCAAGCCATTTCGCGTGTCAGGCTTTCCTGGTCCCACTCGTCTTCTTTGCGGTGGCGACTGCGCATGACCAATAAATCTGCTTCGCGGTTTTCCAGGTAATCCCGAAGGGTTTGGGCTAAGTCAACTCCCCGGACAAGGTCAAAGGAGCACCGGTCATCTTCCATCAAATCATGAAAAGTTTGCTGAAAGTTTTTGTATTCATCCGGCAGGTCAAAGACGGCGTGTTCCCGAATATGGAGCAGGGTCAACCGCGCATCAAGGCGGGCAGCCATGTATTGCATAAATCGAAGAGTATCGCGGTCATTGTCCTGAAAATCAACCGCATAGACGATGTGCGAAGGGTCTTTGTCTATGGCCCCATCCGGGATGATCAGTACGGGAACATCTGCTGTCCGCAGCATCGCTGTAGCCACAGAGCCCAGTCCCCCTTCGACCAATTCATGCGCCCCTTGGGTGCCCATCACGATAAGGTCGCAAGAAAAGCGCTTGCTGAAGGAGGCTGTACCTTCTTCCGGATAATCTTCAACCAGGGCTGTCTCTACGTGGACGACATCACCCGATCGTTTAATGCCGGCTGGTTTGCCGGATGCCAGAAATTCTTGCATCATCACCTGGAGTCGAGTGCGCTCTGCGTCTACCCAAGCATCTTCCAACATGCCTTCGGTAAAGGCGCTAACCGGGACCCGGAAGGCATGAAGAGCCACAATATCCGCATCCAATGCCGACGCCAGACGCATGGCATGATCCATGGCATGTCTGGACAATGCACTAAAATCAACGGGAACGAGTATTCGTTTCATGGTTGCCGAGTTTGCCCTCAAAATACCCGGATCCCTGGCTCTGTTACCATGACCTGAGTCATAGGTTTCGCTTACCTCCGTCAACCAAGCAGCCTTGATGCCCTGGCAGGATGGGCAATGAACCCGCTCTTATGGGCTTTTACCCCTAATTTTGAAGCCTTCGTCGGAATGAACACCTTAGAAAACAGTTCTGGAGCTTTTATGCAGTCCGTCTTTGAGACGGCGGTGGATGGCATCGTCGTTATTGACCAGCGGGGCATTATGCTAACGGCGAATCCTTCGGCAGGCAAGTTGTTTGGGTATACATTGAAAGAAATGGTAGGGGTAAATGTTAATCTTTTGATGCCCAATCCACACCAGGCCCAACACGATCATTACATCCATCGCTACTTAAAGACCGGGGAGGCTCGCATAATCGGCATCGGGCGAGAGGTGCCAGGCCGCAAAAAGGACGGCAGCACCTTCCCTTTTCGGTTGAGCATCAGCGAAGTTTTCTTAGACGATGGCGAAGTTGGCTTTACCGGCATCATCCACGACATTTCTGAGGTCAAACGTGTGGAACTCGAGCTCAGAGAGCTCAATACTGAGTTGGAGGGCAAAGTCCGGGAGAGAACCGAAGAATTGTCTAAAGCGGTGAATCGCTTGTTAACGACCAACAGCGATCTGGAACATGAAGTTGGTGAACGGCGCCGCACGGAAAACAAACTTCGCAAGATGCACTTGGAGCTGGAAGATGCCCTAAACCTCGAAAAAGAACTCGGCGATCTTAAATCGCGCTTTCTGACGCTGGCCTCCCACGAGTTCCGCACGCCGCTGACCACCATCTTGTCTTCTGCTTCCCTGATCGGCCGCTACGATGACGATGCAGGCCAGGTCAAGCGTTTGCGTCACATCGAACGCATCAATAGCGCGGTGCGAACTCTGACTGGTTTGTTAGAAGACTTCCTCAGTGTGGGCCGGCTTGAAGAAGGAAAAATCAAGCCCAATTTTGAACCAGCCAACCTGGAAGAACAAATCAGGGAGTGGACGCATGATTTTAAGGAAACGCTGTGGAAGGAAGGAACGCTGGAATTTCATTGCGCGGAAGAAACCGCATTCAACGCCTCTACCGATCTGCGCATTTTGCAAACTATCCTCCTCAATTTGCTTTCCAACGCGGTGAAGTATTCTACCGAACCGATCCAAATCAAGGTGTCGCTTTCGCGGCAGGATGGTCTGGTCCTGATTAGTGTGCAGGACAATGGCATAGGGGTACCAGGAAAAGACATGGAACACCTCACGGAGCGGTTCTTTCGGGCCACGAATGTCAGCCATATTCAGGGAACTGGACTTGGATTGCACATTGTTCGGGAATATGCAGAACTTTTGGGGGGCACCCTCTCTATCCAATCCACAGCTGACAGCGGTTCTACTTTCACGGTCGTACTCCCTTTAGTTCGTTAACTTTCAAGGAGTTAAATTTGGTAAGTCTGGTTTTAGCGCACTGTACCCGAAGGTTGAAAGATCTGGCACCACTCGACTAAATGCATCCTACATCGCATGAAAGGCATCATCGTACTTATAGAAGATAATATCGATGTTCGCGAGAACATTGCGGAAATTTTGGAATTGGACGGTTACGACGTCCATGCTGCAGCCAATGGCAAAGAAGGTGTCCGCCTGGTTCGGGAACAAAATCCCGATCTGGTTATCTGCGACATCATGATGCCGGAACTGGATGGGTATGGTGTGCTCCATATGCTCAACTGCGATCCCAAAACGGGGCATATTCCCTTTATTTTTCTAACCGCAAAATCAGAGCGAGAGGATTTTCGAAAAGGCATGAACCTCGGGGCGGACGATTACATCACCAAACCCTTTGAAGAACTGCAACTGCTGGATGCCGTTCAAATGAGGCTCAACAAGCGCCGCCAATTTCAGGCCAGAGACATCAGTCGCGATGCGGAAGGGATTTCGAGTTTCATCAGCGAAGCCAAAGCATCCGGCGCCCTGCAGCATCTATCGGAAGACCGCGAAGTACGCCGCCTGCGCCGCAAGGAAACCATCTTCCGGGAGGGCGATCGCCCGCGCTACCTTTACTTGTTGCAGTCTGGCAAATTAAAGGCGTACCGCGTCAGCGAAGACGGCAAGGAGTACATTACCGATTTGTTCAAACCCGGCGACTTTTTCGGTATAAGCGCCCTGATGCGTGAAACCACTTACGGCGACACCGCGGAGGTGCTGGAAGACGCTGAAATCGTGCTCATTCCGGCAGACGATTTTTATACCCTTGTGCACAGTGACAAAGATGTTGCGCACCGCTTTATTCAACTTTTGGCCAACCACCTGGAAGAAACCGAGATTCGCTTAGTGCGCCAGGCTTATGACTCCGTGCGCAAGCGCGTAGCAGACGGCCTGCTTTTGTTGGAAAGCCGCTACCAGGAAAATCAGGGGAAGGGCCCTTTCGCTATGCACATCATGCGCGACGATTTAGCGGGCATCGTGGGCACTGCCAAAGAAACCGTCATCCGCACGCTGACAGACTTTCGTCAGGAGGGGTTGGTGGAAGTAGGGCCGTCAGGCGAAATCATCATCAAAAATCAGGAAGGGCTCGAGAACATTATCGCATAAGGCAACAAGCTCGAGGCCCTCCTTGCTTTCCCAGTAGGAAAGCCCCCGTAAACCATGTTTCAGAAATTTTCTTGGTCCTGGTGTTTCTGTTCAGACGTGTTCCTTCCTAGGATGGCGTGGATGGGAGACCAGCCTGTGACGGCAAAAATAAAGATCGGGACAACCATTAACATCAGCCACAACTGGTGCGTCAAGCCGCCAATCACTCCAAATATCATCATTATCGCATACCGGATGATGATGTCGGAAAAACCCATGTTATAGTCAAAAAAGTGGCGCTGTTCTTGATTTATCGTGCTCATGATGGACTGGTGTTTTGTTATAAATAAAAATAGGGTCGGTAAAACCACTGACCGATGACCAGGATCATGACGCCCCATGATTTGGATGGGTCAAGGGGTGATAATGGCCTGCTTTTTAAGGCTTAACCACCAACAATGCTTGCCGTTCATGCCGGTCTACCAGTCCTTCGGTGACACTTCCCACCAGAAAACGTTCCACCGCTGAATGTCCCTTTGCGCCCATGATGACCAGATCGGCCGGGTGGTCGTTCAGGTAGTGGTGTATTTCGCGGGAAGGATTGGCAGCTTCTGCGGGCAACAGTACGGCCTTGGGGAGCAAATCTGTGGCACCGCACTTTTGTAGGAAACGCTCTAGCGCATCACGGGCATTGGCACCCATGATCCGCTCAAACTGATCTGCGGAGCGCGACAACTGAAAATGCCCGGGAGGAATGTCAAAAACATGCAAAACGGTAATGGCCACATCATCCAATCGTTCAGCAATTCGCCTGGCTTGGAAGATTGCGGCTGCGCTTTCTGACGAAAAATCAACAGGAACCGTAATGTTTTGAACGGAGGGCTCTGTTGATTGGGGCACAATCAAGACATTGCAGGGCAGTTGTCGCATGAGCCGTTTGACTTCGACGGCGTTCTCCTTGCCATCGATGTGCCGACCCAAGACCACCAAATCGACGGATTTGACTTCTGCCCAGTGCCGGATTTGTTGTTCGGGCCTGCCTTCAATGACCTCGGCGTGCACATTGGACGGTCCTGGGTCGCTGAAATATCGGTGAACCCGGTGCCGGATGTTGCTGGCCAGTTCCTCATCCAGAGGTTTGTTGAAAGGATTCTCTTCCTTAAAACGCGGGGAAAAATCCAACTGTTGAACCAAGGTTGGTGCACAATGGATAAAATATAAGTCTTCGGGTCGGTAAATTTTAGACAGGAACTCTGTGTAGCGGATCAGATTTTCATCTGCGTCGCTAAAGTCCAGGGCAATCAGTATGCGCTTGAAAGTGGTCATGGCAAGATCCTTTGGTGCCAAAAATGGCTGTATAGCTGCCAATGTGCTCATGTCTGCGGTCAACCGGTCTTCTGAGCCTCATCAGTGGTCCTTTACTGCATCGCAGGCAAATAAAGAGGGAACTCCCAAAAAACCGGGCGGCCCGATTGACCAAATAGCAAACGGACCGCTCGCGGTAAACGCACCAATCAATATGGAACAAATATGGACCCAACAGGCTAAGGGGTTAGTGACCTGGGTCACGAAAGACCTTGATCCTGAATATCCTTATGCTTAGGAGCGGGGCGAAACCAATCCGCTGTGTCCGCTGCGGGAAGCTGTTCGCACGGCGCCAGAGCCGGCTGCCTCACTCAAATGACGGCCTGCGACGGCCTCTTGCAGGGTCATGAAAACATGGTCACGGCCCAGTTTGTCAAAAAAGCCCGAATGTTCCAGTTTGTCGCGCACTGGTCCGATCAAACCTGATAAGCGCAAGGCAATCCCATCACGTTGCAATTCTTCCCATACGTCTTGCAAGGAGTGCAATCCGGTGGAATCGATGGCGGAAATTGTAGCGGCATCCAGCACAACAACACGGGTTCCGGGTCGCGCAGCCACATTTTCGCGGATAGCCTGCTGCCAAAAGGATGCATTGGCAAAGAACCACTGGCCGTCAGGGCGGAGGATGAGCGTGTTCGGAGGCTCGATGGCCTCGGGAAACCGTTGAACGTTGCGGTAAATGCCCTTTCCCCCGTACGCTCCGAGCACGGCGTAGTGCGGGCGCGATGACCGATAAACTAAGTCGGCGATAGACAGCGCAACACCGGCCAGAATCCCCGCTTCTACGCCCAGCGTGACCGTTACCAGAAAGGTGGCGGCCAACAAGACCAGGTCGCGGCGGTCGTTGTGGTAGAGGTAGCGAACTTCTTTCAAATCGATCAGGCCGTAAACGGCAACAAGAATGATAGCAGCCAGCACAGCCTGCGGCAGGTTGTAAAACAGCGGGGTTAAAAACAGCAGGGTCAGCGCAATCAGCGCTGCACTAATAATCGCCGCTAGTCCGGACTGAGCGCCGGCTTGCTCGTTGACGGCCGTGCGGGAAAAACCGCCGGTAGTGGGGTGGGCTTGAAAAAAGGAGCCGGCTATGTTTGCCGCGCCGAGCGCAATCAGTTCCTTGTTGGCATCCACTTCGTAATTGCGGTGCTTGCGCTGGACAGCCCGGGCTACCGCGTAAGACTCCATGAACGATATCAACGAAATGGTCAGCGCAATCGGAGCGAGGTGCTGGACGACACCCCAGATGCCTCCAGGCAAGTTGTGGAGCGATTCAGAAAAGAAAGGAATACCGGGCCGGGGAAGTCCGGATGGAATCTGGCCGATGATGTTCACGCCTCGGTCGTTAAGCGAAAAGAAATGCACCGCAGCAATGCCTGCCACCACGGCCAGCAGAGGACCAGGCAAACGAGGATCAATCCGCCTGCCGGCCAGAATAAACGCGATGGCCCCCACCCCCAACGCGAGCGTGACCCCTTGAATCTGCTGAACTTGACTAAACAACGCCCCCAACAAAACATGGAGCTGTTGCGTGGATGGCAAAGGAATTCCAGCCAGGTGCTTGAATTGGCTGAATCCGATGATCAGGGCCGCCCCCGTGGTGAAGCCGCTGATGACCGGGTGCGAAAGAAAATTAACCAGGAAACCCAGGCGCAGAAGACCCATGCTCATTTGTAAAACCCCCACCATCATGGCAAGCAGAATGGCCATTGCCAAAAAAACCGCCGGGTCTCCACCTGCCAGCGCCCCGACCCCGGTGTTGACCAGCAAGCTGATCAGTGCCACAGGACCCACGGCCAAATGGCGGGATGTCCCAAACAGGGCATACACCAGCAAGGGCACGGTAGACGAGTAAAGCCCGAAAATCGGGGGCAGACCCGCGATCATGGCATAAGCCATTCCCTGGGGAATCAGCATCACGCCTACCGTTAAGCCGGCAAAAAGATCGCCCCGAAGCCATTCCCGCCGATAATCGCGCATCCAGCGCAGCCCGGGCATCCAACGTTCCAGCATAGCTTTCGCAAGGGCCTTTGTGGCCTTTGTAGGCACAAAGTAACGGAGACAGCCCGCTACGGAGCGTGACAAAAGTTCCCAAACCAAGTTTAAGGTACTCTGAGCATGCCGGTCCTTAGCTCGGCGGCAGGTTGTAGTAGTAAGCAGCATCTACCGGGCGAAGGGGCCTTGGCAGCCAGAGCGGCCGGCGCAGTCCATTCGGACCGGGTGCAGGCCTGGTCAATTTGAGCCACTCCCGATAAACGTCCATGGATTTTTCGGTGTCTACAAAAACATCGCCGTAGCGATCTTCCGGCAGCGCCCGGTTTAAACGAACGCGTTGGTGCCAGCAATGCATGCCGCTGATGGGATCGGGATGCACAGGAAAGGTTATGTTCTGGTGAACGCCCCCATCCGACCAAAAAATGCGCGACGAATCCGGGTCCGTACTTTTGTAAGGGGTGATCCCCTTCAAGGTGCGCATGGAGTAACCGTTAGCCTTCTTTTCAATAGCTACTGTATTGACCGCCCAGCGGTTGCCCAAACCATCTTGCGGTCGTCGCCAGCGGCCAATGTGGTGCGAACAAGCCACTACGCCGGGCTTCATGCCCTGCGTCACCCAGACTTTGTCCACAAAGTATCCAATATCCGTTTCTACCCGCAGCAGGTCGCCGTTTTGCAAACCCAGGTGCGCCGCATCATCGGGATGCATCCAAACCGGATTGCGGTTGCTGATCTCTGCGAGCCACTTGGCATTGCCCGAACGCGAGTGAATCAGGGTGGGCAAGCGGAAGGTCGGAACCAGCGGATACTCGTTGTTTTGCTTGTTGAGCCGATCAGGGTGCACATGGCTTTTTATGTACACCGGGATGGCGTATTCCGGCCATTTCCAATCGACCATGGTGGCAGAAAAAAACTCCTGACGCCGCGACGGCGTTGGCCAGCCAACGAGTGCCTTTGACCCAACCATAACGCCAACAGGCTCTCCGTTCCTGGAAATTAAGCCAGTGTCCTGATCCGTTTGGGTGCCCTGCAGTTGCTCGGGGCTGAGGGGCTTTTCGTGCTTCTGATAGCCGAACTTCTCCACTTCAAAAGCACCGTAGCGCCGCATGTAGTCCAATGGGCTGAGCCCCTCCAAAGCGGCGGCTTCGGGCAAACCTGCGGTGTGTTCAAAGATGTACTGATAATATTCGTCAACGGTAATTTTCTGCTCACCTGGGCGATAGGGCGAGAGAAAATGCTTGCGAATGCCCAGGCTCCCGTCCGGGTCCATGCGCCAACTCAGCTCTATCCAAAACTCGTCCTCCTCCCAGACCTCGCCGGGATTGGCCTCGTAGGTGAGCGCCACCGGCTTGCCTGCACGCCTGGCTGCCTCGCGCAGCACCGGCTGCCGAAAGGCAATCCAGGTACCGGAATGTGTAGCATAAGAATTTATATCGTGTCGTTCGGAAGCCATGCCCATGGGCAACACGTAATCAGCAAAATAGGCGGTCTCGTTCCAGGTCGGAGTTAGCGCGATGTGGCAGCCCACTTTCTCCTCGTCCTGCAACATGTCCATCCACATAAACCCGTCCGGATAGGTCCAAACCGGATTAAAAACCCGAGTGAAATAGACCTCCAACCGCCCGCGGCCCTCGCGCAAAAAATGCGGGAGCAGGAAACTCATTTCGAAATGGGCCAACGGGTATTCATCGGGGAAATGGAGCTCATTCCAGAACTTGCCCGCAGGCGGGTTGTCAAAAAAAGAAGGCTTGAACTTGTTCCATATGTTGGGCGATGTTCCGCCCTCCGTTCCCACAGAACCGGTCAGCACATTGAGGAAATGCAAGCAGCGCGCCACTGCCCATCCGCCCAGGTTGCCGGAACCGGCACTGCGCCAGGTGTGTGTGGCAAAACGAGAACCCGCCTGCCCAATGAGGCGGGCTACTTCTACAATCTTTTCTGCCGGAACACCTGATTCCTTTTCAGCAAACTCCGGCGTGTACTCCGCATAATCCTGCAACAAGACTTCGATGAACCGTTCAAACCGGGGCGGTTCTTCCGGAAAGCGGTGCTTCAGGTAAGCGGCCCAGTTGACCCAGTCCTCCAGAAAGCGACGGTCGTAGCGCTGCTCCACAAGCAAAATCCGCGCCATAGCCAGCAGAATTGCGGCCTCTGAGCCCGGATACGTGGGCAGCCAATGATCCGCCATGGAGGCGGTGTTGGACAGTCGCGGATCCATCACCACCAGTTTGGCGCCAGCCATCATGCCTTCAATGATGCGTTGGGCGTGGGGGTTAAAGAAATGCCCGCTTTCCAAATGCGCCGAGATCAGTAAAATGACACGGGCATTGGCGTGGTCGGGCGAAGGGCGATCGTAGCCTTGCCAGAGGTTGTACCCGGTGCGGGCACCAGCGGAACAAATGTTGGTGTGGGAATTGTGGCCGTCTACCCCCCAGGCTTTCAGGACGCGGTCCATGTAGCCTTCGTGCCCCGGTCGCCCGACGTGGTAGACTACTTCATTGCGGCGGTCTTCGCGCAGCGCCTTGCCAATCCGGGCGGCAATGTCGTTCAGCGCTTCGTCCCAGGAAACACGCTCAAACTGTCCGCTGCCGCGCGGACCACTGCGCTTGAGCGGGTACAAAATGCGATCCGGATCGTTGATCTGGTTGATCGTGGCAGGCCCCTTGGCGCAATTCCGGCCGCGGCTGGCCGGGTGCCAGGGATTGCCTTCGAACTTGCGCACGGTTCCTGTTTGCTTGTCCACATAGGCCAGCAAACCGCAGGCAGACTCGCAGTTAAAACACGTTGTTGGCACAATTCGGTACTGCTTCTTCTGACGCAAAGGCCAGGATTTAGCTTCGTACTCCTCCCAATCGTCCCAGCGGTCAGGCGGCGGGTAATTGCTCAAATCGCCGGGCTCGTTCATGGCATCCAGGTGCTCGTCTCGCGCAGCCGATTCCGCCCGCAAATCCGGAATCAGGCCTACGCTTTCGGCAAAGCGCTCCATCCACCCCGGTTTTCCTGATGCTGCCATGTGTGTTTAGTTTTTACTTGTTGCCCGGAGCCCCGTTGATCTGCCCTAACTCAGGGGAAGGCGCTGCGGCGCTTCGACCCAAATTCGCTCGCCAATCCAAAGCCCGGCGAGCACGAAGGTGGCACTCAACGGCAGCCAAATGGCGCTGGGAAAAGCTGCAGGGGCCAACGTGAGAACCAGCATCGGAATTAAGTTGCCAACGAGCACCAATCCCCCCCAAAACCAACGGCGGTAAAACCCGCGGGTGATGGCGTGTACCACTTCTTCGATGGCCGTGTTGGCGTGGGTCAGGCTCAACTCGGCGGCCGTGATCAGCAGGTTAGCTCCGATGGACCAGGCCAACAGCCGTGCTGCCGGTTCCCCCCACCCCCCCAGGGCGGGATGGAGCACGGACGCCGCCGCAAACAACGCAGCACCGGCCATAACAGCGTGCACCAGCATGTGCAGCACCAAAACCGGGCTCTGCCAAAAATCGCGGCCTTTGGCTTGCGCAAACAAAAAGGCCGTGTACACCGCCGTACCAAAAGCCAGCGGATAGGCCAGCCAACCACCCGCAAGCCGCATCCATGCTACATCGAGCCACAAGCCCGCCCCCCACAACGCAAGCGCGGCCCCGTAACCCGTGATGAGGTAACCGCCTCGCACTAACCAGGATTTCCACTGCGGGCGAAACAGGACATACAAGAAGCGGCGCGGCTGGTCCAGATCGGCCACCAGCAGCAGGCCCGTGAGCAGCAAAAACACCAGGCCCACAGCGACGGCCAGCGTTTCGGCAGCAGCATTGGGCAATCGCGCCGGGCCAGCCAACCCCGTACCCAAAAGGCCCATGGCCAAAACCACCCCTGACGAAAGTGCCTTGGTCCAGACATAGGTATAGACCTCACGGCCCCAAAGCAGGCCTTTGTCCGGGGTATCGTACACTCGTCGCGCTTTGCCGAGCAGCACTTCCACCTGACGAGCAGGAGCCGACTGCACCGGATCAGGCAGCGCTCCGGCTTGTGGCAGCTCCAGGCGCGAAGCCAGATCCAGCACGTCGGAATTGACCGACCGGCTTTGCGCGTAGCGGGCAAAATGCCCAACACCGGCGCTCTGGCTGTTCCAGAAATAGGCTTCGCTGCGCTCGGTAGCCCCGGGGTTCAGCGAAGCTTCATCGCCGTTGACGTAAAAAAGGTTCGGGCGGGTGCCTTTGTCCGCGCGGCGAACCGTTACTTGCTCCCGCGCCACGGTTTGCGCAATTTCCGAGCCCGGATCATCCAAATCACCGGAAAGAATAGCGTGCTCGGGGCAAACGATCACGCAGGCGGGCTGCAAGCCCAGGTCCACGCGGTGGGCGCAGTAATTGCACTTGGCGGCGGTATGCGTTTCCGGGTCAATGTACAAGGCATCGTAGGGGCATGCCTGCATGCAACTCTTGCAGCCGATGCAACGCCGGTTGTCAAAATCCACGATGCCATCCGCGCGAATAAATAGCGCTTGTGTGGGGCAAATCGTCACGCAGGGCGCGTCTGTGCAATGGTTGCAGCGCATGACGGAGAACAGTCGCCGCGTATTGGGAAAGGTGCCCTTTTCGACCTGCTTGACCCACGTGCGGTTTACCCCCAAAGGCACATCATGCTCCGACTTGCAAGCCACTGTACAGGCATGGCACCCGATGCATTTTCTGTTGTCGATGACAAATCCGTAGCGCATAAGCAGGCAGTTTCTGGCGAAGGGCTTAACGGGTCATGGCGGGCAGTTTCCGGGGCTAACAACCTGTCAGGGCATGTACCGC
>CAYSDI010000058.1:17967-23312 GCA_964429745.1 uncultured Chitinophagales bacterium | reverse complement strand
TTGATTACGGAACCGGTGCCCATTCCGGTATTGCGGCTGCGTTTGCGGAACCGGTACCCCCGACCCTTCGGTTGCGGCTGCGTTTGCGGAACCAGTACCCCCGACCCTTTGGTTGCGGCTGCGTTTGCGGAACCGGTGCCCCCACCGGCGCGTGTCATCCCATGCGGAGGTGGGGGCACCGGTCCGCAAACCCCGCAAAGACAAAAACGGCACCAGTCCGCGAACCCCACAAAGACAAAAACGGCACAGGGCCGCAAACCCCGCAAAGACAAAAACGGCACCAGTCCGCGAACCCCACAAAGACAAAAACGACACCGGTTCCCTGAAAAGATGCGGCAAATCGAAAGCAACACTAGTCAAAACGCAATGCCTGAATGGGATTGACGCGCGTCACCAGCCAACTCGGCAACAACAAAAAGGTAGTGCATACCACCAGCGTCAACACATTGAGTAACAAAACACGCAAAGGCTCAATGACAACCGGCGCCTCGGTCACGTAATAAGACTCTTCCGGGAGGCGGATCAGGCCAAACTCTTGTTGGGCCAGGCAAAGGCCGAGACCAAGCACATTGCCCCAAAACAGGCCAATACCGATGATCCAGGCCGCGTGCCAGAGAAAGATGCGCCGAACCGCCCAGTCGCCGGCGCCGAGAGCTTTGAGCACCCCGATCATGTGGGTCCGCTCCAGGATAAGGATCAGCAGCGAGGTAACCATGTTGATGACGGCCACGATCATCATCAACGTGAGGACGATACCTTCGTTTTGGCCCTGCAGATTAAGCCAGTCGAAAATGTTGGGTTCCAGTTGCCGGATGCTGGCCACGCTCAAAAAAGGTCCGGCTTCTTCGTCGATGATTTCGGTCCAGGCCTGGAGCGCGGCAGGGTTGTCGGCGTTGTCCAAAAACACTTCGAATCCGCCGACTTCGTCGTCGGCCCAGCCGTTGATGCGGCGCAGGTGGCGGATGTCGGCCAGGGCAAAAAGTTTGTCGTATTCTTCCAGACCAGTGTGGTAAATGCCAGACACAACGAATTCGCGGGCTCGCTGGCGGAATTTGCCTTCGTCGCTTTGATCGATGAAAAACACGGCTAACTCGTCGCCGGTTTTAAACCCAAGGCGCTTTTGGGTGGAGCGCGAGATCAAGATGCCATTGTCCACCTCTGGCGCTGCTCCGGCCAACGGCTGCCCTTCGACCAAAAATGGGCTAAAAGCCTCCCAGTCAAAATCGGGCCCCACCCCCCGGACAATGATGCCCTCGATGTCCTGTCCGTTTTTGATGATGCCCGCTTTGCGACCAAAAACCTGGACGTGGCGAACACCAGGCATTTGCGCCAGCACCGGGTAAAAGGCCTGGTTGGAGGATACAGGCAGGTCGTCAAAACTTTGCCGATCCTGTCGGCTGTCCAGCTGGGTAATCAACACATGGCCCATGAAGCCATACACCTTGTCGCTGATGGTTTGTTGAAAACCGCGGACCAGCGAGCTGGTAATGATCATGACGGCAAGGCTGAGCGAAATGGCTACCGTCGCGATGCGGATGATGAGCCGGGAAAAGGCTTTTGAACGCGTGCGCGCCAGGCGCTGGGTAATAAACCAGGCGAGTTTCAAGCGGGGATTCGGGAAAGTTGGGGATAAACCCGGTTTGCGAAGTCGGACAATTGCAGATATTTGGCCATTAGGGGAGCGGCTGTGGGAATTTTATGAATAAACTGGCATTTTTCTTGCCGCTGGGTGCGCTAGCCGACGCTTTACCCATAGCCGATGCAGGCCGCAGTAGTAAACGCAAGCTCTGCGCTGTAAAAATGAACAATCTATGCCAATTGCCCGCCTGATTCCAAAGCTGCTGCTTTGTTGCCTATTCCTTTTTTCGCTCCAGACAACCTATGCCCAAAGGGCGTCGGGTCTTTCTGTTGCGCCTGTCAAAGACAGCTCGGTGGATCCTCGGTTTTCAGCGCTTAGTAAAGGTGGTGCGGGGTTAGACAAAGGCTTTGCTATGCAGCGTCTAGAAACTGGAGCCGACCAGACGAGTCGCTGGATGGCGCTGGTTGAAGGAAAGCGCATCGGGCTGGTGGTGAACCAAACTTCCAGAATTGACCAGCAACATTTGGTGGACACGTTGCTTGCCTTGGGGCAACAAATACAGGTCATTTTTGCGCCGGAACACGGTTTTCGGGGCACCGAAGATGCCGGAGCCGAAGTGCACGATGGCCTGGATGACCGCACCCATTTGCGGGTAACGTCGCTGTACGGGGCAAACAAAAAGCCCACACCGGAGCAACTTTTGGGATTGGACCTGCTGATTTTTGACATCCAGGACGTAGGGGCCCGTTTTTACACCTACATCAGTACGCTGCATTTAGTCATGGAAGCCTGCGCAGAGCAAGGTCTGGCGCTGCTGGTTCTGGACCGGCCCAATCCCAATGGGCACTACATTGACGGTCCAATTTTGGATACGGCATACCGCTCCTTTGTGGGCATGCACCCCATCCCGGTGGTGCACGGTATGTCCATTGGCGAACTGGCCCAAATGATTAATGGCGAAAGGTGGCTGGCCAACGGTGTGAAGGCAGATCTTACTGTGATTCCCTGCCGGGGATGGAACCATAAAAAAAAGTATGTTGCCCCTATCGCCCCCTCCCCTAATTTACGAACCGAGCGCAGCATTTTGCTCTATCCCTCACTTTGCTTTTTTGAAGGATCCGTCGTTAGCGTAGGCCGGGGTACTCCGTGGCCATTTGAAGTGCTCGGTCACCCGGAATTTAGCATAGGAGCTTTTCAATTTACCCCAACACCGGGGCCCGGTTCGGCACATCCGTTTTTAGAAGGGCAAGCCTGCCTGGGCACCAGTTTCCAAGGTATTTCGGTCGAAGAACTTCGCGATCAGGAGCAACTAATGCTCGGTCCGCTAATTGTGTACCATGAATTTATAAGCCGTCAACTAGGCAAGCCCTTTTTCCTGCAAAATGGCTTCTTTGACCGTCTGGCCGGCACGGATCAATTACGGCTCCAATTGGAAGCTGGTCTTAGTGAAGATGCTATTCGCGGATCCTGGTCTGAAGGCCTAAAAGCCTTTCGCGAGGCGCGCAGGCCTTATTTGTTGTACCCTGACTAAAAGTATGTTTGCTTGAATCGCAATCCCAATCTTCGTTTGGTATTCATGGGAACGCCAGATTTCGCGGTGGCTCCCCTCCGAGCGCTTGTTGAGGCGGGCTGGAACGTGGTAGGTGTGGTAACGGCACCGGACAAACCAAGCGGTCGGGGGTTGCACCTTCAGGCTTCGCCCATAAAAAATTATGCAGTGCAAAAGGGTTTGCCGCTGCTTCAACCGACCAACCTGAAGGACCCGAACTTTCAGCGCGAACTAGCCCAGTGGCAGGCAGACCTTCAGGTGGTTGTGGCCTTTCGGATGTTGCCCGAAGCAGTTTGGGACATGCCGCCGCTGGGTAGCATCAACCTGCATGCCTCGCTGTTGCCCGCCTACCGGGGCGCCGCGCCGATTCACCGCGCTGTGATGAACGGCGAAACCGGAACAGGCCTGACCACCTTTTTGCTGCGGCATGCCATCGACACTGGCGACCTGCTTGATCAGGTGCGTTTGCCCATTGGCCCGGACGAAACAACCGGCGAACTGCACGATCGCATGATGGTTCTGGGCGCGGAATTAGTCTGTCAGAGTGTTGAAAAAATTTCGAAGGGCTTGACGAGTGGCCAACCACAGCCCCAAGGCGGAAACTACCCGAGCGCTCCAAAGATTTTTCGGGAGGATTGCCAGGTTGACTGGAACCGCTCTGCTAAAGACCTGCACAACGTCGTTCGGGGACTGAGCCCTTCGCCCGCTGCCTGGACCACCTGGCAAGGAAAAACCCTTAAAATATACCGGAGCTGTCTGCCAGCCGAACCGATACCAGACCCGGCATTGTTGCATCGAAGCAGGTTGCTGACCGACCCGGAGCAAAAGAGTGCCTGGATCAATATAGAAAAAGATATGGTGGCGGTTGAACAGGCACAACCAGGGGCTTGCTTGCTTATGGGGAATCGGTGGTTATACAAGACCGCCGAGGGTTGGTTGGAGATTTTGGAATTGCAACCTGAAGGCCGAAAACGCATGGCTGCATCGGCACTGATTCAAGGGTTACAACAGTAAGCGCCGCGCGCGTCGCGAGCCTCGTGAGCGTCCGATCACAGCACATTCAACTGCGCAGTCCGCTGACAGTTCAGTCCAGCGCCTTAAAATCCTTTTTAGACATTTTTCCCTGCGCATTAGGACTGCCCGCTGTGGCAAAATAGAGCAATTCGCCACTCAGGCTTTCAATGATGGATTTCTCTATAACATAGCCACCGGGAATTTTATACCCATGAACCATAGCATAAGCTACGTTTGGCTGCGGGGCTTGCAGGAGGACTTCAAAATCCTTGCTGCTCACCCAATCTACTTTGCCGCTGTAAACCTCCGGAAGTTCAGAGGATTCCATGTCGACAAACTCACGGGAAAGAACCAGCGTAGAAGCCTTGATTCGGTCGTGACGGGCTTCCAGCCAGGAATCCAGATCTTCGACTTCCCCGGCATCTTTAGCTATTTCGAAGCGCACCTTCTCTTGAAGCAACCGCATGCCGTGAATTAAGGTGATCCGGGCATTTTCTGTGGACTCCAGATCGAGCGGAACCCCTGTAATGTTATTTCGGTAACGACCCTCGCGGGCGAAGTGAGCAAGGGTCAACACGTGCTTGTATTCCCGAATATCGGCATCAATGCCTTCGCCTTTGACCAACATAAGAAACAAGTTGTTACCATTCTCCCGAAGCAGGGGAATTTCAGAACTTTCAATAAACTGATGCTCGCTCAGCACCCACCAAGTGGCCAGGGTTTCCTGAATCAGGGTATTGTAGTCCTCCCCAAACTCTTCATCCAGCACCACATAGATTGGTTTTTGCAGTTTTTCCTGCAAGGAAAGGCTTGGAGTTTGGGCAGAAATCCAAGAGAGGGGCAGCGACAGGAGGAACAGAAAAGAGGAAATTCTCATGCAGTATTGAAGTGTGCAGGTAAGCGGTCAAATTCTAGGGCAAAATTCAGGCCAGTAGACAAAACAGGAGTACGATCGGAGGAAAAAACTCAGGCCTCTACCTAAAGGTACGGAGCAAAGTTGGGAGCACAAAGCACTAACGTGCTGATTTTATACGTATTACGAAACACAAAAACATGATGGAAAGTTACCAGACAAGCCATTTTTTGCGCTTTCCAGGCGAATTGCCCCCCTGCCTGCACCTAGTGCCTGCCTGCATCTAGTCCTTGCCTGCACCTAGTGCCTGCCTGCACCTAGTCCTTGCCTGCACCTAGTGCCTGCCTGCA
>CAYSDI010000058.1:0-17867 GCA_964429745.1 uncultured Chitinophagales bacterium | reverse complement strand
CTAGCGTCAGCAAACCAAGCCCCTACTAGAACCAACGCCTGGCCCTGAACACAAAAAACAGGAGCAGCGAAATGAAACCCGAGAGGATTAACACCATAAAAAAGGCACCAGATCGCTCCGCAAAGGGCAGCCGGACGTTCATGCCGTAAAGACTGGCAATCAACGTGGGGATCATCAGAATGACCGTGATGGAGGTCAACCGCCGCATGACCAAGTTCAGGTTATTCGAAATAATGGAAGCGAAAGCATCCATGGTGCCGTTGAGGATATTAGCATAAACATTGGACATTTCAACTGCCTGACTATTATCAATAATAATATCATCCAATATATCATAATCTTCATCGTGCTCGCTAAACTGCAGCAGATTGCCCCGTTTGATTTTCATCATGAGCAATTCATTGGCCCGGAGGTTGGTGGCAAAATAGACCAGTGACTTCTGAATGTTCAGCAGGCGCGAGAGTTCTTGGTTGCGGCTTGAATTGTATAATTCTTTTTCAATGAGGTAGCGTCGCTTGTTGATCTCATTGAGGTAGTGCAGAAAATAGGCGGTGTTTTTTTCCAGAATGCGCAGCACGAAACGATGGCGTTCGTTGGGCTGAAGGTTTTTAATGACGTTGTGAACAAACCACTCCAGCACGGGATTTTGGGCCGAAGAAAGTGTTACAATCAAGGAGTCCGTTAAAATGATGCCAACCGGAATAGTGACGTAATCCGCTTCCGTATCGGTCATTTTAACATCAAAATTTTCAATAGGTGTATTGATGACAATCAGGCGCACGCCGTCGTCTTCTTCGTAGCGCGAGCGCTCGTTGATGTCAATGGAATCGCCAAGAAAGTCAAAGGGTACATTGATGGCCTCCGCCAGCTGGTTTAACTGATCGGGTTCGAAGGGCGGATAAGCGTTGATCCAGCAGTCCTCCTGAGGCCCATCGATCTCGGCGATCCGATTGTCGATTCTTCGGTAATACTTGATCATCGTTCGTGCGAGGGTTTCTGTCGGGGGGGCCAGGAAAAGGGATCTGCTAAGCTTCGTCAAACCAGGTTCCCCGAAAAACAGGCGCGGCAGGACCAATCAGCCTGATGGAATGGAACGTTGAGCCTTGACGGGTAAAGTGAACTTCTAACAATCCCCCTGGGGCTTTTAACACAACGGTCTGCGCGCCCGTGGTGTCCTTCAGGAGGCTTTGTGCCAAAGCTACGGCGGTAGCGCCGGTCCCGCAGGCCAGCGTTTCCTGCTCCACCCCGCGCTCGTAGGTGCGCATGACCATCGGGTCTGTAGCACTTCCCGCACCCGGCCCGGCAAAATTGACATTGATGCCCTTTTCAGCGAACGGGGCGGAATAGCGTATGGCGCGGCCTTGTGCAACAACATCCAGTTCGGGCGTGTCAGGGCTAAAGCAGACGAAATGAGGTGAACCAGTGTCGAGCACCCAAGCCCTTCCACCGGAACTATCCGGCAATTCTTGCCATTTGTCTACGGGATGCATGGCCAGCGCAATGCGATCGCCGGGTAAAAACTCCGCCTCATGCACGCCATCAGCCGCTATGAAATTGGTTTTGGAGCCCGGCGAGGCGTTCACCAAGTTCAAACTGCCGGCAAAATGGACTGCAGATCGGCCTCCGTTGCCGCAAAGGGACCCCTCTCTACCGTCCGCGTTGAAGTAGACCATGGCAAAAGCGGGAATCCGCGATTCGTGATTGCCCTCCTGAATGCCTCGTGGCGATGGGTTGCGCAGCAGAATAAGGCCGTCCGCCCCGACACCGAAATGCCGGTCGCAAAGCAATTGGACCAATTTTTGATTGGCAAGGGGGAAAAATTCCCGGCGATCATCCAGCAGGATAAAATCGTTTCCAGCTCCTTGGTACTTGGTAAACTCAAACAGCATGGCAGCGGGAGAATGCGGTAGAATGTAAGAGAAAAAGACGGGAATGAGCAAGGATGCCGGTTCTCGAGAACAAGAACGTGCCTTTCTGCGTTACTGATTGGCGTTACTGATTGGCGTTACTGATTGGCGTTAAAAACTGGCGTTGAAAATTGGCGTTAAATACTGTTAAAGACGCTGGTCTAAAGTACAACTTAAAAGTAAATTGCCGTTGTTGGCATTACCGGAAGCAAAATCAACGTTGAACGACCTATGAATTGGAAAACACTCATCGCGATGACTTTCGTCGGGCTGGTTAGCGCCGCTTCGGCTGTGGGTCTTTATACTTGGCTGGAACCGGAACCCACTCCTGCCCAATCGCCTGCCTCCCCCCTCACCCGCCTGGCCGGATATGGCTCACCCATCCTGGCCAGCCCAGGCCAACCCGTCGATTTTACCACGGCGGCGGCGCTTTCTACCCCGGCTGTTGTACACGTTAAGACCACTTACACCGCAACATCTTCCGGTGGTAATAACAATCTGGACTTCTTTTTCCGCGATTTCTTCGGTCAGGAACAAATGCCTCAGCAGCAACAGCCCTTCCGGCAAGCGTCGGGTTCCGGAGTCATCATTTCGTCTGATGGCTACATTGTGACCAACAACCACGTAGTAGAAAATGCTGACGAAATTGAAGTTATTTTATACAATAAAAAGACACTTAAGGCGAAGTTAATTGGCAGTGATCCCTCTACGGATTTAGCGCTGTTGAAGGTTGAAACCCAGACCCTACCTCACATGCCTTTTGGCAATTCAGACTCTGTGCGCATTGGCGAATGGGTGCTTGCCGTAGGCAACCCCTTTGAACTGGAAAGCACGGTGACGGCAGGCATTGTCAGCGCCAAGGGCCGCAACATCAACATTCTGAGCCGCGGCCAAAACCAGCCAGCCATTGAGTCCTTTATCCAAACAGATGCGGCAGTCAACCCCGGGAATTCCGGCGGAGCACTCGTCAACACCCGCGGAGAGTTAATCGGCATCAACACCGCCATCGCCACCCCAACAGGCACCTTTGCCGGCTACTCGTTTGCGGTTCCGGTCAACATCGTGCGCAAAGTCATCGTTGACTTGATGGACTACGGCATCGTGCAGCGCGCCTATCTCGGGGTGCTCATTGATGTGAACAAAGAAGACCTCGGCGGCGTCTACATTTCCGAAATCATTCCCGGTACAGCTTCGGCGGAATCGGAGTTGCGCGTGGGCGACGTCATTACCAAAATCAACAACTACAAGGTCACGAGCTTCCCGCAGTTGCAGGAACAGGTCAGTAAGTACCAGCCTGGCGATAAGGTCACTGTGGAATACCTGCGTGAAGGCAAGGAGCGCAGCACGTCGCTGACCCTCAAGAATGCAGACAAAAGCACTTCGCTAGTGAGCAAGCCAGAAGTCACGAGCAGCTCCACGCTGGGTGTGACGCTCCAGGCCTTGGAGAAAAGTGAACTCGAAAGGTTCAAGATTGAACGCGGCGTCAAGGTGGCCAAAATCGGTCAAGGATTGCTTGCGCAACGGACCCGTATTGCGGACGGATTCATCATTACCGGGGTCAACGACGAACCAGTCTCCAGCCCGCAACAGGTGGAATCGCAGATCCGAAACAGCAAGGGTACTGCAACCATTGAAGGCTTCTACCCGAACTATCCTTACAAGATTTACAACTACAGTTTGTTGCTGGATTAAAGGGAAACAACCCCTTGATCAACTCGGCAGGTACAGGCTCTCTTTGACTACCTTGATCACCTTGCCGGGATCCGGCAAGTAGGCGGCAACCAGGTTTGGAGCGTAGTGCATGGAGGCATCTGCACCATTGACCCGGCGCACCGGAGCGTCCAGATAGTCAAAGGCCTCGCGCTGGATGCGGTAGGCAATTTCGGCAGAGATGCCGCCGTAAGGCCAGGACTCGTCAATCACCACCACCCGGTTGGTCTTGCGCACTGAGCGCAGAATAGTCTCGATATCCAGCGGTCGAATGGTGCGCAAATCGATCACCTCGGCAGAGATGCCGTCTTTAGCCAATTCGTCGGCGGCGGCAAGCGCCACCTTCATCATTTTGTTGTACGACACCAAGGTCACGTCGCTGCCTTCGCGCTTGATTTCGGCCACACCGATCGGAATCAAGTACTCCTCTTCCGGAACGATGCCCGGATCGCCATACATGACTTCGGACTCCATGAACACCACCGGGTCATCGTCCCGGATGGCCGACTTCAACAGGCCCTTGGCATCATAGGGATTGGAAGGCGAAATCACCTTGAGGCCAGGCACATTGGCGTACCAACTCTCAAAGGTCTGCGAGTGCTGGGCGCCCAACTGGCCAGCAGAACCCGACGGGCCCCGGAACACAATGGGGTTGCCAAAAGCACCGCCGGACATGGCCAGCATTTTGGCGGAAGCATTCACCACCTGATCAATGGCCAAAAGAGCAAAGTTCCAAGTCATGAATTCCACGATCGGCCGCACGCCATTCATGGCCATTCCAACGCCAATACCGGCAAAACCGAGCTCGGAAATCGGGGTATCGATAATGCGTTTGGGTCCGAATTCGTCCAACATACCCTGGCTCACCTTGTAGGCACCATTGTATTCGGCCACTTCTTCGCCTATCAGCAGCACGCTGGGGTCGCGGCGCATTTCTTCAGACATGGCTTCGCGCAGGGCATCGCGATAGCGGATTTCTCGGTTACTCATGGATAGAAAACTGAAATTACGGCGCAAAAGTACGGCGCAAAACCCGATCTAAACAGGCCGGTGTAACGGAACCAGTCCATTTCGGGCGAAGGGCCTTTGCGCAGACCACAGCGGCGGAGCAATCTCGGCAAGTTTTAGGGTTGATGCAACAATTTGAGCACCTGACGCTGACCACCGGTTTCAGCCACCGCCAAGTAAACGCCCGCAGGAACGTCCGCGCCAGGCTCCCAAACCAGGCGTTGCGGACCCGCTGCATGGACGCCGGAAAACAACTGAGCCAGCACGCGGCCGTTCAAATCGTACAGGGTAACCTTCGCAGCGCCGGGATAATCCCAATGCAGGTTCAAGCTCACATTATTCCGGAAAGGGTTGGGTGTTGCACTCCAGCTCAATACCGAAGTCTGAATCGCAGGCAAACCCACCGCACTAATGCCGCGCGTTAGCCACAACCCGCCGGAAACACTGCCAGCCCATACCGTTTCACCGGTCGGATCGTTGGGGTCAATCAGCAGCGCACGGGTTCGCCCCGCTACATTGTTGGGACCCCGCTCCTGCCAGTCCAAATCGTTGAACAAGGCCAGCGAATCCAGCGCAGCGGTAAACATGCCGCGGCCATGGGTAGCCGCTAGGATGGTCCAATCCGAGGTGCGCGAGCGAATCATGTCGGTTCGGACAGTGGGAAACGCGCTGCTCAATTGCCAGACAGTGGCGGTTCCGTTCAAGCTGTCAGTGTACCAAACACCCAAGTCAGTGGCCAGGTAAGCCACATTGCTGTTGCCCGGGTGAAGCATGGCCCAGTTGACCGGAAAATCCGGAAGGTTGCCTTCAACATTGGTCCAGGAAGGCGTTTCGGACAGCGCATTGCGGCTTTCCCAGACGCTGCGAACGCCGTAATTGCCGTAGGTCACCACCACGTGGTTGGCATCCACAGGGTCCACCGCAATACTGGTGGCCGTCAGCGATCCCAGTGGGCTGGAATCGGGAATGTTGTTGTTGGGATCGGTGGGCAATGCAGGATCGAGCAGTGAAGTTAGGTGCGCATTGTTCAGGCGCAGGATTTCAGCATTGGAAGTATTACGGCCAACAAAAACGATGTTGGGAGGAACAGTAGAAATGCCGATGGCGGTGATCGTGCCCAGGTTTTTACTAGCCTGCGCCCAGTCTTCTGGCTTAGCAGTAGCTGCCCCCACAAGGCGCTGGACTCCTCTGCTGCTGGCCTGGTAAAGCAGTTGCGGATCGTTCGGATCCATTTCAATCGGGTTGATGAACTGCAGGTTGCTGTTGGTCACCAGCGGGTTATCCAGCGTATCGGGCAGCTCAAAACCGCCCTGCTGAAAGCGGTAAATCGGTTGGAATTGCTTGGAGGTGTAAAAGCGATCGCCGTTCTGGTGATCGAAGCGGCAGTAGGAGCCATCGGCCCCGGACACCGGCTTGAACGAACTGAGCCCTTCGCCCAACGAAACCTGGCTGCCGTTGTCCTGTGTGCCTCCCAGCAGGCGAAAATCGCCAGCAGCAGGAGCCAAATCCGCGGCGTAATACTGGGTGGTGTTGTAGCCCAGGTTGCGCTCGTAGATGACCGGATTGTCTGCGCTAAAGTTGTCGCATCGGTAAATGCCGCCGTCGTTGGTGAAGTAAACTGTGTCGGAATTGGCAAAGAAAATGCCGTGCTGGTCCACATGCATGTAGCGCGTCAGCAGGCTGTCCGGACGCCCGCTCGTGAGGCGCTTCCAGGTGTCTCCGCCGTCGCGGCTGCGCCAGGTGTCCAGACCGCCGGCCACCAGCGTGTTTTCATCGTTGGGATCCACAGCAAGGATCAGATCGTACCAGCCCTGGCTAGCTGCGAATTCGCGGTCCCCGCCCGGGTTATTGACTTCAGTCCAGGTCAGCCCTCTGTCTTGGGTACGGTACACCCCGTCAATGAGGTAGTCCGTGGCCAGCGGCACGGCATACGCTACGTTGGCGTTCGAAGGTGCAGTAGCCACTTCGACCCGCCAAATGCCCGTTCCGGGAAAGCCGTTGGTTTGCTTGCTCCAAGTGCCCGGATCGCCGCTGTCGCTGTAGTACAAGCCATCGGTTTCAAAGATGCCGATACCCGCAAACAGACCGCCGTCAGCGGTCAACTCCAGGTCGCAAATGGAATTGCGCAGCGAACCGTTTCCAGCGCCAAGCACTTGCTGCCAGGTAGTGCCGCCGTCTGTGCTGCGCTGCACGCCGCCGGTGCGCGTGGCCACGTAGACATCTCCGCTTTCGGGATGCACCAGCAGGTCCTGGCAATACCAGAAAAGAGGCGTGTCGGTGGACGGGAGTTGCTGCCAATCCACGCCGGCGTTGATCGTCTTCCAAACTCCGGCTCCGCGCACAGCGTCTGCATTGAACCAACCTTCGCCCGTACAAAAATAATATACTTGTGAATTACCTGGATCTGCGACAATCTGCGTCACCGCCAGCGAGGCCAGACGGTCATCGACAGGCTGCCAGGTATACGCCAGCTCTGAGGCGCTGCGGCGAAGGTTGCGCTCAGGCAGAAGCCCGCGGTCGCGCAGCGAACGCCAGGCCTTCCAAAGCCGTTCCGACGGCACTGTACCCGTGGCCGGGTCCGTGCGCCGGTCGGCCGCCCATTGCATGAAGTCGGGGGCCCGGGGGGGGACACCCGTCACGCCCGGCTGGTGCTGCGCGGCGGAATGGCCGTTGCTCAGCCGGCTATTTCCCCATTCCTGTGCAACCCGATCAAGGGGCAAAAAGCGAAACAGACCCCAGGTGCCCAGGGCAAGAAAAACAGCGAAAAACAGGTATTTTAAACGCATTTGGCCTTCTAAAATACCCTAAACGGCTGGAAAACGCAGAGAATACCTAAAGACAACTGTGGCTACCAGGGCAACCGGGCTTCCACAGACAGATCGTGCGCATCGCGCTGGCCGGACTGGTACAAAAAAGCTCCGGCCCGGGCAATCATGGCGGCATTGTCGGTGCAATAGGCTGGATCGGGAAGATAAACGGACCAACCTTGCCGTGCGGCGAGTGCTTGCAGGCTCTGTCGCAAGCCCCGGTTGGCACTGACGCCACCGGCCAAAGCCAGGTGTTCCAGGCCGCTTTGCTCGGCGGCTGCTGCAAATTTGTGGAGCAGAATAGATACGATGCTGGCCTGAATCCCGGCGCACAAATCCGCGAGATTGGCCTGAACAAAATCCGGGATCTGCCGCGTTTGATCGCGCAAAAAGTAAAGCACCGACGTTTTCAGGCCGCTAAAACTGTAGTCCAAACCGGCCATATCCGGGCGGGCAAAGGCAAAACGGTCGGGGTCTCCCTGCGCAGCGAGTCGGTCCACCAGCGGACCCGCCGGATAATCCAGGCCCAATAATTTGCCGCACTTGTCAAACGCTTCGCCAGCCGCATCGTCCAGCGTACGGCCCAGCACGGTCATAACCAGCGGGGAATCCACCCGCACAATCTGCGTATGGCCGCCCGAAACGGTCAGGCACAGGAAGGGAAACGGAGGAAAGGGCTCCTCGATAAAATGCGCCAACACATGGGCTTTCATGTGGTGCACGCCAATAAGCGGAAGCCCCCACCCCCAGGCCAGCGCTTTGGCAAACGATGCACCCACCAGCAAACTGCCCAGCAAGCCCGGCCCCCGCGTAAACGCCACCACATCCAGCGACCCGGGGCTCAGCCCGCTAGCGGCCAGTGTGGCCTCCAACAAGGGCACGATGTGCTTTTCATGGTCGCGGCTGGCCAATTCCGGCACCACCCCGCCGTATTGCTGGTGAACGGCTTGCCCGGCAATGAGGTTGGCTCGAATCTTGCTGCCGTCCCAGATTGCCGCTGCGGTGTCGTCGCAGGAAGATTCCAGCCCGAGTACAACTGGGCCCGATGCGGGTAAAGGATCATGCAAGGGCAGGGTCAACTCTAAGGGCTCGTTTGAAGGTCTCTTACCAAGGTACCGGGCAGGTGCTGCGAGCGGTTAATCGGTATCTTCGCCTTCAAAGGTAAGCCGGACGCCCACTCCCCGCCCCCTTCATGACGGTCTCCATTAATCCGCCTGAACACGAACCCACAGAGGCCGAAGCCAATGAGCCCGGCAAAAGGAAAGGTTTATTCTCCCGATTAGGAAAATGGACGTTCAACCTGATGTGGCGAGGAATAGTGGTCATTATTTTATTCCTTTTAATATTATACGGTTTATTTCTAATTCCGGCTGTACAACAATGGACCGCCATCCGCGCCTCCGCCTGGGCCAGCAACCAGAGCGGCACAGAGGTGCGGATAGAGAAAATCAGGCTGCGCTTTGTGCGCAAGTTTGCTTTTGGCGAAGTGTATGTAGCCGATTACAACGGCGACACACTGCTTTACACCCGCGAACTTGTGGCGCGCATAGATGGCTTTAATCCCTTTAGACGCCAATTGCTGGTGCGGCACGTCCGCATTCGCGGGGCGCATTTTGTGATGCGGAGGGAGTTGGGCGATTCTACGTTTAGCTTTTCAGAGTTCACCGCGCGTTTGGCGGGCAAGGACCCTGCGCTGCCAACGGTGACCAATGCCGATCCAGAGCCAGGAGACCCTTCGACCGGCACCAAAAAGAAAAAGGGCAAGGCCTGGCAACTCGGGCTTGGCGACCTGGAAATGGGCGACAGCCGCTTCCAGTACCGCGACCACAACTCGCGAACGTACATGGACATTGGCATCCCGCATTTGGTGGTGCTGATGCGCCGGACCAACCCTTCTGCTAAAATTTTGCACGCTTCAAAGGTGGAATTCAGCGACCTGGATGTGCGTTTTTTTAAGCCTGACTCAGCGCGGGGACCGCTCTGGGGAACGCCGCCGGACACGCCGCGATTGAATACCAGCGGCTGGGTCTACACCACCGATGAGCTGCTGCTGGAGAACTGCCGTTTCCGCTACGATGACGCGCGCAAATTGCCCAAAAACGGGCTGGACTATGCGCACCTGGACGTGAAGAATATTTTTCTGCGCACTGGGCGCACCACCTTTCATACGGATACTATCCAGGGCATGATCCGCGATATCCGGGCTCGCGATCACAGCGGGGCAGAATTGTCCAAGTTATCAGCATCGCTCTTGTTGACGCCCTATGATTTGCACCTGGAAGGTCTTGTGCTGGAAACACCGGACAGCCGCATTACCGATACCATCCGACTCCAATACGGCACGTTCAACAACTTTGATTCCTTTGAAGAAAATGTCCGGATAGACGCGTGGTTTCGCGACAGTAAGATCAGCACGCGTGACTTGCAACTTTTTGCCCCGGACTTAACCTTGCTGGGCGGAACAATCGGGATTAACGGCCATATCTATGGTTATGTTAACGACCTGCACGGTCGGGAGCTGGCCCTGACGTTTGGCCAGGACAGTCGGTTGCTCGGCCGCTTTGACGTATCCGGTCTTCCGGATGCCGACGAGACTTTTATTGAATTCAAGTTAACAGATTTGGTAACTCGCGATTCGGAACTGCGCTCGCTCCTTCCTGGAGTCACCCTTCCCCCGGCATTGGGCCAACTGGGCAACTTGCGGGCCAAAGGCGAATTCACTGGGTTCCCGCGCGACTTTGTAGCGTTTGGGGAGGTCAACACCGCCCTGGGCAGTGTCAATTCCGACCTTAACTTGAAGGTTGAGCCGGAGCTCGATCTTGTAACATATTCTGGTAATCTTGATTTAACCAGCTTTGATCTGGGACGCTGGACAGGGCGGCCCGACTGGCTCGGCACGGTGACGGTTCGCTCGGCGGTTTCCGGTACGGGCAAGTCCAATGGGTTTGGTTTGGGGAATTTAGATGCGGATCTGCAAGCAAATGTGTCATCGTTGGTGGTGAAGGGTTACCAGTACACAGACCTGGTTTTTGATGGCCAAATGCAAGAGGGATTCTTTTCCGGTTCCTTGGAATCCGCGGACCCCAATTTTGACCAGACCTTTCAGGGAACTATTGACTTGCGCGAGCAGTTGCCTGTCTTTGATTTTCAATCCGAAGTGCGCAACATGGACTTTTTTGCCCTCGGACTGGTGCCGGAACCCTTGAGCATGCAAGGCCAATTGGTGCTGAACCTGGTGGGCGATAACATCGATTCGGTGCTCGGGCAGGGCGGTTTGTACAATCTCGTTCTTCGCGATGCAGACCGGACTTATTCGCTCGATTCGCTGACGTTGCTGGCCAGTGAACGAGATGGCAGGAGAAGTCTGGAACTGGAAGCGGACTTGTTTAATGCCTCGTTCCAAGGGGACTTTGCCCTGTCGCGAATGCCGGACGCCATCAAGCAACTGATCAACCATTATTTTCCGAATGCTGGCATTGCCTACGATCCAACGGTTCCCGCTCAGGACCTGACCTTTGCCATCAACATCCGGGACAGCCGTGATTTTTTAAAACTGCTGGACCCAGAACTCGGCCGGGTTCGGGATGCGTCGATTTCAGGAAACCTGCGCACGGGGATCGCTGCGTTTGATCTTCGGGCCAAGTTTCCGGAGGTTGAATACGGCGGAATGCTGGCAAAAAGTTGGGTGGTGGACGTGCAGTCTACAGAGAACAGCCTCAAACTCTTTACCCGATCCGAATCATTTGTTTTTGGAGACAGCATGAGCACCCCGGTTACCGTGTTGGAAGCCGATTACCAAAACGACAGTTTGTTTTTCAGGCTCATGGTGGGCCGTGACGAAGACCCCGATCGTCTGAACCTGGCCGGCGCCATCACCGCTGAGCCGCGCGCATTCCGCATCTCCATTTTGCCTTCAGAAATCTACACCCGTGATGAACGCTGGGACATCAGCCCCAACAACTCGCTGGTTTATGACTATAAACGACTGGTGGCCCAGGACTTTACGCTGACGAACGGCGAGCAGGAGATTGCGCTGAGCAGCCTCAACAAGGAAGGCTATGATTCCTGGCTGGACCTGGATTTTCGTTCGGTGAAAATCGGCAATTTGCTGACGGCATTTCACCTCAATCCAATGAAGCTCCAAGGTATTCTGCACGGTCGCATTTCTGGTTCCAACGTGTTGTCCAACCTCGGATTTGCCGCGAATCTTCGCATGGAAGAATTTGCCCTGGATGAACTGCCCCTGGGAAAGGTTACGCTCAATGCTTCAATGCAACGACCGGAAAACCAGCTGAACTTTTTGCTGGCCATGACGGAAGGCAGCGACGTCCGGGCGCGGGGCAGCTTTGACTTAAATCCTGGTGGGAACATTGAAGCCGATGTGCGGATAGATCGATTGCCGGTAAACCCGCTTGGCTTTTACCTGGAGAACTTGTTTGACCAGCTCGAGGGTGACCTGAGCGGGAACATCCAGCTTCGCGGCACCTTAGAGAACCCGGTTTTCAGCGGCGAGGCCGCGCTGGCGGATGCGGCCCTTCGACTTATTTATACGAATTCTCGCTATGAAATACCGGCTATTTCGCTGAAATTAGCGCCGGGCCGCCTGACCATAGAGCCCGCTTCGCTCTTTGATGAGTCAGGAAATACCGGTACGGTGGAAGGGGCCGTTACCTATACTCGGCTGGACTCCTGGCGATTCGACAACCTGCAGATCACAACAGATAACATGCAGTTTATGAACAGCGACCGCATCAGCAATCCGGAATTTTTTGGCACGGCCTACGGCAGCGGCAGGGTCAACATCAATGGCCCGTTGAACGATATTCTCATTGGCATTTATGCTCGTTCCAACAAGGGCACCTCGCTGGTGGTGCCCATAACTTACGGTCCGAGCATCAGCTCCGGAAGTTCGTTTGTGCGCTTCCGGCAACCGGTTCCGGAGAACGGCAAAGTAACCGAGCCAAAGCGGAACACCGGGCGTGTCCGATTTGATTTCTATGTGGACGTGACCGAAGATGCCGAGGTAACCATGGAGCTTCTTGGAGACCGGCTCCAGGCCTCCGGAACAGGAAGCCTGCACCTGGAGATCAGCACATTGGGTGACTTTACCATGGATGGTGTTTATCAAGTCAGTGAAGGTTCGTATACTTTTTCGCTGCAAGACCTGGTGAGCAAAGATTTTCGGCTCACTTCGGGCAGTTCCATCACCTGGACCGGCGATCCCTATCTGGCTATCCTAAACGTAGATGCCGTGTACACCGCCCGGGCCTCCCAATGGGATCTGGTCAGTGACTTTGCAGCGTCCATGACACCCCAGGAAGTTGAACAAGCCCAACAACTCATCAACTTTGATGTTTACCTCTCTTTGCGCGGTTCTCTGGAATCACCTGACATTTCGTTTGACATTAGAATGCAGAGTGGGCAAAGCGGCGGAACGAGCATTTTCGAACGCCGCCTTCAAGAAGTCAAGGCCGATCAAAATGAATTGAACAAACAAGTCTTTGGCCTGCTGGTGGTTAACCGCTTCATTCCCCAGGAAAGCGGCATTTCTCCACTGCTATCCGGCGCCAGCAGCTCGGTGTCGGAATTCGTCGCTAAGCAATTGTCGGTGTATGTAAGCGATTGGGTTTCCGACTACCTCATTACCGGTGTTGATATTGATATTTCATATAGAAATTACCAAAGTGCAGAGGAGGAATTGACCCAGCAGGAACTTCAGGTACAATTGTCCAAGCGCTTCTTTGACAACCGGATCTACGTGAACATCGGGGGAAATTTTGGGTTAGGCGACAATCAGGATCCCACCGAGCTGACCGGCCGAAACAACAACGTAGCGGGGGATTTCGAAATTGAATACGCGCTTACGGCCGATGGCCGTTTCCGCATCAAGGCCTTCCAGCGCCCTGACTACGATGTCGTTTCCGGGCGAAACATTGCGGAAACCGGCGTGGGCTTGTTCTACAGCCAGGAATTTGATTCATTGGGCGATTTGGTCGCCGACCGGCGCAAGCGCAGGGCTATCAAACTAGGAGCAGCGGGACAGCCGGTAGAAACCAATGAGGTAGATTGAAGGAGCGGATCGGTGTAGCGGATTGAAGCGTTGATCAAAGGAAAAATTACGGCTGAGCCCTCCTTAATTGGCGGACAACAATTCGCCAAGCCGATAAAACTCTTCGCGCTGCAAGGTTCCCCGTTCGTCGTAATGTCTCCACAAACCGTGCGATTTTCCTTCTTTCCACTGGCCCGTGTAGCGAATTTCTCCATTGGGATGAAACGCCACGCCTTCTCCAGTATCGCCGGTCCAACGCGTTTGGCTTTCCTTGCGGCCATTGGGGTAAAAAGACAACTCCAATCCTTGTTTCTGGCCCGCCAAGTAATCCGCCTTGTGATGCAACGTCCCGTCCGGGTAATAGCGCTCCCAGGCTCCACTTTTCTGGCCCCGGTCAAACGCGCCTGTTTCCAGCAGGTTACCATCCGGATGTAAGGCCCGGTAAGGGCCTTGTCGCAAACTGTCGCGGAATTCAAACGTTTCAAAAACTCCTCCTTCCGGGTACCAGGTGGTCCAGGATCCCTCCGGGACGCCCTTCACGTAAGTTCCCTCCCACTCCGTACTGCCGTTAAAGTGCACCCCAGTCCAGGTACCTTGGCGCTTGCCGTCGCGCATGGAACCGGAAGCCCTTCCCTCGTAAGCGGTGTTGCCGGCGCAGGCCGCTAACATACATAAACCTATGCCGACGGGTACCACCGACTGAACAGCAGCTTTCTTGTGGTAAGCGATCAGCGCACGGAGCCGACGAATTCCTTCAGCGGTGCTCATGTAAGGAACACCTATGCGTCTATTGGCCAGACTGATGCGGTAAATCACGCCCCAATGCCAGAGGATGTCCCGGTAAAAACTTAAGATTGGATAGCCTGGGTCGTATATGTGGGCGGGCTCAGATTTGACTCCGTTTATCTCAAGAATCCTGAAATCGCGGCCGGCTTCTAATGCCTCCCAACTGGCGCATTTGATGTCGTAACGGCAATAATAGACGCCGTTCAGGTGGCTGCTTATTTGGTCGAAGGTGCGGTGCAGCGGCTCGCTGATCTTGTGGCGACCGTCCAGGAATTTGCAGCCCTTGCTGTGGTTGCCAATGGTGTGAAAACGCAAATGTTGACCTGCTTCCAAGACGCTGTTCCACACCGCTGAATGGGTTTGGCGAAGCGAAGCTTCCTGCAAGCGGGCTCGCGGGTTGGCCGCGACTAATTCCGCCACTGTCTGCCGGCCATCGCCGGTTACGTTGAGGTATTCCTTTAACGTAATGGAACTTATCTTACCCTTTTTCTCACCGGGAAATCGAAAATGCAGTACACTCACTTCCTCTTCAAAGGCAATGTACTCCTGGAGCAAAAAATCCACCGGGTGCTGGCGGCGAAAAGTTTCCAGGGCAGGCGCATCTGCTAAAATGCGAACCAACATGCCGCGCTCGCCTATATCCGGCTTTGCAACCATAGGAAAACTTATGCCGGCTTGCGCAGCCGCAGCAAGGCAGTGGCCCTGCGTAAAATCAGCGGGCACGAAAACCGTAGCCGGTTTCATCGCTGGCGGCAACATGTTTAAAATGTCGCGCTTAGACTCCCCTACCAACCCACCAGTGGGAATGCCGGGATTGGCCGCTGTAAAAAACAGGGGAGAGCGCGCGCGTAGGGCTAAAAAACCATAGTAAACAAAAACCGGTAGGTAGACGAGATTAAAGGGCCAATACTCCCAGTTGAACAGCCGGATAAAAAAGGGGAAGCGCTGAAGCGGTTTCCTCACCGGGCCGGACCTTGTTGCTGGTAATGGACGGTTGAAGGAGCAACACCAAAACCTGCCCGCAGGGATAATTCTGGTGCAGCCACGCGCAAGCCAATTTTAATCATGGCCAGGTGGTGGATAGCATGCTCGATGTTGTAAACCAATTCGCGCTCAAACGTAGTTTCTACGCAGAAGCAGTCCTGGCAGGCGGTGTCATAGGCCACTTCCAATTTTAGCCCTTCTTCAGGATCGACAGATTGGATATCGGCCATGATGCCTTGCATGGCCGACAAGGCCACGCCAGTGTGCTGTTCAATCAGCGTATTGCGAATGCGCTTGTCATAATTGACCGTTCCCGTAAGCCGTTGTTCGAGGAGGCACTGAAAAAACTCAATGACGTGCCGCGTGTGTTGCCCCGCAGAAGAATGCGACAACACGTCTAAAGGTTGGGCATACCGTGAATCGTCCAATTTGGACAGGTAATGCTCCATGTCGGCGAAGATGGATTCGACGGCTTGATAAATGTTCATAGAAAGCTCTGCAAGTGCGTGGGTAACCTTTGACGTATAGAGGCTTCTGGAAGTTCCTTAGACTAAAACGACGGCCAAAGGTAAGGGTTATCCGAGGAAACATTGAGCCTCTCCCCGGTAAGTTGGCCAACGCTCTGTGATTAAATGTCCACTAATGGCGATAAACTCCAAAAAGTGCTCGGAGAGTTCCCCGGCTTTTGCATGGCGGAAAAAGACCGGATCTCCCGGGCGAAGGGCTTCCGTAGCCCCGCGCAACGGTGTTTGGACTTCGCCCGCCATCTCGCGCGGCACAAGAGAAAGGCCTGCGGGCAAGTAAGGCCTGGGCTGCTTTTCCGGCCCTGCCGCCCCCGTAGCGATGTAGCCCCCCCCCAGGCAAGTGACCATTCCCGGGCCTGGAATTCGGCACACCTCCAGCGCAAAGCCCGCGGCCGGTTCGGGTTTAAACTGCTGGTACGCATCAAAAAGCAGCGGACCGAACAAACCTGAACCGGCCGCTAACTCTGTGATCCAGGGCTCCTTTTGGGTCGTTTCCAGGCTTCCGGTGCCCCCCCCGTTGACCCGCAGGGGTCCAAAACCCATGGCCTTCAAGTGCTCGACTGCCGCCCCCCGCCGATCGGCGATGCGCGTCAGTGACAGGCCCTTCAACCCGCGAATGACCGCATTCATGATCGTTTTGCCGGCCGCGGCATCGCCCACCCCCGCAATCTGCGCTTCATAGCCCATCAGGCCTTCCAAAAACAAATGTGGACAACTTTCCAAAGCCTTGGCCATGCGCTCCAGGTCCTTGCGCTCCCTCAAAGGCGAGCGGTACACCCCGAACCAAAGTCCCGGAAAGGCCACCGAACAGTCCAAATCCAGCCAAACTGGCTGCCTTGCCCCGAATTTGGTTGCAGCGCGCTCCGCCGCCTGCAATTGATCCGGATGATCAACCATCAGCACAATGCGGGCACCGGCTGCGGTCCGCTGTGTCACGGCCTCTAGATCCTGCCGTACCAGCGTGGGATAGGCCACCACCAGGTCATTAAAACCCTGTCCGCTGAGCCAGGCCGCTTCGGCCGCGTGGTAGCACAACAAACCCTGAAAGCGCTTGTCCAGGGCCATGGCATAGGCCAAAGCCCCTCGGCAACGCAGCGATTTTGTGGCCAGCCGAATCGGCAATTGCCCCGAGCGCGCCAAAAGCGACCGCGCATTGTTGTGGAAGCGGTCCAAATCCAGCCACGCCAAGGGCAGGCGCTCATGTTGCAGGGCGTCGCGGTAGCGCAAATAGTCCGGGGGAAGGGCTGGTTGGGGCATGGCGAAATGGGCACCGCAGACCAACTGAAGGGCCCGACTAAGGTACGAAGCCAGACGAAGCCAGATGAAGCCAGACGAAGCCAGACGAAGCCAGACGAAGCCAGATTAAGCCCGAGGTAGCCAGACCGCCGAACTTATGACGAAACCATGACCGTCCGGGATACGGCCAAGGGGAACTGACCACGGCTTCTGGCTGTTGGAAAATTCGCTTTAGACCGGTATTTTTCAACAGGTTTCGTCCGCCATGGCCCATATTTCTGATCATCAACACCCCAACCGTTTTTTCAACCCTGACCAAGCCGGGGTTGCTGCACAGCCACGCCGCCGCCGGCCTGGCCGCCAAACGCTGTTAAGCGTTTCGCTGCTAGTCGCTTCCCTGACTATGCTCTCTGCCAAAAGCAGTCTTTGGACACAGCCAGGCATGCTCGGGCCGGCAGGTTTAGAGGAAACAACTGCCCAGGAAGGCCAAGCCCCGGGAGGCCTGCACGTAAAAAACCTGAACCCGCAAGGCTCGTTTCCAGTAAACCTGACCCCGCTCAGCGCCAATTCCGCCCTCGGCATCATCACCGGCATGTTGGACGCCATTCAAAACACGCGCCAGCTCAGCTACAAAATGAAAGCCTGGGAGCGCTTTGGCAGGGACCTCATCTACAGCGAATCGGATGTGCGCATGCAAATGCAACCATTTCGCATTTATATGAAAACTTGGGCCCCTGAAAGTGGTATAGAAATCCTCTACAGCACCGGCGAACGCGATGGGCTGGCGCTCATCAAACCGAACGGTTTTCCGTACGTCAGCGTCAAGTTGGCGCCGTCCAGTTCGCGCATGCGCGAA
>CAYSDI010000057.1:6391-23966 GCA_964429745.1 uncultured Chitinophagales bacterium | reverse complement strand
CCCCTGGCCTGGTTCCGAGTTGCGCAGAGGGCGGCGTAATTGGGGTGCTGCCGGGAATACTCGGCAGTCTGCAGGCCAATGAGGTCATTAAGGTCATTAGCGGGGTGGGCGAGCCCTTGGTAGGGCGGTTGATGCTGCTGGATGCGGCGTCAATGGAAACGCGCACCCTGAAATTGCGCGCCAATCCCGAAAACCCGTTGAGCGGCCCTTCGCCCAGGCAAACAGCCCTGATTGATTACGAGCAGTTCTGCGGCATCAACCCGACCAAACCCCGGACGCACACCACACGGAGCATTACGGTACAGACGCTTCAAGAGTGGCTTTCTGGCAGCGAGCCGCCCGTAGTCATTGACGTGCGCGAGCCTTACGAATACGAAATTGCCCACTTAAACGGCACCCTCATTCCCAAGGCAACAGTGGAGGATCGCCTGGATGCCATCCCGGCCGAAGGTCGGGTGGTGGTGCATTGCCGCAGCGGGGTGCGCAGCGCGGATGTCATCAACCTGCTGGAGAGCAAGTATGGTTTCGGCAACCTCTACAACTTAGAGGGCGGCATCCTGGCCTGGGCCCGCGAGATTGACCCCGGCATGGCCACGTACTGAGGCCGCCCCGCGCGCCTCACTTTCCCGGCCCCATTCGTATCTTTTCCGTCCATGCCTGAACCGGAAAAGCCGGATGCCCCCCTTTTGAGGGAAGGCAAACGAGAAATAGTGGGTTCCACAGTCCCGGAGGATGCGGACCGCCGGCACAAGCAACAACGCGCTGGCCGGACTGCAGCCATCGTGGCTATTACGTTGCTGATGCTCAGCGTTCCATGGGTCATGTTCACCGCCTACATCAACCTGCGCGGTTCAGTGGATGCACTGGAGGAAATCTCGAAGCCTGACAGGGAGCTGCTGAAGGTGCAACAAATGCGGCGTTTGTTGGTGCAGGAGGGCAGCTCGGTCATGCGCTATGCCCTGACTAAGAGCGAGGAAGACCTTCTTCAATACGGAAAGGCGCGCAAAGACCTGGATGCTGTGTTGCTCAGTCTGGATTTACCCGCGCAAGGCCCAAACCTGGACACGTTGCGAGGGTTGATCGATGCCCGGCATTCTATCCTGGACGATTGGGTTAAGCTGGCTTCGCGAAGTTCATCGGCTTCTTTGGGCAGCGTTCAACAAATGATTAACGAAGCGCAACGTTTGCCCGCTGACAGTTTAGCCGCGGTGCAAAGCCGGCGAAAAAAGCGCAGCGTCCTTGAGGAAGAAATCAACGCCCTGAATTCGGTTGCCCAGGAACAAGCCGGGTATTTTGCGGCTATTGAAGAGCGGTTGGATGTTGCCCGCCGCAAAGAATTGAACCGCGAAGTTGCCCGCCGCAAGCTCACGCTGGAACTGGTGCAGGAAGACGCGGAGTTGAGCAAAGCCATTCAGTTTTGGCTGGATCGCGTGGACCGATCAGCCATTAGCAAAGCGGAAGCCCTGGCGGCGGCCAGTCGGACCAAGTCTGAGCAGGTAAACCGGATGATTTTATTGTATGGCATCTTGTCCACAGCGATGCTACTGCTGCTGGCTACCGGGCTCATTTACTTGTTCCGCCGCGGCGACCGCATGGAATGGGCCTTGCAGCGCACGCTGGAACGGGAGCGAGGATTGGTTCGCGCCCGCGAGGCTTTTTTGGCCAATCTGAGCCACGAACTTCGCACGCCTTTGCACGCTATCGGCGGATTTGCACAGCGCCTGGTTGACCTTCGGCTCCCCGACCGAGCCCGCGAATACGCCAGCACCATTTCTGATGCAGCTTCGCATTTGCTCGGTCTGGTGGAACATATCTTAGACTATGCTCGAGAGAGCTCCCTTCAAGATGTGCCGCGCCGGGAGCCTCTGCAGGTCTCGGTGCTGTTGGACGAAGTACTTGCCCTGATTCAACCGCGCACGGAGCTCAAAGCGGTTCATCTGGAGAAGGAAGTGGGCGCCCAGGTGCCCCCCTGGTTAGAAGGCGACCGCCTGCGCTTGCGCCAGGCGTTGCTCAATCTGGCGGGAAATGCCGTCAAGTTCACCGAGCAAGGGCACGTGCGGCTCCGGGCTGCTGGTCAACCCATGGCAGATGGAATGTTTCGCCTAATCCTGGAAGTGGAAGACAGCGGCCCCGGCATTCCAGAGGCAGATCGCGACCGAATTTTTGAGCCGTTCCGGCAAGGCGGCGAGGAAAAGGGTGCCTACCGCGAAGGCTTGGGCTTAGGCCTGGCCATCACGACGGATCTGATTAAACGCATGGGCGGAACCATAACGCTGGACAGCACCCTGGGAAAAGGCAGCCTCTTTCGGGTAGAGTTACCGCTCCCGGTTTGTGTGGCACCTGAAGGCGCAGCAGGGCCAGTTCCGCAACCGGAGCCTGAGTTGGTTGCGGGCTCTGGGGCCGATGCAACGCCCGGCCACGCACCAGCCTCGCCGGGCAACGAAACGCCCGGCCCCGCACCAGCCTCGCCGGGCAACGAAACGCCCGGCTATGCCCCAGCCTCGCCGGGCAACGAAACGCCCGGCTATGCCCCCCCCGAACTGGTCGCATTGCGCGAGCGCCTCCGGTCGTTGCGCATCCTGGCCGCAGACGATGAAGCGTTCAACCGAAAGCTCTTGCAGGCGCAATTGGCAGGCCTGCAGGCGGAAATTGTGCCTGACGGCCTTGCTGCGCTGGCTGCATTTGAGCGCCAACCCGCGGATGTGGTGCTGCTGGATGTGCGCATGCCCGGCATGGATGGGCACGAAGCCCTTCGCGCCATACGGGCACTGGCCCCCGGCGTTGCGGCCGCGGCAATCACGGCGGGCGTGACGGAAGCCGAACAGGATGCTTGCCGCGCCTCCGGGTTTGACAGCATGTTGGCTAAGCCCTTCTCCGAACGAGCGCTTCTGGAGTTGATTGAGCGGTTGGTGGCGGCCGGCAAGGAGGCACAAGGCCACGGGGCCCTTCGCCCGGAAGATCCGGGCAAACTGGACTTGGAAACTTTGCGTGCACTGGCGGGAGAAGACGGTAATTTTGTGGCGGATATGTTAAAACTCTTTTTGGAAAGGTTGGAGCAAACCCGCGCAGATTGGGACGCTGCCCTGGATGCTGGCGATGGCAAAGCCGTGGGCGCTGCGGCGCACAAGTTGGCCGCGCCCGCCCGACAATTGGGCTTTGAAGAATTGGCCGATGCATTGCGGGCCCTGGAAGCGGAAGCAGCCTCCGGAGCTTCTGCCGAAGCACTCGCCAACCGCTGCCGACGCTTGCAACCGATGCTGCATACCACGGCGCTTCGCGTGGCCGCGGAATGGGAGAAAACCAAATTGTCCGGATGAGCCGTTCCAAGCGTTTTTTGGTGTTTGTGGTCGAAGATGATCCCTTCTATGGCAAGCTGATTGCCCAGGCGCTTTCTATTTACCCGGATGTGGATATTCGGAATTTCGAAACGGGACGCGCCTGCCTGGACAAGCTTTACGAGAACCCGAACCTCATCACGCTGGATTATCGCCTGCCCGATATGGAAGGCCTGGAACTGCTGCCCAAAATCAAAAACCGCAGCCCGGAAACAGAGGTCATTATGATTTCCGAGCAGAGCAAGGTGGAAACGGCTGTGGCGTTGCTGCGCGAGGGAGCGTTTGATTACCTGGTCAAGGAGCGCGATCTGCGCGATCGGCTGCTTCGCGTGGTTGACCACCTGCGGCAACGCGTAAAGCTGGAAGAGCGCATTGAAGTCCTCCACGAAGAAGTGAGGGGAAAGTACGCGTTCTCCAGCAGCATGATCGGGGATAGCCCGGCTCTCCGCAAGGTATTTTCTTTTATGGAAAAGGCCGCTTCGTCCGACATCAATGTAGTCGTGGCGGGCGAAACCGGCACCGGCAAGGAGCTGGTGGCTAAAGCCATTCACTACAATAGCCTTCGCGCCAAAGGACCGTTCATTGCGGTGAACATGGCGGCCATTCCCCGCGACCTGGTGGAAAGCGAGTTGTTTGGCCACGAGAAGGGATCGTTCACGGGCGCATCAGAAAGGCGCCTAGGACTGTTTGAATCGGCCCATGGCGGCACGTTGTTTCTGGACGAAATCGGCGAAACAGATTTGCATTTTCAGCCCAAGTTGCTGCGGGCACTGCAAGAGCGCGAAGTGGTTCGCGTCGGCGGGCGGGAGCGGATTGCCTTTGACGCGCGGCTGATCGTGGCCACTAACCGCGATTTGAGCGCGGAAGTCAAGGAAGGGCGTTTCCGCAGCGATTTGTACTACCGCCTTATCGGCATCCCGATTGATCTTCCGCCGTTGCGCGAGCGGGGCGAAGATGTGCTGTTGTTGGCCCGGCATTTTGCGGATGCCTACACCAGAAGCCAGGGCCATGCGCCGGTCAGGCTTTCGACCGGTGCAGTAGCAGCATTGAAGGCCTATCCATGGCCCGGAAATATCCGGGAATTAAAAGCAGTGGTGGAATTGGCCACGGTGCTTTGTGGCAACGGCATTATTGAGCCGGACGATCTCCAATTGGGCGGCGGCGATGTGTTGGTGCGCGAATTGAGCGAAGAGCGCACCTTAAAAGATTATACTGAGCGCATCATTCGCCATTTTCTGGACCGCTACGAAGGAAAAGTCAAAACCGTTGCGGAGCGGCTGGACATTCACCCTTCTACCATTTATCGGTTGCTTCAGAAGGAAGAGGAGTAGGGGGGTACCGCGGCAGGTTTAACGCAAGCAACAGCGCCTTTTTCCTTGCAAACTGCGATTCTGGCCTGCAGTTTTTGCTTTTTGCAATCACATAGTTTCTGGCACTATGCAAATATGTAAGGTAATCAATGGTTTGTGAATTTGGCATGCCAATCGCTTACCCATGTCCGGATCAAACCTCTCGAAAACTTTAAAAGAATCATCATGAATTTTCATCGCAATATCCGCTTCGCAGCGCTGTTTGCCTCCTTTGCAACAGTTGCCGTGTGGACGGGTTGTACCGAGGGCAATGCTGACCAATCAGTCACCTTAGAAGATCACGAAATTGCACTTCAGCGACGCGATTCCGTCATCAACGACATGCTCAGCTCCTTCCAGGAAATTGAGAATACGCTGAACGCCATCTCCGAAAAAGAGCAAATTCTTTCGCTGAGCCAAGACGGCGAATTGACCGAAAGCCAACGCGAAGCCGTCATCAACGACATTAGCGTTTTGGGTAACGTGCTGGCCGAAAACCGCACCAAAATTGGGGAGCTGGAGAAGAAATTGAGCGCTTCGGGCATAGAAGCCTCCAGCCTTCGCAAGAAAGTGAAGGAGTTGAACAACGAACTCGACACGCGCTGGACAGAAATCCAGGCGCTAGAAGACCGCATGATGGAGAAGGACGGACAGATTGCTGACCTCGTTGGCCGCGTGGACAGCGTAGTGGAAAGCCTGAGCCAGCGCGACCAGACCATTGAAGCTACCCGCACGGAACTTGTCGCCACCAGCACGGCTCTGACCAAGACCACCAACCGGATGAACCAAGCCTACATGATCACCGGAACGCGGAAAGAACTCAAAGAAAAGGGCTTGTTGGACACGCGCCTGATCGGCCCTTCGACCTTGAATGAAGGCCTGACCGACGAAGGATTTCGCCCGCTGGACATCCGCGAAACCAAAACCATTCCGCTGGCCGCTTCTAAGCCCGAACTGATCACCTTCCACCCCCAGGGTTCTTACAAGATGATCGAAGGCGACAAGAACGAAAACTCCAGCCTGGAAATAACCAACGCCGAGGAATTCTGGAAGGTTTCTAAGTACCTCGTGGTCGCTTTGAACTGACCTCCAACCCTTGCAACTACCGACCGCTGAGGTCTGTGCTCGCAAAGGTGCGCCTTACCTTCCTTTCAGCAGGATCTAACGATCCTACTCCCTGAACCCGGCACTTGCCGGGTTCGGTTGTTTTGGTACCGGCCTTGCTAACGAACCCAGCTACTTCGTTGCTATCAATGCACGTAGAAAAATGGCGGTTTTGATTCATACGATTTTGTATGAAACATCTTTATAATAACTTGATTTTCAGCAAAATAATTTCAAAAACACTACCTCTGTGACGAGTCATTCCCTATTTTGTGTTAAACGGACAACACAAAAAATTTACCCATGGGGATAAAACTGCGTACGCTTCTGGTTGCCATCCTGAGCAGCGCAGTCACCGCTTCGGCTCAATTAGAAACCGCCAATTGGTACTTCGGGCAGTATGCCGGAGTTGACCATTCTGCCTCGACACCCAGCGTGGTGACCGACGGCTTGACCAACACCATAGAGGGCACGGCCAGCATCAGCGATGGCTGGGGCAATTTGCTCTTCTATACGGATGGTCGAACGGTTTGGGACCGAAACCACAACACCATGCCAACCGGCACAGGGCTTGCGGGCGGCCCATCGGCGTCGCAATCGTCGATGATTATCCGACAACCGCTGACGGATAACATTTATTTTGTTTTTACGGCGTACCACATGGGAGGCAGCCCCGGCCTGTCGTATTCCATTGTAGACATGCTGGCCAATGCCGGGTTGGGTGATGTGATTGTCAAAGACGTGCCGCTCAGCGACCCGGTTGCCGAGAAAATCACGGCCTATAAACACAGCAACAACCAAGACATCTGGATTGTGACCCACGGGTTTGGCAACGACGAGTTTCAAGCACGTTTGCTGACACCAACAGGTTTGGACGCGCCCGTGCTGAGTGACGTAGGCAGCGTGCACGGCATGATTCCGGAGAATTCCATCGGTTTCATGAAATTCAGCCCGGACGGCAACTGGCTTGCAGCGGCCATTTTCAAGCAGAGCAAAGCGGAATTGTTTCGTTTTGACCGCAGCACTGGTGTGGTCTCCGAACCGCTGACGCTGATGCAGGATGGCTGGGCCTATGGGTTGGAGTTTAGTCCCAATTCCAGCAAGCTGTACGTGACTACCCACGTTACCGATCCGGCGCTGGTACAGTATGATCTGACGAGCAACGATTACGCGATAATTCCCACCACACGAGATGTTGTGGCGGTGCCTTCCGTGGCACAGCCGGGCGGCTTGGCTCTGGCCCCGAACGGCAAGATTTACATGGCCAGTTGGACCAGCTTTCTCTCGGTGATTAACCAACCAGACTTGGCTGGAACCGCGTGTGGCTATGTGGACAATGCCATGAACCTCGGATCCGGAGTGGCCAAATTATCGAGCCCAAATTTTCCTCCGTACCTGTTTGCGCCAAACTGGATAGAAAGCAGCGGTGTTTGCCAGGCAGACACTACGCACTTTACGGTACAGGATCTGGCCGAAACCGACTCAGTGCTCTGGAATTTTGGCGATCCCGCATCGGGTTCAGACAACGTAATGAATGCTTTGGAAGGCCACCACGTGTACGGTTCGCCGGGCATTTATACCGCTACGGCCGTGCTGCACGGCTGGGGACCTCCGGATACCTTAACTTATGATGTTTCTATTTACACCGTGCCCTACGTGAACCTCGGCGCGGATACCAGCCTCTGCCCGGGTATGCTCAGCCTGGACATTTATCCAGAATTGAGCGGGGTAACTTCGGTAATCTGGCACGACGGAACTACCGTACTGGTCTACAGTGCTACAGCGCCCGGTTTAGTGTGGGCCATGGCGTCTAATGCCTGCGCTACGGCCTGCGACAGCATCATCGTGGTGAGCTCAAGCCTTTCCGTGAACCTGGGCGATGATCAGAAAATGTGTCGCCAGGAGGGCGTGACCCTTTCCACCGGAATGACGGGCATGGATCATGCCTGGAGCACCGGCGCAACCACAGAAGAAATTACGGTCCTCTTTGAAGGCGTCTACTCGGTACTGGTAACCGATCCGTTTACCGGATGCATAGGTTATGATACGGTTGTTATTGACGCGGTGGAAGTGACCATTCCGCTCCCTGCAACAGCGTTGCTTCACGGCGGCAGTTTGGTGCTTGACGCGGGAAATCCGGGATCGCTGTACCTCTGGTCTACCGGCGAAACAACGCAATCCATAACCGTAACTACGCCGGGTTCTTACACGGTGAGCGTACAGGATCCGAACGGTTGCACAGGCGCGGCTACGATTGTTGTTTCCAGCGCAAGCGGTCTGGATGTGGCTTGGGCTGGTTCCCTGCAAGTTGGTCCCGTTCCGACTACCGGTAACCTGCACGTCTATTGGCAGGGCACCGAGCTGCTGGATTCCTGGGCTCAGGTGCTGGGTGCCGACGGCCGTTTGGTGTGGATGGGCCGCTTGCTATTGGCCCAAGGTTCGCACCATGAATTGCCAACGAGTAACCTGGCCGCAGGTACCTACGTGCTTCGCGTAGAAACTGCGCAGGGCGAGGGCGTCAGCAAGACCTTCCTCAAAATTGATTAACCGGGTTTTAGGGCATTGCTAAAAAGCCCGGAAACAGAACAAAACGAGACAAGTCGAAACGAAACAAAAACGAGACGAGACGAAACAAAAACGAGACGAAACAAAACAAAAACTAAACGAAACGAGGCGAAACAAGGCTTGCCCTAATCGTTGTTTGGGCGAATAACCGGTACCTCCGCCTCAAAACGCTTCACTTTCACCTCGCGCTCCTTCTCGGTGATGTAGAACGAGGTGTACATAGATTCCACCCCGCTTTTCAACGTGATCTCCAGGTTGTTTTGCGCCAGGCGGAATCGGCTGCCCAGGATGGATTCGTCCATAGAGAGACGATACGTACCATTGGGCAGATAGAACGCAAAGTTGCCTTCCAGATCGGTGAGCGTGTGAAAATCACGCTCACCGTCTTTTGAGGTAGCGGTGATTTTGATGTTGGTCAGGTCCAGTAGCTTGTCATCGGCCACTGCAATTTGCTGGCGGTTCACGTATACGTTTCCGGTTACTTTAATACCGCGAACAAAGGGGATGTACTGGATCTCGCTGAAGCCAATGTTGATGGAATCGGGCAGATTGGGAAACCAACCTTCCTGGCGCGTTAGCGGCGTCACCGTCAAGCGATACGTGCCGATGTTCAAATTGCGAATAGCGGCCTGGCCTTGCAAATCGGTCATGACTTCGTAGTTACCCAGACCGATAACGACGTCCGAAATGGGTTGCTCGTCTTCGTCGCGGTATCCATTGCCGTTGAGGTCGTAGAAGGCCAACAGGGCTGCCGTTGCAGCCTTCTTTTTGGCGAAGGGAATGGGAATACCAAACTCCTTCCGCAAGCCGATACCAAAAGCAACGTTGTTGTTCACCACAGGGCCAGCTCCCTCGCCTCCCACCGGCGCTGCCAGCGGCCCCGTATAGGTATCGAAGGTAGATTCAAAGTTGTTGGACGATAACGTATAGCCGAACTGGAGTTCAAAGCGCCAGCCAGTATTGCTGAAATAGTAAATGCGTGGATAGGTACCCACGGTGTGGCTGCGGAACTGGTTGTTGTAGGTGTAGAACGCGCTGTTCTCCATAACATAACGTCTGTTTTGGAAAACGTGCTGGTGGTTCATCGAAATCCGAAAGAACTGCGGCGTGGTGCCTCGATCCAACTGGTAGTTCAGCGAAGAAGAGGAGATGGCCCCGTACTGGTAGCTGCTGGTCAGGGTCAGGGTCCGAATGCGCATAAGCGTATTGAACCGGAAAGTGAAATAGTCTTTCACGCCGGGCAGATTGCGCGGATCATCGTATCCACCCATGGCGAACAGGGTGAACATAAAGTTCTTGTTGAACTCCATGGCTGAATAGCGAAAGCTCAAACCCCGGGAGTGGGTCACGAAATCGGGACGATTCAAAACATTGTAGTAGGCGCCCGGCTGAATGGAGCCCGCACTGGTTCGCGTAGAGAACACCAGGTTGTTGATGGACTGCTCGTTTTCAGAAACTGTGGTATCAACGGTGATGGTGTTGGAGTAAACGTAGTTGCGGTTGTAAGCCCCGGCGTAGAAAATGTCCCAGGAGGGATTTAAGGTGTAGGTAATCCGGCTGTTGGCGGAAATGCGTTGCAGGTTGGCGCTGCCGAAGTAGCGGGAATTGGTCTGGCCACCTGCCATGATAGCCAACCGGCGTTTGAAGTAATGCGATGAATAGTTCAAACCGGCCAGAAAGCCCTGGCGGGTGTTGCTGCTGTCCGGGCTAAAGTTGGTTTCCCGCAGGCTGTAGGCACCTGTTAGGCCAATGGATTGATTGCCGGCCAGCCGCATGCTTAAGGTGGCAGAGCCCACGTTAGTGGCCTGGTCAAGCAGGGTGCTCATGCTGCGTCCTACCCGGGTGGTCAGCGCGCCCAGTTTACCCAACTTGAGTTGGTGAGCAAGGCCAAACGACTGGTGGTAGGGATTCTGGATAAACGGACCGCGGACGTAAAACGCACTGAGGCGATTCCCCCGATTAACCTGCCAGGAAGTCTTTAGTCCCCGGCCGGCGGAGTTCATGCCCAACATAGCACCATTTATGGTGCCGGCTTCTACCGTGTATTTTGGATCAAAGTAGCCGATGTACCAGGGCGCGCCGGTTAACGGATTGCTGGCATACACCTGCCTGAACATCAACTGGCTAAAATACACCATGTAAGCCTGATCGTTGACCGGCATGGTACCGTTCAGATTCAGAGCAAATACCGACTGCTGGCCCATGATGTTTTGGTACTGGCCCTCCACAATGAGCGGAAGCACCTGCGAACTGTGCTCTTGCACTTTGATGTCGTTGGGCAATTCCAGGAGTTCTACACGCGTGGCCCTGCGATACCCCAGGCTGTCGCTTTGCAGGGGCTCGGTAGTTTCAATCATCATCGAGTATCTGCGGCCTTGTAAATTCAGATCGGGCCGGTGACTGAGTACCGAAACGCTGCGCAGATTGCGCTCATTCTGTTGGGTGCGCACAGTCCAGGTCAGGCTGGTGTCCGCGCCAGGGCTCAGCTTTATCACATTGGCCTGGTCTTCGCTGGCTTCCTTGTTTTCTATGACCAAGCCCTGCCCAATGCTGGTAGCGCGCACAAAAATGTCCTGATCATAAGCGCCGTCATTTTCTAACAAGGCGTGAATGTCCAATTGGTTTTGCCCACTGGGGAAGTAGATTTTTCGCCCCTCAGCTACTTCAAGGTTCCATACCACTCGCTTTTCTGACTGGGCAAAAAAGAAGTCCTGGGCCACTTGCTGCCCTTCGTCGGTCATAACCAACACGTTGATCGCCACACTGGCGCCGGCGGCTTCTTTGCTCGGAATCAGGCGAATGGGAATGAACATGGAATCACCGGGCGAAAGGGTATACGTCACGTCGCGGGGGCTGAGCCGACGCCAACCTGCTGGCTCCGTGGTGGTGACCGAGAAGCTTCGCGAACGGTCAGTCGGATTAGTGATGCGCAGAATGTTGCTGACAATTTCGCCTTCTTCTAATTGCACATCCTTGTGGCGCACCTGCGCCTGAAGAATGCCCTGTGCTTGCGCCGCAGCTTCGAAACTGGTCAGGACCAGCGCCAAAGCAGCGAGGAGCGGAAGCATGTTCCGGCTGCTGAGCAAGGTGAAGAAAAAGCGTGGCGTTGTCATCAGGGGTTCTCTTCCAGATTGAAGCGCAGCGTGATCATATAGATGCCCGGGTCATACTGAAAACCGGGGGTGATGCGCAAATCCAGGTTGAAGGTGTACTCGCCGGGATTGGTCAGGTAACTGCCAACTCCATTTACATTGGTGTTGCAACTGCCTGCCGGAGTAATTGGCAAGGAGGCTTGAATGATGTCGAGAATGTCGCCGTGGTTGGAAAAATTCATGAAGGTGCCATCCAGTGGAGAGGTTTGGCAATTGTTCCGCACGCGCATTTCCAGAATGTCCAGGGTGGGGTTGTTGCTGGCGCCGATGCCGTAAGGGCTGAGTTCTTCCCACTCGGCAGCCGGGGTGCCGCTTGAAGGGTTGTTGTCAACCAGCACAGAAAGCGACCAACTGCACTGCGGATCGGGAACAACCAGATCTTCAATATTAATTCTTAGGGTAGCCACATTACTCAGAATCAACCCGCCCTGGTAGTCCCGGAATTCATCAAAGCTGAACAGGGCCTGCACAGGAGTGTTCGGCGTCAGTTCCACGTTGCCGCAATGCAACTGTGCGTAGAGCGCCGGAGCACATAGCCAGGCCATGGCCAGGTAAAGGAACAGGATGGGAACGGATCGATTCATCCAATGAGGTTCAACCAAAGCGGGGCAGTCAATGCGGGTACAAAAGGGAACAGGCAAAAGGGAAGAAACAGAAAACGCAAACGGGAGCAACAAGGCTATTCAAACGGGGGAATCTGGGCTGATTCCAGAGCGGAGTCTTCGGGGAACCAAAGGGCCCGCTCCGGTTGTGGAGCGGGCACTTGGTTACTGGTTCCGATTATTGGTCTTCGAGCAGTACGTACTGCACGTACATAGTGTACACACCGGGTTCGGCATAGCTGCCGAGGCCGTTGACGGTCACGATGTCTTCAAAGGTTGCACCATCGGCGTCAGCGGCCATCGGGAAGACGGCGGGCAGACCCGGCAGGATACGGTAATCAACGGCGTAGTAAAAGTCAGAGGCAGTTCCACCGTTGATCAGGTAAGAACCACCGGGCATGGCATCAGCACCGGGAGCGGCAGTACCGCTGTGACCGGCGATGTACTTGCCGTCAACACCAGGAGGCGTGTTGGTACCGCCGTTCACGTACAAGCTGTTGCCTGCGCTGGGAACAGCAGCCTGCGAGAAAGCCTGGTTGTAGTCAGCAAACGTGGCGGTAGCGGCGGCAGCCGTTGCACCGTTGTTTGCCTGAGCCTGGCGCAGTTCCAACAACGACAGCGGAAGGTCCGGAATGGCGTTGATGTTGCTGTTGCCATAGTCAATGACCTGGTCCCAGAACTCGGGGCCGTTGGTACCGTTGGAACGACCAACAGCGTACAAGTCCCAGCTAACGGTAGAGCTCACTTTCAGGATGGTTCCTGCATACTGGGTGATACCGGCGTAGTACTCGTTGATGTTGTCGAACACAAATTCAATCTGATTCGGCGTAGACATTTCCAACTGCAGAACAGGCTGAAGGTCCATGGTGACCGTAACATCCTTTTCGTCGATCAGCTGGGCGGATGCGGGCAGAGCAAAAAGCATACCTGCTGCAACCAGGGTTAAGAGAATTCTTTTCATGGTCTTACTAATGAAATTTTGAAATTTTGATAACAAACAGTGAGTGAATTGAAAGGGTAGTCCAGGCCGGTAGTGGTACCAATAGAGATCGGTATGCAATTGTCCGTTTAGCAACGGAGATAAGACGGAGGTGGAGGGGCGGGAGGCGTTACTCAGGAGCGATCTCAAATTCGAGCTCTGCGGCCTGAATTTCTTCTTTATGGCCAAAGTCGAGCACGCCGACCGCACTGTAGCGGCCAGGGCTGAGATCAGAGGGTAGAGTAAACTTGAAGTCGCGAATTAATTCGGGAAGAATCGTGAACTGCTTGACCGGAAGTTTTCGCTCCTGGCCTGTTGTCAGGTTGGTCAATTCCACGTAGGAAGTGCAGTACGAAATCCCGTCGCCCGTGTTCTCGATCTTGAAGTCAATCACGTTGCCGGTGGCTTCTTCAGAGGTAAGGCGGAAGTCCGTTATGTCAACCCGGTTGTTGCTTACGTTCGGAGGATTCTGGTACAAGAACACCCCAAAGGCAAAAGTTGGAACAATACCAAAAGCTACGTTTTCGCTGCCTGGGCTGGGAAGGTCAAGCGAGCGCTTTTCGGCAGTTTGCTCCACCATCAGAATGCTCCAGGCTGCGCGGCGGGCTTCTTCGGAGTTGGGCAGCGAAAGCGTCAGGGTCACCTCTGTTTTTTCGCCGGGGGCAAGTTCCACAAAACTGGGGCTGATGGTGGCCCATCGCGCAAGGCTGTAGCGCCCTTCGCCCGCAGGAATAAAACTGCTTTTGCCCATGCCGTTCATGTCAAAGTCCTGAAAGGACAATTTGAAGGAATTGGGTTGTGGCGTGTCGTTGGTGATTTTAATTTTTTGCACAATGGTTTCGCCAGGTGCACCAGCCATGCGCAAGCGCGAAGGCGATACCGCAACGCCTGTTGCCCGAAGCGAAGAATCACCTTCCGAGATCCCGGGACCAACCGGCGAATTCAAAGAAGGGAGGGTGTTAGCCTGGCAGAATGTTGCCCAGGCAAGGGTTAAGGCAGGTAAGAGTAATCGGGTGATTTTCATGTTTCTCGGGTAACCAGTCTATTGTCCAAAGCAGATGTCCTAATCGTGACCATTGTATCGGATTCCCGGCCTCACATGTTTCGTTGTAACCATAACCAAGGGTATTCCGGGATATGGATGGATGCCATAAAATGATGATTATCAATAACTTACCTTGGCTAAAAATTTTTCGTGCAAGTTTTTGATAATAAAAAAGCAGGCCTGAAAGGGCCTGCTTTTTCCAGGGCAAACCGCCTGGACCAACCGTAATCCTGTGCCTCTCGGGTGATTACCCCTGGCCAGGCATGTTGTAGTAAAAGCGCTCGTGGACAATCTGGTCGACCTTGCACCGCTGCACGGCTGTTTTAGGCTGAGTGCACTTAAAAGGCGTATCCGACGCTGACACCGGCCCAGGGCATAATACTGACAGGGCGTTTCTGGCCCTCGATGTAATACTCCAGCCAGTTGAATTCCGCGTTGTGAATCAGCATAAGGTTGGCCCGCAACATCAGGCCGCTGCCATCCTTTGGGAGCATACGATAACCTATGGATCCGGTTACCAGGTTGCTCGATAGGTAATTGGTTATTCCCTCGAGTTTCTGCCAGCGAATGTTTACAGCCAACCCGGTTTCCAGGCGGTGCCGCGATTGCGCAGCGTAAATGGTGTGAATGCCGAAAATCATGTCGCCGGCATCGCGCTGCACGTTGAGCGGTGAAAAGCCCTGCTGTTGAAAGTAAAACACTCCTGTTCGGGCGGTAAACGTGACCTTCTCCTGGCGCCAAATGGCCAGCTCGTAATTCAGCGAAAGGCGGTCGCCGCTGTTTCCAGCCAATTCCAAGTAGACGGCATGCCGGGGCATCATGGGGTCGGGCACGGGAGCGGCGGGTCGTTCGTCTGACCAGGGTGACGCGGCCGGCGCAGGCTGCTGCGAAGCTTGTCCAGCTTCGATTTGCTGGGCATTCAAGGTAGGCGACAGGGCGATTGCCACAAGGGCTACCCAGAGGTGTTGGATCAAATTCATGGCCAGGTGCGGGTCGGCGGGTTAAACACCGGCCCTTCCTTTCATGGAACGGAGGTAAGCGAGGGGCGTTTCTGTTTTGCCCGCCGAAGGTGGCGACAGACCGCAACCATTTGTGACCGTCGCCGTTGCCTTGCTCTTGTGCTTTTCTCCCATGCCTTTTCGGGCGAAGGGCTTCCGCGTCGCTCCACGGCGTTTTGGTCAAATCCGGACCGGTATCTTTGTGCCCCGCGCATGAACACCGCTGCCCTACAACCCAGCTTTCCGGCCTTGAATGCCAGCCGTCCAGCCCTGGTGGCCATGATCCACCTGGGTGCACTGCCGGGCACACCCTATGCCGCAGCCGGCTCGGCGGCGGAACAGGCCTCGCTGCCCGCGCGGCTGGCGGAACAGGCGGCGCGCGAAGCAGCTCTGTACCGCGATGCCGGTGTGGATGCGCTGTTGCTGGAAAACATGCACGACCGGCCGTACCTGCGCCGAAACGTCGGCCCGGAGATTACGGCGGTAATGACCCTGGCCGCTGCCGCGGTGCGCGCCGAAGCTCCGGAACTGCCCATAGGGGTGCAAATTCTGGCCGGTGCCAACCGCGAAGCCCTTGCCGTAGCGCTGGCTTGTGGGCTGGATTTCATTCGGGCAGAGGCCTTCGTCTTTGGGCATTTAGCGGACGAAGGCTGGATGGATGCCGATGCTGGCGAGTTGCTCCGCTACCGCCGCCAAATTGGCGCGGATAAAGTGGCCATCTGGACCGACCTGCGCAAGAAACACGCCAGCCATGCCCTGACGGCTGATCTCTCCCTGGCCCATTGGGCACGCGAAGCCGCCTTTGCCGGGGCATCAGCGCTGATTCTGACCGGGGCATCCACTGGCCTTGCGGCTGACTCGGCTGAGTTAGACGACGTGCGAGCGGCGTGTTCGCTGCCAATAGTCATTGGGTCGGGGATTAATCCGACTAACGCTTCAGCCTACCGGAGCGCCGATGCCTGGATCGTGGGCTCCAGCCTGAAGCGCGACGGTCACTGGGCGGCAGAGCCCGATCCGGCGCGGGTGGAGGCCATGGTTCGCGCAGCGCAGCGCATTTGAAGGTTGTTCCTCGCTCAATCTCGCTTTCATGATACTTTCTCTTCGGGTTGCGGTGCTGTTGCTCATGATTGCCGTGGCCCTTCGCCCGAAACAAACAGCCGCGCAGGCTGATACGCTGACGTTGATTGCCTACGAACACGCTGCCACCTACCCGCGCACGTACCTTGATTCGCTTTGGAAGGCCAACAAAGTGCCGCAGTTTATTTCGCCGGTGCGTTATGGCGTGGAAGTTTTTGAGGTGTTGTACTGGACATCCTGGCATGATGGCAGCCGGATCCAGGCCAGCGGATTGTATTTTTTGCCGTTGGAGCAGCGGGTGCGGCTTCCGCTAGTCTCTTACAACCACGGCTCGCGCTCGGAAAAGGACCGGGGAACGGAGCTGCACGGAGAAGCGGTGATTACTGCGGCGCTGGCCACCGACGGTTATGCAGCGTTGATGCCCGATTACGTCGGCCTGGGCAAGGGCGAGGGCATGCACTTGTACCATCACGCGGAAACCGAGGCGCTGGCCACCCTGGACATGCTCCGGGCCGTGCGCAGCATCAACCGCGAATTGGGGGTCAGCACCAACGGGCAATTGTTCCTTAGCGGGTATTCGCAGGGTGGGCACGCCGCAATGGCCGCCCACAAAATGATAGAAGAGCGTTTTGCCGGAGAATTTTCGCTTACGGCTTCCGCTCCGCTTTCCGGTGCCTACGACTTGGAAGGCGTGCAGGCTGAGGTCATGTACCGGGAGTACGCCCGGCCGGGGTACTTTCCCTTTCTTCTTTGGGGCATGAACGAGGCCTATGGCATTATGCCCGATCTGCGCGAAGCCCTGAAACCCGAGTATGCTGACACCCTGGTGCGCATGGTGGAAAGCCAGCACTACTCCCTGCGGCAAATAGGGCGAGCCATGCCTTCCGTGCCTGTTTACATTGTGCGCCCTGGTTTTTTGCAAGCCTACCAAAGCGACACCGCCTTTCTGTTTCGCCGGGCCATGCGCGAAAACTCCCTTCTGGGCTGGGCGCCGCAACGCCCCATGATGCTCTGCTACTGCGAGAGCGACGAATTGGTGGACTACCGGAATTCGCTGGTGGCCCATGCCTCCATGCGCGAGCAAGGAAGCCGGTCGGTGCAGTTGCGGCAAGCCGGGCGAAAATTCAGCCACAATGACTGCGCACTGTACGCCTCCCTCTACGCCAAAATGTACTTTGACTCCTTCGTCAAGGGCAGCGAAAAGGGCCGCAAAGGCCCAATGGGCAAGCGTTTTTTAGTCAGCCTGGGCAAAATGGGGCACAAATCGGATTAGGCGGGTTTTTGGTCGAAGGGGGGTCGGCTCGCCTTGCGGCCTTGTTGCGGCCCGAACGGCCTTGTTGCGGCCCGAACGGCCTTATTGCAGCCCGAA